>CAJTMS010000011.1 GCA_910577155.1 uncultured Mailhella sp.
ATATTTTTCGGAAGTGCAAATTGAATGATTGTTCCTTTGCCAAGAGCAGAAGAAACGGTGATTTTTCCCTGATGAGCTTCAAAAATCCATTTTACTAAGGAAAGACCCAAGCCAAAACCGGAATATTCTTTTTTATTGCGTGCGGCATCTACTTGATAAAAACGTTCCCAGATTTTGGGTAAATCATGTTCTGAAATACCAATTCCGGTATCGGAAATTTTGCCGTGAATAGTATTTTCATTTTGGCTTAGGGTAAAATTAATTTTTCCGTGTTCCTTATTGTAGTGTATGGCATTGGAAAAAAGATTGATTAAAGCACTGGTTAACAATGTGGGGTCGCCGTAGAAAAAAATAGCGTTTTCAATGGAAGAGGAAAAGAACAGTCCCTTTTCTTCTGCCAGTTCTTTTTGCTGTTCGGCAATAATTTCGGCAAGTTCACTGAAATTAATGTTTTCCCGTTCCAGTATATCGGTATTTTGTTCTGCTTTGGTCAGCAAGAGTAATTGGCTTGTCAGCTGAGAAATCTTTTTGGCATTCCATAAAATAGTATGCAGTGCTTTTTGATTTTCTGTGCTTTGTTCGTTTTCAAGGGCAAGTTCGCATTGGGCGATAATGACGCTGATAGGTGTGCGGATTTCGTGGGAGGCATTGGAGGTAAACTGCTTTTCTTTTATGAAAGCCTGTTCTGTAGTTTCAAAAAGTGCGTCAAAGGTACGGGCAAGGGCATGGATTTCGTCCCGGGATTTTCCGGGTAATTGTATACGCAGGGAGAAATCTCTTTTATTTTGGATTTCTTGTGCCGTTGTAATAATATGTTCAATGGGCTGAAAGGATTTATTAATAAATAAGCGGGATAAAATAATGGTTAAAAATGCCAGTAAGGGCAAAAAGGCAAGAATAGTATAAAAAAGTATGCTGAATGTTTGTTTTGCTGAGGCAACAGAAATAATCCCCCGCACAAAAATTTTTTTGCTTTGTATTTCTTTTTGAATATCGTAAATATAAAAATGCCCTGTTGTTTTGAGCCTGTTTATTGTGAAATCAGTATAGACAGGAAAATTTTGCGGTATTTCCCCATAAATAAATTCTTTCTTGTCGTCATAGAGTGATGTGTAAATATTATCTTGCACGAAATAGAGGGAATTGAGGAAAATTCCGCTGTCGCGAAAGCGTATTCGTCCGGCATTTTCTTCAATTGCGGCAATGAGTTCATTTTTTATTGTGGACTCTTTTTGTTCTTTTCCCGCAATAAGAAGCAGGGTGAGAAAGAGAAGGACAAATAAAAAAATACTGATACTGATAAGAATAGTCAGTTTACCCTTAATGCCCGGGGAAAAAAATTTATTCTTCACGGATAACATAGCCTTGTCCGCGTATGGTATGGATGAGTTTTATTGCATGTCCTTCATCAATTTTTTTTCGCAGATATCTGATGTATACATCAATAATATTGGAATTGCCGTCGTAGTCATAATTCCAAATATGCTGGTTGAGGGTTTCACGTGAAAGAACCTGCCCTTTATGGATAAGCAGATAAAAAAGCAGGGTATATTCTTTTGAGGATAAGGAAACAAGGATATTATTGCGGGTCACTGTTTTTGTTTTATCGTCAAGAATAAGATCCGCAATTTGGTATATGTGCTGAGCCTGTTTTGAATCTCTGCGGATAAGAACGCGGATACGTGCAGATAATTCTTCAAAGGCAAAAGGTTTTACCATGTAATCATCAGCACCTAAATCAAGTCCTTTGACTTTATCTTCAATACTGTCTTTGGCGGTAAGGATGAGTACAGGCGTCAAATTATTTTTGTTTCGGATAAAGGAGAGAATTTCCAGACCGCTCATGTTGGGAAGCATAATATCAAGAATGATTAAATCGTATTCCGCACCCTCAATATAGGCTATTGCCTCATTTCCCAAGTGGCAGGAATCAATGGTATAATGTTCTTTTTTTAGTTTTTCGCAGATAAGTCTGTTTAAAGAAATATCATCTTCTACAACTAAAATTCTCATGATATATTATTCATGGGCAGGGCTAAACAAATCATTTTCGTCAAGTTCGTCTAAAACAGTATAGGAACAGACGTGGATTTTTGTGCAGTCCTCTTCTTCACAAGGATTAAGCATACATTTTGCGCTGACAAAATTGCTGACCATATCAATAAAATCAATTCCTGCTCCTTTTGCAAGGATAGGATATTCAATTTCTTCACCGTCTTGAATGGTTCGCAGGGCAACCTTGCATTTTGAAGCGTTGAAAGAAAGGGGAACTATACTTCCTTTGATGGTTATTTGTGACTCAGCCATGAAACCGATATTCCTTTTTATATGATTTTTTTATTTCTTAGGATATTTTTTTTAATTTTGTCAAGTATTTCACAATTTATTTTTAGAGAATTTTTTGCTATAGTGATTTTGCGGAGGCGATATGAGAACAATGTGGGCACCTTGGAGAATGGAATATATCCGTTCTCCCAAAAAGAAAAACGGCTGTGTGTTTTGTCTGAAAAGCTTTGACAGGAAAATAACGGCGGAAGATACAAAACGGCTTGTGGTATATAAGGGAAATTTTGTCTATGTCATGTTAAACCGCTACCCCTATGCGGCAGGGCATCTTATGGTTATCCCTTATCGGCACTGCATGGATTTAACGGATCTTTTAGATGAAGAGCGGAATGAATTTATGGATGTTATTAACCTTTCCTGCAAGGCCATTCGGAAGGTTTGCCACCCTGACGGCATTAACATGGGAATAAATTTGGGCAAAGCTGCCGGAGCAGGTATCAGTGAGCATTTGCACGGTCATTTAGTTCCGCGCTGGGAAGGAGATTCCCAATTTATTGCGGTGGTGGCGGATGTTCGGCTTATTCCGGAACGGCTTGAAACAATGCAAAAAACTTTTGCTCTTGCTTTTAAGGAAATAATAGATTAATAATATTTTACCGTATGGTGATATTGATAAGAATGTATAGGAGTGGTTATGCGTTACTTAAAAGTCTTTTTTTTAGTTCTTGTTTTCTTTATTGTCATGATGTTTTTTGTGCAAAATCAAGCGTCATTTGCTGATCCTGTGGTTTTGAAATTAGATTTGCTTGTTATTGAGCCTATTGAAACAATACCACTTCCTTTATATTCTGTTATGCTTATCTGTTTTGCTTTGGGAGCATTTCTTGTTCTTCTCATGCTCATGTGGGACAGAGTGGCTCTTAGCTCTCGTGTTATGGCTGCCCGCCGCCGTGCCAATGCTTTTGAAAAAAAGCTTAATAAGGTGGAATCAGAACTTTCTTCGCTTACAACAAAATATTCCGACAGTGAAAATAAATTAAAAGCTGAACTTGAGGCAACACAAAAGCGTTTGGATTCAGTTCTGCGCGCTTCCGATCCTGAATAACTGATATATGCAATTACCGGAAAATTTTAAACTGACCCCCATGTATGAGCAGTATCTTGGGATAAAGGAACAATATCCTGATACTATCCTCTTTTATCGCATGGGGGATTTTTATGAGCTTTTTTTCCATGATGCGGAAATTGCCGCTAAGGAACTGCAGCTTGCCCTGACAAGCAGGAATAAGGGCGATTATATCCCCATGTGCGGAATTCCTTGGCATGCTGCTGATGCGTATTTCAGCCAAATGGTGGAAAAGGGATACAAGGTTGCCATTTGTGATCAGGTGGAGGATCCGAAAAGCGCAAAAGGGCTCGTCAAGCGGGAAGTTACCAAAATTTTAACTGCCGGCACTGTTATTGACGATGCGAATTTGGAGGCAAAGCAGCATACTTTTTTAGGGGCAGTTTTTTGGCAGGAAAATGCCGGAGCTTTTGCATGGCTTGATGTTTCAACGGGTGCTTGGACAGGCGTGCAGGTTTCCAAAGAAAGTGAGCTTTGGCAATGGGTTTATAAGGTTGATCCTAAAGAACTTCTTGTTGCAGCGGGTATGGAAATTCCTGAGCTCATAAAAATTAATGGAAAAACACAGCTTGTTTATTTAAATGCTTCCAGCCATTTTGATTTAAAGCGTTCTGAAAAACGTGTTTTGGAAGTGCAGAAAGTTCAGGAACTTTCCGCGCTTGGTTTAGAAAAAAAGCCTGTTCTGGTGCGTGTGTGCGGGGCAATAGTAGCCTATATCGAACAAACGCAAAAATATGTTCCTTCCTATCTCTCCGCTTTTGAGCCCATGGATACGGGAATGTTTATGGTTATTGATGAAGTAACCGAGAGAAATTTAGAGATTTTTCGCCGTTATGACGGCAAAAAAGGGCTGGGGACGCTGTGGCATGAGCTTGATTTGTGTCAAACCCCAATGGGAGGGCGTTTACTGGAAGAACGTCTGCGGTATCCGTATAAAGATATTGCACGGATTATCCTGCACCAAGATGTTGTCAGCCATTTTTTTGCAAATCCGAAAAAACTGCAGGCATTACGCGGTCTTTTGGATAAGGTCTATGATTTGGAACGGCTTTCCACACGTATTAGTGTGAACCGGTTTTATCCCAAAGATTTTTTAGCCCTGCGGGACAGTCTGGCGTATTTACCGGATATTTTTTCTGTTTTACAGCAAGAAGATAATATCCTTCCCACAGATAAAAGCTTGAATTTTGAGAATGTCCCTGAAGGGCTGGGGCGTTTGCTCAAAAAATGGGACAGCTGTGTTGATATATATACATTGTTATCACAATCCTTGCTCGATACTGTCCCGCAGCAAATTACCGAGGGTATGCTGTTTAAAGTTGGGTATCACCCTGAACTAGATGAGCTCATTGATGTTATGGAACATGGGGAAGCTCGCTTGCAGGCCCTTTTGGTGCATGAACAGGAAAAATCCGATTTACCCAAGCTGAAGATGGGCTATAACCGAGTTTTTGGGTATTATTTTGAGTTAAGCAAGGCGCAACATCAGGAAGTACCGGCTTATTTTGAACGCAGGCAAAGTCTTGTCAATGCAGAGCGCTTTGTGACGCCGGAGCTGAAAGAGCTGGAGAATAAACTGCTTTCTGCTTCTGAAAAGCGCAATGAATTGGAATATCGTTTATTTCAGGAACTGCGGCAAAAAATTGCCGATGAGCGTCCCAGACTTCTTTTTATGGCAGGATTACTTGCACAAATCGATTATTGGCAGGCATTAGCGGAATGTGCCAGAAAAAAAGACTGGGCAAAGCCTCTGCTTGATGAAGGCAGCAGCATTGAAATAAAGGACGGCAGACATCCCGTTGTCGAATCCGTTATTGGCAAATCCCATTTCATTCCCAATGATTTGCTTGTTGATGAAAAAAGGCGTCTTTTATTGATTACAGGACCGAATATGGCAGGTAAGTCAACGGTACTGCGGCAGTCAGCGCTTATCTGCATGCTTGCACAAATGGGATCCTTTGTTCCTGCAAGCTTTGCCAAAATCGGTATTGTGGACAGGATTTTTTCCCGTGTGGGTGCATCTGATAATATCAGTCAGGGGCAAAGTACCTTTATGGTTGAAATGATGGAAACAGCACGGATTTTGCGTCAGTCAACCAAGAAAAGTTTTGTGATTTTAGATGAAATAGGGCGCGGAACAAGCACATTTGACGGTTTGGCGCTTGCTTGGGCTGTGGCGGAAGAATTATTAAAACGTGCAGGCGGGCAAATCCGTACGCTTTTTGCAACCCATTACCATGAACTGACTGCGCTTGAGGGGAAAATTTCCGGCGTTTTCAATATGAATATTGCCATAAAAGAATGGAATAACGATATTGTCTTTTTACGAAAGCTCATTCCGGGACCGGCGGATAAGAGTTATGGGGTAGAAGTGGCAAGGCTTGCCGGGGTGCCTTCCCATGTTGTGCACAGGGCAAAGGAACTTCTTGCACTGCTTGAAGAAAATAAGGAAAAAGCAGAAAAAAGGGTTGAGCTTGTGCTTTTACCGGGACTTGAGCCGACAAAAGATTTGCCGGAAGAGAAAAAACAGGAAGCGATTTCTTCAAAAACTGTTGAAGAGGAAATAGAAAAAGCATTAAAAGAAAATCCCATTTTAAAAGAATTGTCAGAAATTAATTTAAATACTTTAACACCGCTGGACTGCATGCGTTTGCTTTTTGAGTGGAAAGAAAAATTATCCTCATGATAAAAAAATTGCCTATGAAAAAATATAGTTTGTTCGCCGTCTGTTGTTTATTTATTTTTTGTGCTGCCTGCGGGAAAAAGGGCGATCCCCTGCCTCAAAAAGTAGACCAGCTTTTTAGCCTGCAAAATGTTTTTGTGATTTATAATCCGGAAGGCACCTTATCGGTGCAGGGCACAGTTGCGGGTGCTCTTGAAAACGTACAGGCTTTTACCCTTGAGCTTGAGGCTGTTGATGAAAACTGCATTGGCTGTCCCTTTGTTCCTGCTGAAAAATATTCAAAAACGCCTCAGGAAGTCTGGGGGCAAGACCGCAGTTCCGAGTTCAGCTTTTCTGTTTTGCCCTATACACAAAGCAGTGTGTACCGTTGGCGGCTTGTGGTGTATAATGCGGTTTCCGGTTTAACCAATGTTGTTACACCCGTCTACAAAGTGAATAAACCCTTTGAAGAAATACGTGATTTTGTGGAAGTAAAGTAAGATTGGCTGTTATACCGTTCATGACGGGATTAATATTCTGCATTATTATCATAATTGCTTCTTAAAAAAGACAGATTATTTTTTCTCGATAACTTTTTCATGCGGTGCAACATCTTTTGTTATGATTGCCCCTGCTGCAATAAGGGCGTTTTCCCCAATCGTGACGCCCGGTAAAATCGTTGCATTTGCCCCGATGCTTGCCCCTTTTTTGATGTGTATTTTTTCCGGCTTGAAATTTTTATTTTTTGAAACAGGATACTTATCATTGCAAAAAGTCGCATTTGGTCCAATGAAAACATTATCTTCTATGGTAATGCCATCATAGAGGAAAACACCGTTTTTGACAGTGACGTTATTGCCAATTTTTACATCATTTTCAATAAAACAATGGGAGCAAATATTGCAGTTATCACCAATTTCTGCATTTGGCAAAACAACACAAAATTGCCAGATAGAGGTATTTTCACCAATATTTTTTGATTGTACATCGGCGAGTGAATGTATCAATTTTGTACCTCTTTTAAAAAATCTTCATAATTTCTGATGTATTCGCTTTCATCATAATAATCACTGGCTAAAACCATGAGCTTGCAGCCGTAGGAAAAATTCCGCATTTCCCGCCACATATTTTTGCCTATATATAAGCCAATGTCAGGACGATTAAGCCATACTGTTTCGCGGTTTTTGCCGTCATCAAGGACAAATTCACATGCGCCGTCCATGGCAACAATGATTTGTTCCATATTTTTATGGGCGTGTTTGCCCCGTTCCTGATTGGGAAGCGTATCAAAAATATAATATACCCGTTTGAGCTCAAAAGGGATATTTCTTTCGCTTTCAAGAGAAACGAGTTTTCCTCTTTCATCACCCATCACTTTCATTTCTATTAATTTGTAATCCATAAAAACTTCTTATGCTTTCCAGTTGTTGAGGGTTTCAATAATAAATTCTGCCTCGTTTTCCGATAAGACAGGGGATATCGGCAGGCTTAAAACTTCCCGGTGTATTTTTTCCGTAACGGGTAAAGAAAGGGCGCTATATTCTTTATAGGCTTCTTGCTTATGAGGAGGAATGGGATAATGGATAATGGTTTCAATGCCTTTTTCTTTTAAATAGGCTTGCAGTTCATCCCGTTTTGGTGAGCGAACAACAAAAACATGCCAAACATGCGCATTTTTCTCTCTTGCATGCGGTAAAGTAATGGCGGGATTATGAATGGAATGAAGATATTTTTCCGCAATAGCGCGGCGTTTTTCATTGTCTTCATCTAAATATTGCAATTTTATATCCAAGACAGCGGCTTGGATTTCATCTAAACGGGAATTTATCCCTTTATAAATATTATGATATTTTATATGGGAACCGTAGTTGGCAATAGCTTTGACTTTGAAATACAATTCTTCATCATTGCAGGTAATTGCCCCGCCGTCCCCCAGACAGCCTAGATTTTTCCCCGGATAAAAGGAAAAACCGGAAGCATCGCCTAAATTGCCGACGCGTTTATTTTGATAATACGCACCATGCGCCTGTGCTGAATCTTCAATAATTTTAAGGCGGTATTTTTTAGCCAGTTCCCATATTTTTTCCATGTCGCAGGCTTGTCCGTAAAGGTGCACAACCAGTATCGCCTTTGTTTTTTCCGTAATTTTTTCTTCAATACGATTTGGGTCAATGCAGTAGGTATCGATATCTGGTTCAACCAAAACAGGCGTACATCCGTTTTGCGTAATGGCGAGAATAGTCGCAATATAGGTATTTGCCGGAACAATGATTTCATCACCTTTGCCAAAACCATAGGCTTGGATAATAAGGCGCAGGGCATCGAGTCCGTTTCCGCAGCCAAGTGCATAGTTTGTACCGCAAAATTCAGCGAAGTGTTTGCAAAAATTTGTATTTTCATCACCAAGCAAATAGCGTGCACTGTCATTAACAGCATTGAAACGGGCTGTTATCTCATTTTTAAAACGGGCGTTAATAGCTAGTAAGTCTAAAAATTTAATCATCGCGTATCCTTTGCTTACCACTCACTTTAATTATGTATGATAATGCGAAACTTGTCAAATTAATGCAAGAAAGATAAAGAATAGAGTATGTTAGCGTGTGCTCGCATTTTTCATTTGCGCAATTAAATTCTCTTTTACCTCCCGTGCATCTTCACTTAATTCTTCATCAGGAAGAGAAAGCAGCAAATTTATTTCATATTTTAATGTTTTTCCTGTCATGATAAGCATTTTTTCTCTTTGATAGGAAGTATTCGCACCATGCAAGCGATAAGAAAAAAGTATTCTGTTGAGATATTTAATTTTCCAATATTTACTAATCTGCAGCATAAGCCAGTAATCTTCCAGCGGCGCTTCAGTTGTAAACATGCCTATTTTTTGAAAAATATCTTTTCTGAATAAATAGCCGTTGGGAATGTGATTTCCTGTAAATAATTTTTTATATGTTCCAAAGATATTGCTTTTAAAAGAAAATTGATGATAATATTCCAAATAGGAAGCAAAATTTCTAAAATCACCCTCTTCAAAATTTGATTTTGGTGAAAGGGAACTGTCAGCAACATAACATTTTTGTGAATTTATATCTATAAATTCATTATTTCCAACACATAAAGCGTATTCCGTATTATTTTCCAGAAAGTCCGTTTCCAGTTTGATACATTCCGGACGGGCTTTGTCATCAGAAGCAATTAAATACAGATATTTTCCCTGCGCAAGAGAAAGGAGTTTATTGAGTGTCGTACACGTACCGCTGTTTTCTTGGGTTTCTATATGAAAACGCACAAAACGCGTTTGAAACTTCTTTTGCAGAAGCTGAAGAATTTTATAGGTTAAATCTTTGGATCCATCATCAATAACAGTGAGTTCAATATGTTGATATGTTTGATTAACTATGGATTCAATTGTTTCCTGTATAAATTTTTCATGGTTATAGGCAGGAATAATGACGGAAACTAATGGTTCTTGCATGCTGTTTGCTCCTCTTAAGCAATTGAATTTAATTTGTTATAAGAAAATGATAAAGTCAAGCACGAATTTTGCATATCATTTTTGCAGAGGCTGTTTCGTCAGAAGATTGACAAAAAAGATAGAAAATAATACCATAAAAATATAAGGAAATTTTTTCCTTATATAGGGGTGAGTTATGTATAAATATGTTCATCTTATGTTTAATGATAAATTCAATAAATCCGTTGTTGATTTTTTGAATACGCATTTTAATCCGCAAGATCATTTATTTTTATGTAAACGTTTTTTCAAGGAATTCCCCTTTCCAACCGGTGCGAATGTTATGGAAATTCAATCACTTTATCAAATTAATTGGAATGAGCTGCATGTTGAAAAAATTTTCTGCCATTCTTTATTTGATAATGAAGTCATCGATTTTTTATATACTCATAAGGATTTTTTGAAAAAAGCAGTGTGGATAATGTGGGGCGGAGATTTTTATAAGTTCCCGGAAGATGAAAAAAATATGCATGTGCGGCAAAATTTTGCTCAATATGTAACCAATTATGAAAAAGAAGAAATTTCTGCAAAACTGAAAATTGATATTACTCCGTATAAATTAAGGTACAATTTTCCGGTGAATAAGGATATACTGGATATCTGCATGCCCAAAGATCATGATGATATTGTTATACAAATCAATAATTCTGCTGATGATTCAACCCTGGAAGGTTTGGCATGTTTGCGGAAATTTGCTGATGAAAATATCCGTATCCGCACCATTCTTTCCTATGGAAAAACAGAGTATAAAGATATTATTATCCGGAAAGGAAAAGAGTATTTTGGCGATAAGTTTGAATATTTGGATAAAATATTGTCACCTAAATATTATGCCAATTATCTTGCCGAGAATGATATTTTGATTTTAAATCAAGACCGCTCGCAGGGAGTAGGCAATACGCTGGCTTCTTTATATTTGGGAAAGAAAATTTTTATCCGTAAGGAAATTTCCACTGCAACCCGTTTGGATCGTGATGGTTTCGTTATTTATGACACCAACACCATAAAAAATTTAACCTTTGCAGAGTTTATCAAAAATGATTATGCGGAGCATAATAAAGAAGCTGTAAAAAAATTTTTTGATGAAGATTTTATCAAATCCCAATGGGAAGTCATTTTAGCGTCATAAAGAGGAACTATGCAGTATCTCATTCCTTATTGTTCATCGTACTTTGCCGGTAATGAGCAAAAATACGTATTAGATGTTCTTCAGTCCGGTTTAGTTTCCGGTGATAGAAAATATACGAAACTTGTGCAGGAATATTTTAAAAATCAGTTTTCCATTCCTGATATCTTATTGACGACATCGGGCAGTACAGCCCTTGATATGACTGCCATACTGCTCAATTTAAAAGCCGGCGATGAAGTGATTATGCCTTCCTATACCTTTGTTTCAACTGCAAATGCCGTGCTCATGCGCGGGGCAAGACCTGTTTTTGTGGAAATTGATGAAACGTTAAATATTGATATTTCAAAAATTGAGGAAAAAATTACGAAAAAAACAAAGGCGATTTATCCGGTGCATTATGCCGGCTGTTCCTGTGACATGGATAATCTGTTAGTCTTAGCCAGAAAATATCGTCTTTTTGTTGTTGAAGATGCTGCTCAGGCTGTTAATGCAAAATATAAAGACAGGTACCTCGGAACATTGGGGGATTTAGGTGCGTATAGTTTTCATGAAACAAAAAATTTTGTCTGCGGTGAGGGCGGAGCCTTAGCTGTCAATAACCATGAGTATCTGGAACGGGCTGAAATTATTCGTGAAAAAGGCACCAATCGGAGCAAGTTTTTTAAAGGCTTTGTGGATAAATATACATGGTGCGATATGGGAGGAAGCTATTTGCCTTCTGATTTATTGAGCGCTGTTTTATTGGCTCAATTGGAGCAGAAGGATATCATTACGGAAAAACGAAAAGTTATTTGTGAACGATACAGGAATAATTTGACAGAGCTGGAGAAAAAAGGCTTTTTGTCCATGATGAAAATTCCAGAGTATAATACGCCTAATTACCATATTTTTTATATCCTTTTGCAAGACGGTGCGCAGAGGGATGCATTGCTGGCACACTTGAAAAGCGAAAAAATCGGTGCCATATTTCATTATATTCCGCTTCATACATCAAAAATGGGGGCAAAGCTGGGGTATAAAAGAGAAGATTTTCCGCTGTCGGTAAATTTGAGTGAAAGGATTATCCGTTTGCCATTATTTGCAGGTTTGGCAGCAGAACAAGCGGACTATATTTGTGAAAAAATTATAACGTTTTTTAGGAGATAACAACATGGAAAAAATAGATAAAGACCGTAATATATATATATATAAAGAAAAAAATTCCCGGTACGGCAAAGAGACAAAGGAAATAATAAAATCCCGCGTTCCTGAAGAAAAAGATTTTCCTTCCGTTATTCTCATTGACAATATTTCATTTTGCAATCTCAAATGCAGTATGTGTTTCCATAAGGAAATGAAACGAAAAGCCGGAATTATGGAATGGGATTTGTATAAGAAAATTATTCAGGAAATTAGTGAAAATAATCCTGCTGCACAAATTTGGATTACCTTCTTTGGCGAAGGCTTAATGCTGAAAGATTTGCCTGAAAGAGTTAAATATGCCCGTGATATGGGTCTTAACAATATTATTCTCAATACCAATGGTAATCTCGCCAGAACTGATTTTTCAAAACGCCTTATTGAAGCAGGGTTAAATGGTTTTTATGTGGGGATAGATGCGTTTACCCCTGAAACCTATGCACAAATACGTGTCGGGGGTAATTTGGAAAAAGTAACCGAAGGAGTTTTGGAATACAAAGAACTGCTTGAAAAATACGGAAAAGAAAACCAGAGAGTTGTGGTTCAGTTTGTGGAAATGGACATCAATGCCCATGAATTAAATGACTTTGTTCATTTTTGGCATGGGGAACATGGTATACAATGTAAAGTCCGTCCCATGGTAAGCTGGGCAGGAAAGGCAGGGAGAATTGCCACAAATTTAGTAGATACGGAAGAACGGCTGCCTTGTTATTGGGCGATGAATACCATTAATATCACAGATAAAGGCGATGTGGCACTTTGTTCTGTTGATTTGGATTGTGCGTGTCCCATGGGAAATGTTGTAAATTCCAGCATAAAGGAAGTTTGGAATACAACATTAAGAGAATTTCGGGACAACCAGCGTCAGGGCAACTGGGATAAAATACCTCCTTTATGCCAAGGCTGTAAAGATTGGCAGTCAGGTTACGCAAAATATATGTAAGTGAGAAGCGCTGCGCATAAAAATATAAAGGAGGTGAGTATAATGAAATAGGAGAAATGATCATGGCAGAATTTCATTCTTTTTTAGAGACTGTAGATGACTATTTATTATTAACGGAATTTCCGAAAATAATTCCCATAGATACTGTAAACTTTTGCAATTTGAAATGTTCAATGTGCATGACCAAAGATTCAAAAAGAGCAAAAGGTTTTATGGATTGGAACTTATATACAAAAGTCATTGATGAAATAGCAAGCGAAGATTTATCAACAAGAATTTATATGGTTTTTTCCGGTGAGCCTATGCTGCGGGCTAAGCATAAACAAAGTATTTTTGCTATGATCAGCTATGCAAAAAATAAAGGGTTAAATGAATTATTTATTAATACAAATGGCTGTCTCTTGAATGAAGAAAACTCCATACACTTATTAGAAAGTGGAATAAAACAAATTTTTATTGGTCTTGATGCTTTTTCTTCAGATGTTTACCAATTAAACAGGTGTGGCGGAAATTACGAAATAACAAAAAATAATGTTTTAAATTTATTGGCGCTTCAAAAAAAAATAAATAAAAATGATGTAAAAATAGAGTGCCAATTTATTGAAATGGATAATAATATACATCAAGAAAAAGATTTTATTAAATTTTGGACAGGACAAGGTGCACATGTAAAAGTCCGTCCAATGTGTACTTGGGCAGGTAAAATTGATAGGAAAATAATGGTACCGCTGACTGAAAAAAGAAAAGCATGTTATTGGGCAATGACAACAATGGTTATTGGTTTTAACGGACAAGTTGTGAATTGTGCATGTGATTTGGGTGCAGAAATCAGTCACGGTAATGTTAATGAAAAATCAATAAAAGAAATTTGGAATACAAGCCTTAAAGAATTTAGAAAAATACACTTGGAAGGCAGATGGAATGAACTAAACTCCTTATGTAAAAATTGTAAGGATTGGCAAATAGCAGGTTCAACCCATTATTCTCATGATGTGATTTTTTAATTTAACAGTCGCAGTTCATGTATGGGAAATTAAAATAAAGTTTTATAGTTAGTATTATTGAAAAAAATGAAAGTTGCAGTTTTACAATCAAATTATATCCCATGGAAAGGATATTTTGATATCATTAATGATGTGGATTTATTTGTTTTTTATGATGAAGTACAATACACAAAAAATGATTGGCGAAACAGGAATAAAATTTATTCTTTACAGGGGTTGTCATGGATAACTGTTCCTGTTACGTATTCTTTTGGGCAAACAATTGCTGAAACAAAAATTAATCAGGAAAGCAACTGGCAAAAAGAGCATTGGGATAAACTTGAAAATGCTTACAAAAAAGCACCCTATTGGAATGTATATAACGATTTTTTTTACCGACTTTATTTTGAAGAAAAATGGGAATTTTTATCTGAATTAAATCAATATGTCATTAAACATATTGCTTCTGAATTTTTGAAAATTAATACAAAGTTTGATATAAGCACCAACTATAGCTCTCATGGACAACGGGCAGAAAAACTTTTGTCTTTATTACAATCAATAGGGACATCAGTTTATATATCAGGTCCTGCAGCAAAATCATATTTACCGGAAAAAGAATTTAATGACGCAGGTATTCAAGTTGTTTGGAAAGATTATTCACATTACCCGGTTTATAAACAAATAAGAGCCCCCTTTGAACATGGTGTTAGTATTGTTGATGTGCTTTTTAATACAGGTGAAAAAGCAGGAATATATTATAAAAGTCAGCTCTCATAAAAAATCACTGCTTTGTTTATTGGTGAGGACTATGCTTTGCTGAGGAACGATAACCTGATTGTGGGTTAATTGATGGGAAACATAGGCATTTGCCCCAATCAGATTATAGGAACCTATTGTTGCGCCATTTTTAATGGTGGCATTTGCGCCAATAAAATTATTGTCATGGATGGTAACGTTTCCGGCAATACAGGCATTAACCGCGATAAAATTAAAATCTCCCATTGCTGAATGATGAGAGAGCAGGCTGTTGGGATAAAAAATATTTCCGTTTCCAATTTTGCAAAATGGGTCAATAGCGGCATAAGGTAAAATAATATTTCCCTCTCCCATATTGTCTGTTTCGACTCTAGAGGAAGAAAAAATAATATTTTCAATTTGATAGCCGCGTTCTTTTATTTCATAAAAGATTTTTTTTCTTGCTTCATTGACCTTGGTATAGCCAATGCAAAGGGCAATGGAAAACTCTTTTGGGGAATAGTTTTTTGCAATATCTTCAAAAGGGACAACAGGAAGATTAAAAAGGGTATTCTGCTTTAGATATTGTTTATGGGTTGTGAAGGCAGCAGGCGTATGCAGTTTATCTTTTTGGATATAAAAATAAACAAGTTCTGCCAAATCTGTTGTGCCAAAAATAAGAATTTTTTTCATGGGATTATTTTTTTCGTAAAACTGTCAGGTGTCCTTTAGGGAAATTTTCTAAAAGAGGTATGCCATTATCGGTATATTTTTCTATAAGGAATTTTAAAAGATTATTTAAGTTTTTTAAGTGCTTGTCGTCTTTGTACGGCGTAGAGGCAAGAATTTTTTCGCTGATATCAGCCATAACAAATAAACCGTCACCTATTGTAATAAGCTCAAGTATTTCAAAGTCTAATTCCTGAGCAATTCTTCGCAGAAAATATTGTGTATTTCTAAAGAAATCAAAGGGAGGTTCATGCTCACAATATGATAAAACAGAGGTGATAATTAAATTGCCATTTTGCTTTAATACTCTGTGACATTCTTTGAAAAGATCGTGAGGCTTATAAACATGTTCTAAGACTCCTGTGCAGAGTATGGAATCAAATTCATTGTCAGGTAAGGGGAAAGGTTGATTTATATCATGAAAAATATCAATAAAAGGATTTTTATGATAACTGTTTTCCCAGTCCATACAGACGGAATCTGTAATTAAATCTTTATAAAATTCATAATAGGGTACAAAACCGCAGCCAAGGTCGAGGAGTTTCCCTTTTATGTATGTTTTCATCAATCTATTAATATTGTGCAGATGATATGTTCTTGTAAGGTCTGAACCGCTACCCAGAGTTGCAGGGTTTACTTGCAAATTTTTATTTTCATCGACAATATATCGTGTCGGCTTCCATAATTCTTTATTTTTCATGTCTATCATCCCAAATAAATTTTTTAAATGGTATGACAGAAGAATGATGTTGTCAATTGTTTGAGAATGATAACATATAATTATTCTTGACAGTTGATAGTGATTAGAATAAATTTTGTAAAAAAATATATGAGGTTTTTTATGGCTTTTTCAGCAAATTATATAAAAAAATACGATGAAAATTTATATGAATTATTAAAGAAAAAATTTGAAGAAGAAGAATTGAATTTGGCAATGCTTCAATTAAAAAATCCTCAATTATTTAAAACTCTTGTTTCTGGAGATTATTCTGATATTCCGGAAAAATATTATTTACGGATAATCCATAAAGCGATAAAGTTTATGGATATTGATATGGATACATTTAATCTGTATGCCACAACAAGAAATAAGTATGAAGGTGAAATAAATACGGAAAAAACGGCACTTCCTTTCTGGTTTTCAGTAGATAAAAAGTTTCTTGCTTTTAATATCATGCTGCAATTGCGTGATTATCGGAATATTTTTCATTATCTGACAGAATATTTAAAAGGAAAAAAACATATTTCTTATTGCGATTATGGCTGTGGCTCCGGTTCCCTGTCACTTGCTTTAAATGCAAGAAATGAATTTGAAAAAATGACGTTTTTTGATTTGGATTGTTACCATTCTGATTTTGTAAAATATTATATTTCTTCCTGCAAAATGAATGCAAAGTGGTTTGATATACTCAAAGAAGAGGAAACAGAACAATACGACGTCGTTGTTTGCCTTGATGTTCTTGAGCATATAGAAGAATCTTACAATACACTGGTAAAATTATCTAAAAAAGTGAAAAAAGGCGGTTTGTTGATTTTAAAAGGTGCCTTTGAAATTGACAGCTATTCCCATTTGCCTTTGGCTTCTAAAAATTTTTATGTCGATAATAATGGTCCGGAATTTTTATCCGCTCATTTTATGAATATCAAAAAGTTTTATTATCCGGCTTTGTTGTCAGGTGCATTTATAAAAAAATAAAAAAGGTTGTGAAAAGTAATGCGTTTTGATGATGGAAATTTTGTGGAAGACAATTTTTTTGTCATTGACAGCAATAACTGTCATGATGTTAAAGGTAAATTATATGGCTATGTTATAACAGAAAATCAATTTATTCGAAATCTCCATGAATATAATAAAGAAATAGCAAATATTGAGTATGGGGTGTATGTCAATGTCCTTCGTAAAAAGAACAAAATAATTATTCAGCAGGATTATTGGGGAAGTTATGGGCTTTTTCTGTACCGCAATCAGGATTATTTTGCACTTTCCAATTCTTTTCTATATTTGGCAAATCATCTCTATAAACAAAATATGCTTTCTTTGGATAAAGAATATTTATCCTATTTCCTGTTTGATGAGCTGGCTTCTTTATCTTTTGATCGGACAGCAATAGCAGAAATAAAACAATTAAGAAAAAATTGCATTGTTTATATTGATACGGTAAAAAAGGAATTAAAAGAAATTCCCATAAGGCAAAATGAATTAATATATCCGTTGGATTCAAAAGAAAGTTTTGAAATCTTAGATAAATGGCATAACAAATTTTCAAATTTTTTTCAGCAGTTAATTGCAGTGGACCAAAATATAAATGTAAATTTATCTGGAGGCTTTGACTCAAGGGCTTCGTTTACTGTTTTAGCAGAGCAGTTAAATCATCTTGATAAAGTGAATGTTTTTTCTTTGACAACTGAAAAATTTAAAGAAGACTTTGAAATTGCAAACAGTATTGCGGAAAAATATCATTTTAAACTTAATAACGAACAAAAAAAAGAAACCATTAATTTTACTCCTTCTATGGCTGTGTTAGTTTCCTTATTGACAAAAATGTGCTTTCATAAACAATTTTACAGCAAGCCGCAGTATTTGTTAAAACCACTTTTTTCTTTTTCCGGAATGGGAGGAGAAGCGCTCAGAGCTCATTGGAAAAAGTATGAAAATAGTTTTGTTGATACACGGGTGAATTACGCACGTGCATTCGATAAAAAATATGGTGAATATGTAAAAATGATTTTGAATGAGTCTTTTGGTATTGTTCGGCAATATCCCGGTGATTTAATGAATAATTTTTACCGTCATACACGGTTAAGAAGCCATTTTGCAAAAACGGCGGTAGAGGCAATGCTGAAAAATACAATAAGTGTTGCACCACTTCTCGACCCTTCGTTATACCAAATTGACCCGCAGTGTTCTATTGACGGAAACTTATTTTTTTCCTGTATTTATCAGCGTTATCTTAGCGGAATTATTGATTTTAAATTTGAAAATAAAAGAACAATCAAAGAGGAAATAAAAAAATTAGGAAATACAATCCAAGAGAAATATGCTCGAATACCAACAGAAAGTGTCGGTTACTCCATGGTTAATGCTGCCAACTGCTTTCCTTCCATTAATAAAGCTGAAGTGGATGTAAATGAATATTATTTACAGTTTTTTTATACGCCTCAGGTGCAGAAAACAACAGAAAAGCTTTTTAATATATATATATATAATTGGGCAGCAAGGCTCAAAGAAGAAAAAAGCTATTATTCACACGGCAACGCAAGCAGCCTGATTGCAATGGCAATCCTTGATAAAATGTGCACAGAAAAGGAATTTGACTGCCTGCATTGCTTGTCTGCTTTAATAAAGAGTTAATGGCAGCCTGATACGCAGAGATGGATTAATGATCTTTTACCGCAAATATGCCACGAGATTATTTCTGGAACATACTAAGATTTTTTTCTTGGTGTGGAATTATAGCTCTGCTGCCGTATCCATAGAGCCAACAAGTTGGCAGCGGCTGCCGCTCCCTCCAAAACCCTAAACGTAAAACCGCTCTAGGAGCTGTTTCCAAATAATTTATTGCAGCCAAATTAAGCATGAGGCAATCATAACTAACGCTTTAAAAGCAATGGAAAGTTTTTCTGAACGTGTTGCAATTCGCTTGAATGCTTTTAGTTTTGCGAAAAAGCATTCAGCTAAATGTCTTTCTTTGTATGTATGCCGGTCATAATCACGTTGTAGTATGCGTTGTGGAGTTGGAGGAATTACTGCTTCCATTTTTTGTTCATGAGCTAATTCTATAAGTCTGTTGCGTCATAGGCTCTGTCTGCTAAGAGCTTATCTGCTGAAAGTCCTTTGATAAGACTTGCTGCAGGAACAATAGCATTAACGTTTCCATGCGTCAGAAAAATGCGGAGAGGATTGCCTAAAGCGTCCACAACCGCATGAATTTTCGTGGTTAATCCGCCTTTGCTTCGTCCGACAGATTGTTGGAGGTGCCCCCTTTTCCTCCGCATCCATGCTGATGTACTTTAATAAAAGAAGCATCAATAATGATAGCTTCACGGTCGGCATGGATTGAAAGAGTTTTTAATATATTATCCCAAACTTCAAGTTTTGCCCATTGAAGAAAACGTTTGTGTACAGTTTTCCAATGTCCAAATTCAGAAGGCAAATCACGCCATGGGGCACCGGTTTTAAGTATCCACAAAATACCGTTGAACATCAACCTGTCGTCTTTGCGTTTACGTCCTCTTGTTTCAGTGCTGTTCTTCGCCAGCATTGGACCAATTACAGCCCATTTTTCATCGGAAATATCATGTCTGCTCATAAAAAAGTTAAACATAAATTTTAAATCATGTCTATGTTTTTTTAGAGACAGCTCCTAGCGCTGCTGGGGGGAAGCCCGCCTTTAATATTCTGCTTCCCGTTGGTCAAATAAATGCTCCTGCATATGAGCGTTTTGAAGAACTTGCCAATGATATTTTTGACAGAAAATCTTATGCGAACCATGGCAGGCTGACACTTGAATTTGAAAATAAATTTTCAAAACTTTCCGGGGTTAAAAATAGTATTGCCGTTACGAATGGTACTGTCGCTATCAGCATGGCGGCAAAAGCGTTAAATCTTCCTGCAGGAAGCAAAGTTATTGTTCCCTCCTTCACCTTTATTGGAACAATTCAAGCTTTGACGGGCAGGTCTTGAACCTGTTTTTGCAGATATTGATATTGATACCCATACTATTACCTATGAAACAGTTACTCCGCTTTTAAAGCATAAGAATATCAGTGCGATACTGGGGGTTCATCTTTGGGGAAATCCTTGCGATGTGGAGCGGTTAGAGGAAATTGAACAAAAATATGGTATTCCTGTTTTTTATGATGCTGCCCATGCTGTCGGTTCAGCCTATAACAATAACGGCTTAGCATCATTTGGACATTGTGCAACGTATTCTTTACATGCAACAAAAATTATGCAGGCTGCAGAGGGCGGCGTTGTTTGCACCGATGATGAGCTTGCAGAACGTATCAGAAATATGAGAAGTTCTTGCATCAGAAAAAATCAAGAGCCTGTTCCTTTGGCTATCAACGGTCGCTTTTCCGAACTGCAGGCAGCCATGGCATTGCTCAGTTTGGAAAAATTCCCTGAATATAAAGCAAATAATAAACACAGGTATTTGTTATATAGAGAAAAAATTAAAAATATTGCAGGCTTGTCCATTATTCAATATGACGAAACAAAACAGGGGAATTATCAGTATATTGTTTTTAGACTGGATGAAAAAGAATTTGGTCTTTCACGTGATGAACTTGTTAAAATTTTAAATAAGGAAAATGTTATTGCCCGCAGATATTTTATTCCTTCAGCGCATAAGAGTGTGCCGTATGTCTCTATGGAATGCGCCAAAGTCGAACTTCCCAATACCGAATGTTTAATCCGTGAAATTTTCCAGCTTCCTTCAGGACAAATCGTGACAGATGAACATATTGAAGAAATTTGCAGCCTTCTGCAGTTTATTCATGAGCATGCGCAGGAAATAAAAAAACATATCGGTCAATAATTGTAAGAAATAAGTTTGTTATTGAGGAGATTGTTAAATTTCCCTTTTCTTATTTTGTTATTGTGTCCAGCAAAGGCGCAAGCAGTTCCCGCAGTTGTTTGAATTGCTGTAATTTCTGTATAAATTTTTCTTGAGAAATGGAATTCTTATCGAGTTTTTGCAGGCTTGCTTCTGTCAGTTTAAAGTGAAGCACCGCACGCAGGACTATTTCCGGATATTTCTTATCGAAATAAAGCCAAAAGTTCAAAAATATCTGTGTATTGGTCAGATTTTGCTCAAATTCTGTCAGTTGCTGCCAAATTCCCTCCTCTGTTATGCGGTAAACAGATTCATAATGGGAAACTGTGCGGGCTTTTCCTTCATGTAAATGGATAACATTTCTAAAGCTGTCACCGCGGAATGATATTTCACAGGTCGGATTGGGCAGGTGCAGCATTTTTTCCGGAATGCCATGCTTGAAAATAACATTTCTGAAAATAGTGCCGGACGTATGGGCAAGTGCAGGATTACCTTTTAAATAATTTTGAAAATCAGAGTCAACGTCCTGAAAACTGGAAAAAGGAACAATGCTTCCGTCTTTTAATTTCTGGTAGGAATTGCTGATGTGCAGTGTATATTCAGGATTTTCTTCTAAGAAATTCAGCGCCTTTTGGATTTTATATTTATCAATCCAGTAATCATCGGGATCAAGAACGGTAAAATAATCCGTTTTGGTTATTTCATAGGCACGAAGAATATTTTTATAAAGTTTTTGGTTCTTCGGAGAAGTCAGCACGATAATTTTGCCGGGATATTTTTCCTGATATTGGGAAACAATATTCAGCGTATTATCCGTGGAGCAGTCATCAGGAATAATAACCTGATAGGAATAATTTGTGCGCTGCATGAAAATAGAATCAAGACATTCAGCAATATATTTTTCTTTATTATAGGTCGGAACCAGAATAGATAATTTACACATAGTCGAATCCTTATCGTTAAAAAAAACACAATGAAACTATTTTGTCAGCATAAAGAGAATGCGCCGTTTTGCAGGTTCTGCTGCTGAAAAATTATTCCTGCACGGGCTGCATATCATTTTCAGCCTTTGATACAGTCAATGCTCCTGTTGCATCGCCAAGAACGTTGAGCGTTGTTCTCATCATATCAAGAACACGGTCAATACCGGCAATGAGGGCAATGGCTTCAAGCGGAATACCGACTTGGGTAAATACCATGGAAATCATAATCATGCCGGCCCCGGGCACTCCCATAGTCCCTACGGATGCAAGCATGGCAATGACAATAATCATCAGCTGCTTATCAAAAGTAAGGTCAATGCCAAAGAAAGTTGCGGCAAAAATAGAGCAAACCCCCATGTAAATGGCTGTTCCGTCCATATTGATGGTATTGCCGAGAGGAATAAGAAAGCTTGACACAGGACGGGAGGCGCCTAAGCGCTGAACACCCTGCAAGTTGCTGGAAAGGGCAGCGGCACTGGACGCACTGGAAAATGCAATCAGGATAGGTGATGTCAGCACATTAAAGAATTTTTTAATGGGCACTCCGGAGTATTTTATGCACGGCAAATAAATAACACATACATGGATAATGCAGGCAATAAACATGACGACAATGAGTTTGAGCAAGGGAAGCAATACTTCTGC
Source organism: uncultured Mailhella sp. (assembly GCA_910577155.1). Taxonomy (GTDB): domain Bacteria; phylum Desulfobacterota; class Desulfovibrionia; order Desulfovibrionales; family Desulfovibrionaceae; genus Taurinivorans. The sequence goes on from CAJTMS010000011.1 coordinate 22,470, forward strand.
ACCGTAGGTTCCGACCGTAAATGTCAGCAAACCGAAAACACCAATTGGCGCGTACAGCATTACCATGGAAGTAAGCTTGAGCATGGCTTCTGCAAGGCTGTTAAAGAATTGCTGGATATGGTTGTGTTTGGAACCGAGGGAGCTGACAGCAATACCCAAAAAGACGGAAAAGAAAATAATTTGGAGCATATTGCCGTCAGTGAGAGATTTTACAGGGTTTGTAGGAATAATACCCATGAAAACAGAAAGAAGAGAAGGAGGTGTAACCGTTATGGCGTCTGCTGCCGCTTGGTTTAAATTAACTCCGCTTCCCGGCTGCAGAATATTGGCGACAATAAGACCGATAGTCACGGCAAAAACTGTCGTTACGGTATAATAAATAAGACTTTTTACGGCAATTTTTCCAAGACGGCTTACATCGCCGACAGCCGCCGCTCCGGCTACCAGTGTTGCAAAAACAAGAGGAACAACAAGCATTTTGATAAGGTTGATAAAAATATCTCCTAATGGTTTGAAATAACTAGGCTCAATGCCAAAATGAGGAATGATAAGACCACAGATACAGCCTGCGATTAATGCAAGCAGCATTTGGCTTGTAAGACTAATTTTCACAGCGTTGGCTCCTCGAAAAAATGTTTTATGCGTGTGCAGCAATAAGAGAAACGACTTCAGCAAAAACCTGCTGTACTTTTTGTGTATTCTTGTCCATTACCGCTAAAATTTCTTCCCATGAAACCGGTTCAACATTTTGACGCCATGCATCATAATCGGTACTCATGGCAATAGTTGCGTAAGGAATGCCAAGTTCCGCAGCCAATATTGCTTCCGGGGCAATGCTCATATTGATAATGTCGGCACCCAAAATCCTGAACATATGGGATTCTGCACGGGTTGAAAAACGGGGACCTTCTATGGTGACGACGGTTGCTTTGGTATGGTGTTCAAAATGGAGTTTTTTACATATTTGAATAAGATCTTGCCGTAAGATTTCATCAAAGGGGTCAGCAAGGCTGACATGGTGTATGCCGTCTTTGAAATCGTCATAATAGGTGCAAACTCGGCGTTTCGTAAAATCAATAAATTGATCGGGAATAACAAGATGGCCGGGATGTATTTCTTCACGCAGGGAACCGACTGCGGTACTGCTTAAAATATGGGTGCAGCCAATTTCCTTGAGAGCCGCAATATTGGCACGGTTGTTGACTTGGGTCGGCGGAATGGAATGGTCATAACCATGTCTGGATAAAAAGGCAACGGGCACATTGCCGAGCATGCCTTCGGTAATGGGAGAGGAGGGAGAGCCCCATTTCGTGGAGAGCTCTTTCACGGAAACAGATTGAATATGATTGGATTTTTCCAGTCCACTGCCGCCAATAATAGCAATTTTAACCATTTGTTTCTCCCTTATGTATGCTGTTGTTTGCATTCTTTCCTGCACTGCGGACACTTCTCTTTTTTTGCTTCCTGACATAAAAAAATCAGCTGCGATTGGAGATGGGCAATGCTCAGACCATATATTAAAATGCCTTCTTCATGTCCGCGCATAACAATTGTTGCTTCAGTGGAATTTTGTTTAACCAAAGTTCCTATGGCATCAGCCATTTGAACCGTTCCATAGGCAATATCGTCCGGAGTGGAGAGGGCATTTTGCTCTTTGAGGAAATTAAATAACACGATATTATGGATATGTAAAACGTAATTCACATGGGGGCTATGCTGATACACACTTGCATGGGACATGGTTTCGGAACTGGCAGGCAGAGGTCCCAGACTGTGGACAGTGTTTTTGTCTATATCCACACGGTTGACGAGGGTATAACCGTCTAGACCGAGCTCTCTTGCTCCGCCTGTGGCACTTGCCGTGATAACAAACGCATTGTTATAGCGAAAAGAAAGATTGCCAAAGCCGATGCCATTTTCATAAATTCCAATAAATCCCTGATCAAAAACTTTTGTTCTGAAAAGATCAGCTTCTTTAAAAAGTGAAAGAAAATCCTGTGTGACAGGCAGTTCCGCGCTGTTCCATTCCGCATTTGTATGTTCACAATGGAATTTAATATACCCGTCCGTATGCTTCGTATCGAAAGCAGCTTGCATGCATGTATCCTGCAAAGAATTATTTTTTTTATTGCTTGATTTCATTGATATATTTTTCTGCTTCAGGATAAAGGGTGAGAATGGCTTTTTCATTCGCTTCCATTATGCCGCGTTCGGTAATAAGCCCTGTAATCAGCGTGTGAGGAGTGACATCAAAGGCATAGTTCAATCCCTTTGTTTTTTCCGGGCAAATCCGCACTTCCCTGACTTGTTTTTGTCCGTTCTCATCATAATAATAGCCCGTGACATATTCTGTTTCATGAGCATTACGTTCTTCAATTTCAATTTCTTTCACCCCGTCATACAGGGAAAAATCAAAGGTTGAAGAGGGGAGCGCAACATAAAAAGGGATACTATTATCCTTGGCGCTGAGAGCTTTTAAATAGGTACCGATTTTGTTGGCAACATCGCCGTTTCTGGTTACTCTGTCCGCACCTACAATAACAATATCCACCTTGCGGTGCTGCATTAAGTGTCCGCCTGCGTTGTCGGCAATAAGGGTATGGGGTACATTATGCTCGGCAAGTTCAAAAGCCGTCAGGCTTGCCCCTTGGTTGCGCGGTCTTGTTTCATCAACATAGACATGCACGGGAATACCTGCATTAAACGCTGTGTACACAGGGGAAAGGGCGGAACCGTAATCCGTAAACGCCAGCCAGCCGGCATTGCAGTGGGTAAGGATATTGACAGGTTGTCCGTTTTTCTTTTGGGCAATTTCTTCAATCAGTTTTTTGCCATGTTCGCCAATCAGCCTGCAAAAATCAATGTCTTCCGCTGCAAGTTTTAATGCTTCTTCTCTTAGTTTTGGCAATGCTTCATCAGGGGCATTGTTTTGCCAGATATGAGCTTGCCGTTCCAGAGCATAGGATAAATTTTTTGCAGTGGGACGCGTGTTTAACAGCTTGTGACATTCTTCCTGCATATATTCTTTCCAAATTTTTTGTTTGGAAAAATTTTTTGCTATTAAATATACACCATAACCTGCTGTAACGCCGATAAGCCCTGCACCGCGCACCTGCATGGAGGAAATTGCCCTGCAGACATCTTCATTTGTTTTAAGGCTGACAATTTCAAAATGGGCAGGGAGTTTTGTTTGGTCGATAATTTGCAGTTCATCGTCGGCAGTAAGCCAAATTGTTGTATACTGTTTATTGTGGATACGCATATTATTTAAAAACAAGCTGATATTTTCTGCTGTGGATTCTGTATAACAAGGAAGAAGTTACAGGCAATTTTAAATCAAACACAATTCTTGTTTTGTCTTTTTGCGCATTGGAACGGATATCTTTTACCATGCGGTTGCTGATAAGCTGCGGAACTTTCAAAGCCCAATAGCCTTCAATATCAACCACAACCCGATCAGGGTTATTTAAACGGAAGGTCTTTGGTTTAATCGGCTTATCCCCTTCAATCACCAGTCCTACCTGATTGCCGTCCATCATAAGCTCAGCATAGACGATAGTATTGGTATTTTTCTTTGGTTCCAAAATAGTCCGCGTTTTTAATGAATCGGCGACAAATGGCACGGGAAGTTTATCCTGCAGAACAGGTTTTTGTTCTGAATTACTTTTTTCTGTAGGATTTGCAGGTGAGCTTGGCTTGTCCTTTTTTAGAGCGGCAATGTGTTCAGGTTGTGTTTTTCCCATTTTTTCTGCTTGTTCTGCAAGTTCGGCAGGAGCGGTTCCTTCTTGCGCCGCAGGAGTATTTGCTGTCTCTTGCTCTTCATTTTCCGCAGGAGGAGCAGTAATGGCTTGGGTATTATTTTGAGCGCTAAAAACCAAAGCGTCGGTAGACGGGGTTTTGGACTCTTGCGTATTGAGAGCAGCCAATTGTGAGGCGTCTTGTTCTTCAAGCCTTGCCTCTTGTTTTTGGGGAGTTTGAGATGGTTCTGTAAAAACATAGGCAATACAAATAGCAAAAATGAGAAATACAATTCCGGTTGCTATGTAAATCATGTTTTTTTTCATCGTGTAACCTCATTATTTCCTGTGGATATTATTTATTTTGTGCCTTTCGGCGTATACATTCCTTAATAATGGAAGACAAGCGGCGGGCAGGCTCCAAACCATTTTCAAGCTTAAGGGATTTATCAATAAATCCGTTTGCTTCTTCGTAGCGTCCCAGCTCATAATAAAGCCGTGCCACATTGAAAAATGCATGGCTGTCATCAGGGCTCAGTGTAGTACTTTTTGTTGCATATTGCAAAGCCAGCTCATGGAGATTAATTTTGCGCAGTTTAATGGCAAAATCAGTAAACATATGTTTATGAGCAGGCACGTATTGGGCAGGTCTGTTCAAAATTTCGGAGAAACGCCGCCGAGCCAGATTTTTTCGTGCAGAATTCCAATGGTATAATGTTGCCTGAAATTCCTGACGCAAAGACATATCAAGCTTTAATGCCTTTTCAGAAAAGTTAAGATTTTCCTTAACTCCTTTTGGTTCTAAAAGTGCTTCCTCCGTATTTGTAATTTCATCTTTTGAGGTATTTATTTCTGCAGCGGCAGCAGACTGCGTTTCCGGAAAACTGTTCTCTAAACCGTATGCTTTTTGTATGCGGTCCAATTCTTCACTTTGTTCGCTTTGTTGGGCTTCTGCAGGTTTTTCAGCATTCGGCGTGTTTTTAATCTGCTGGCTGTTTGAACGCTCTTCAGCTGTTGGTGCAGAGAGTATATCAGAAACAGCGGCGGAGGACAGGTCTTTTGTTAACAGCTTAAAAGAACTTGGCTTTTCTTTTTTATTTGTTTTTGTGAAATTGCTTAAAAGGGAGCTTAATCCAAACTCATTGACATTCTTTTGCTTCTGAGGAGCAGCGCTGACATTGAGCTGAAATTCATTTGTTTTTTTGGAGGCAAGATTGGCTGCAGGAGCATTTTCACTTTTTTTACGTACGGGTTCAGGCGTATTTTCACTTAATTGGATTAAAAATTCTCCTGTCTTTTTTTTCTCAGCTTTTTCTTTTTGTTCTTTTGCAGAGGCATTACCGAATAAACCGTCACCTTTGTCTTTGGAACGGACAAATATAAGATCTTTTTTTGTTTTTGATTCTGATTTAATATTGTTTATTTTTCTAAAATTAACCCCAAAAAACGTGGGTGATACTTTATATTTTTCAGAGGTTGGCTTGTTGTTTTCGTCCAGTTTTTGGATAATATAGATATTTTCTTTCTCGTTAAGATAAACATTCCAAAAAGATGTTTCAGACGAACTGCCTTGAGGCGAAGAGCCGGAAAAAACGTTAATAAATTGAAAATCACTCATAATGGACCTTTAAAAAATTCCGTATACCCGTTCAGTGTCAAGATTTACGTCAATTCGTGTAAAGGCAGGATTTGAACCCGTACCGGGCATAAGGCTGATATCACCCGCAACAGGGACCACGAACCCAGCCCCCCCATAGTAACGGACATCTCTGATTTTGAGAGTCCAATCCTTGGGAACTCCTTTGAGTTTAGGGTTATCGGAAAGGGAAAGGCTAGTTTTTACCATGCAAAGTCCCAGTGTTGAACTGTCATATTCTTTTTCAAGCTGATTAATTTTTTCTTTTGCAAGGGGGCTGATATCCACATCATCAGCACCGTATACTTTTTTAGCAACCGTTTCAATCCGTTTTGTCACGGGCATATCCCAGCTGTAAAGCGGAGTAAATTTTTTGGTCTCATTGCATGCGTCAATAACCGCATCAGCAAGTTCCAAAGCTCCGTTTCCGCCTTCTGCCCAGTGATTGGAAACAGCAACGCGAACGCCGTCATTTTCGCATAATTCTTTAATTCTCGCAATTTCTGCCTTTGTATCGGTGACAAACGCATTAATGCAGACAACGGGTTTAATGCCTGACTGCTTGACAATGTTAATATGGTGTAAGAGATTTCGGGTGCCTTTTTCTACATATTCCACATTTTCATATTTATATTCTTCAGGCATGGGACGGCCCGTCACAAATTCCGGTGCACCTCCGTGACTTTTGAGTGCTCTTACTGTGGCAACAATAACAACGGCATCAGGGGAAAGTCCGCTGAAATGGCATTTTAAATTCCACATTTTTTCATAGCCGATATCTGCACCAAAACCACATTCTGTAATGTGATAATCATTGAGTTTGAGGGAAACTTTATCGGCAATAATGGAATTTTGCCCAATGGAAATATTGGCAAAAGGTCCTGCATGCACAAAAACAGGCTGTCCTTCAAGGCTTTGGATAATATTGGGTTTGATGGCGTCCACAAGCCATGCTGTCATGGCTCCGTCAACTTGAAGGTCATGGGTTGTGACGGGTTTGCCGTATTTATCATAGGCAACGATGATTTTTCCCATCCGTTCACGCATGTCTTTTAAATCATTGCAAATGGCTAAAATTCCCATAATTTCAGAAGCAACGGAAATATCAAAATGGGATTCCATGGTAAAGCCGTCTTTTGCTCCGCCAAGACCAATAATAATATTGCGCAGGGATTGGCAGCAAAAATCAATGACAAAACCAATGCTTACGCGTTTAGGGTCAATATTGAGGCGGGCTTTTTTGCTCAAGCGAAGGAGGGTTTCATCGTCATAATTGCGCTCATGCTGCATGCGGGCTGTCAGGGCAGTCATGGCAAGATTATGCGCATTGGTAACAGCATTGATATCGCCTGTAAAACCAAGGGAATATTGTGTTAATGGAATACATTGGGAAAGTCCTCCGCCGGCAGCAGAGCCTTTTGTTCCCATAGTTGGACCGCCTGAAGGCTGGCGGATAGCAGCAGCAACTTTTTTGCCCCGTTTGCCAAGACCTTGCAAAAGCCCGATTGTAGAGGTAGATTTTCCTTCTCCAAGGGGCGTCGGGGTAATGGAAGTAACGGTTATGTATTTGCCGTCGGGGCTATGCTTATGCCGCTCAAGCACGCTTTTGTAATTGACTTTTCCCATGTAATGACCGTAGGGCAGGAGTTCATCTTCGTCAAGCCCGAGTTTTTTCCCGATTTCCGTAATTTTGAGCATATTTTTTTCAAAATATTCGGCAATTTCCCAGTCAGCCATTTGCGCAGGATTAATATTCATGCTATCCCCTCAGATTATCATTGACAAATAGTCTAGCATATATTTAAAGAATAATCTAGCTTGTTCAAAGTTAATTTTTTGGCTAAAATAAAAAACAGTTTTTTATAAATGTGATTTCATGGTATATGATTAAAAAGTGCTTTTTGTTTTTTGTTGTCATGGTATTTTTTTGTGCACAGGCAGGGCAGGAAAACTTTGTTTTTGCCGGTGATACTGCCATAGAAAATAAACTTGCTGCGGAAAATCAAGAAGCAGATGAAAAAAACGGGCAGGGTTCGGAGAAAGAAGAAAATAAAAGCATAATTCGTTATGATTATGAATTTGTTTTTGCAGAAAATACAGACTATATTCTGCCGGAAATGAAACGGGAAATGGTTTCACTTGCCTCTAAAAACAGTCAATTGGAGTTTTTGAAAAATCAAGTCATAGAAAATGAATTTGCGCTCATACGGCGTATTAATAATGATATTGGCATAGCGGAAGATGTTTTAAAATCCTATGGCTATTATTCAGGTTCTGCAAAATATGCTCTTGAAGACAGGGAAAACAAAAAGCATGTTGTGATAACCTTATACCCCGATGAACAATATACCATTGACAGCATTGCCATTAAATATACGCATAGCACAGTGCTGCCCCAATATTTTCTATCCTATGAAAATAAAAGAGAAAATATTTTTAAAAAATACACACCCTATGTCGTGCCTGTGTTTGAAGAAGAGCTGACGGTTGATACGCCCTATGCCGTGGCGGAAAATATTATACAGGCTGTTGATGAACTTCCCGTTCCCTTAAAAAATAACGGTTATCCCAATGCAAAAGTTGTGTCTTCAGCGTACAGCCTTAATAAAGAAAATAAAAAGTTAAAAGGCACTATTTACATCAATCAGGGTTTGCCTGCAATTTTAGGTGATGTAAGGGTAAAAGGCAATACGGAGGTTTCCTCCGATTATATTTTGAAACTTTGTCCATGGAAGACCGGGGCTGTGTGGGATGACAGGTACTTATTGCAGTACCGTGAAAATTTGCAAAAAACAGGCTTATTTGAAAATGTCCAAATTGAATACGATAAAAAAGTTTATCGTGAGCATAACCGTGAATACCGTGAAGACAGAAAAGAAGAAAAAAATAAAGATATCATGCTTGAGCCTGTGACATTGCCTGTTCTTTTAAATGTCAAAGAGGGCAAGAAAAAAAGTATTGGCGGTTCTGCTTTTTATTCTACCGATGAAGGCGTCGGAGCGGAAATTTTGTGGGAACACAGAAATCTGTTTGGAAATGGAGAAATATTGAATTTGGCTTTGCCTTTGAAAGATGAAGCATTATTTTTAGGAGCAAATTTTAAAAAGCCTGCTTTTGGCTACAGAGAACAAAGCCTTATTGTCCGCTCCCGTATAGGGTATGAAAAAACAGATGCCTATAACCAGAAATTTGCAGAGTTCGGTTTTGGTATCGAACGGGAAATCCACGAGAAATGGTGGTTTCAAACCCTGCTTAATTTTGACCATATTATCCCTAAAGAATGGCAGGGGGAAAGTTATTCTTCTGTTTCTTTTGAAAATATCTTGAAATATGACGGACGCAATTCAAGGATAAATCCCACACAAGGTTTTGTTTCTTCTTTGAAAATCATGCCGATTAAAGGGTTTAAACATGTTGAATTTACAGCCTGTGTAACGGAATTTGATACCGCTTTTTATCTTCCTCTTGGGGAAAGGACTGTTTTGGCTGCTCGGGGAGCCATTGGAACCATGTTCGGCGGTGATAATTCCATTCCCCGTTCCAAACGGTTTTTCCTTGGCGGCGGAGGCAGTGTCCGCGGTTTTGAGTATCAGGAAATTGGTAAGCATGATTTTAATGGCGATCCGTATGGGGGAATTTCTTATGTGCTGTTTAACAGTGAAGTGCGGCAGCATATTACGAAGGACCTTGCTCTCGTTGGATTTGTAGACGGTGGCATGGTGTATGAAGATGTGAAACCGGATTTTTCTGAAAAAATGGCGATAGGTGCAGGGGTAGGGGTTCGGTATAATACGCCCATTGGTCCTGTCCGTTTTGATATTGCAGTTCCGTTGACAGATGCATATGAAAATGAAGTAAAGAAAAAAATTACTGATTATCAACTCTATATTAGTATTGGGCAGGCTTTTTAATGGATACTTCACGCATAAAAAAATATGTTCGCAAAACATCTTACGCAATAGGGGCTTTTTTCGCTGCTCTTTTTATGGTATTGCTCTTTTTCTTTTTGTGTATCCGTTTGCCCTTTGTGGAAAATGCCATAAAAAATTATACTGTCGGGATAATAAATGAACAGCTTTCTGCCTATGCGCTCCAACTTTCTGCCGAAGCGCTGGATTTAAATCTGCCTTTTTCTGTGCGCATACGCAATATTGTGCTTGAAGATGAAAAAGGGGAATTTTTGCATGCCGAGTCTTTGAGTCTGAACAGCCGTCTGCTGGCATTATTACGCTATCAGGTGGCTATTCCGAGCATTGATTTGAATTATCTGACATTGCAGCGCATACCGGATATTGTTTTGCCGGAAAAATCTGCTGAAGAAGAACATGAAAATGCTGAAGAACGGAGTATTGAAGAGCATTTTTCGCAAATACATGCCCTTTTATTCCATAAATATATGCCTTCTGTTCTTGTCAGCAATATTTCTTTTGAGCATGTAGCCATTAATCCCCTTGTGCTGAACAGGTTAAAAAAAGCGCAAAACATTGAAGAATATTTTTTTGACAGCCCGTTTATTTTTGAAGGAAAATTCTCTGCCAGCATTGAGAAAGAACTTTTCCGTTTTCAAGGAAAACTCTCTGCACGCTATCAAGACCGGCTTGCTGAAATGGAAAATTTATTTGATATTTTTCCAAATAAGACCATTCGTTTTTCTTTTGATTATACAGATGATAACGGGGTTTTTCCTGCTGCTGCGAAAATATTGGCAGGACTGGAACCTTCTGTGCAGACTTCTGCCATGCTTTCAACCAAATTTGTCGGCACGCTGTCTGATTATGAAGTTGATGCGGCAATTCGGGTTTTTGATGACAAGTATTTGAAAGATACTGCAACGTTAACAGCCTTTTATAGCTCTAAGCCCTTTAAAGGAAATATAGATTTTTCCGTAAAACCCTCTGTGCCCGGGGTGCTGGCAAACGGGGATATCTCTGCCCGTATTGGGTTGGATACGTTTTCTGTTTCCGATTTCGGAGAGCGTTTGGAAAAACTGCAAATAACCGATGAAGAAACAGGGGAAATCATTGAGATTGACCCAAATATTCCCTTTGAGCAGGCAGTGGCAGAAAGCGGGGAAGCTCCCAATAAAAACATCAGTTTTTTATATGATATCAATTTCAAAAGCATGGAATTTGTTAATCCGGCATTCAAAGAATTATTAGGGAATGAGCAACAAATTACAGGGCAATTTGATGTGCAGTTTTTTACAAGGCAGCTGCCTCGTTTTTTTGCAAAAAATGTCAATTTCCTGGCAAAAAATATCAGTTCCAAAACCAATATATCCATTGCAAGGGAAGTTTTTGTCCATTCGGATTTTAATATTAACGATTTTTCTTTTTTGAATACAGAAAAGCAAAAAATGCAGGGAAAGATGAACGGACGCCTGCATATTAAAGGCAATCTTGAAAATCCGCAGCTTATTCTGCAAACGGAGATTCCGCAATTAATCACAACAGAATATGCTGATTCTGAAGATAAAAAAAATAATCATGACGGAAAAGAATTTACGCTGGAAAATTTAAAATTTGTTTTGCAAAGTAAAGGATTTGAAAAGCCGCTTGACGTTATTCCGCTTGATATGGAGAAAATGCGGGCGTTATACCAAAAACATCAGTATGCAGCGTCTATAGAGCGAATGAAAGAATTATTTTACAGTGCTGTAAATTATCCTGTCAAATTAGCACTTTCGTTTAAAGCTGATTATATGGACGAGCATAGTTTCGTCAATGCTGATATTCGTCTTAGTCCCCGGGTTTTGGGCATTGGAGAACATGCGCGTCAATTCATTGAACTGCAGAAAATTCATGCCAATATTTTGGGAGCAAGTCTTGACGGCCATATCTCTGTTGATTTACCGGAAACGATTGAAGAAGACTATGCAATAACAGGAAAAATCCAAGGAAAAATGCCCGATGCGGAGGCGCTGGACAACGCCTTTTTCCTGCCTTTGCAGATGAATAATTTGTCCTATGAAGCTGAGTTTAAAAATAGTCCGCAAAGGGGACAGCAAATTCATGTTGCCTTGAGTGCCGAGAATGGTGTGTATGACAGCAATGCATGGGAAAAATTTAATTCAGCAATAACTATTGACGATGCATGGAAAAATACAGCGGTTGATACTGCTGTTACTATGGCATCTTTGGAACTTGGCGGTCTCGGCAGCATAAAAAATTGTTCTTTGACGCTGAAAGGTTTGCTGACAAAAATGCTTTTGTACTGCCATTTTATCGGGGATGCACGTTTTGATACAAAGGCAGAGCTTTCCACCAATTTTGAAAGCCTTTCCGGAAAACTGTCGCATTTTAATTTTGAATATCCTGAGAAAAAAACAAAAATTCATTTACAAAAGCCCGCTGATTTTTATTTGTCTGCAAACAATATAAAAATGCAGGAAATGCTTTTTTCTTTTGCGCCGCAGGGGGAGTTGCGTTTTGGCGGACAGGTTGCCGAAAACAGTTTGAATTTCAACGGAAAAATTAAAAATATTGATTTATCGCGGCTTCCCTTGGAATTAAAAGGGATTTTGAGTTCTTCCCTGAATATTACGGGAACACCGTATTCTCCCAAAGGAAATTTGGATGTTTTGCTCAAAGATTTTCAAACCTTAGCCAGCCCGAAAGTGTCCTTTGCTTTAAAGGGAAATATTATCAGGACAGGACAGGAATATAAAGCTAATCTGGCGTTGAATATGCTTGAAAAAGAAAAATATGACGTTGAAAACGCAATGCTTTCTGTGCAAATTCCCTTGCAGTCTTCTCCTCTTCTTTCTCTTTCAAAAACACGTCCGGTACAGGGACAATTTGCGTATAAGGGCAGTTTAAAAACTCTTTGGAGTTATGTGCCGCTTGATGGACGCAGCTTAGAAGGGCAGCTTGATTTAAAGGGGACAATTTCGGGGACGCTTTCACGTTTGGATGTGCAGTATATGGCAAAAACCATGCAGGCAAAATATGAAGATTTGATTCTTGGCATTTTGCTGACGGATTTAAATTTTGACAGCAGCTTAAAAAATGGGCACGGCATCATTGATTTTTCTGCAAAAGACGGACGTAAAGGCTCTATTTCCCTTAATGGCAGTTTTGATATTCCGTTTTTATATCATGGGCAGTATCAGGCGCCATTTTTAAAAAATTCGGATGAAAAAAATAAAAGAAGGCGAGAGCGAACTGTACGGCAGGCACAACAATCCGCGCTTATTATGGATTTAAAAACGGAATTGACTGATTTTAATCCTTTTTACCGCAGTGATTTCTTCATTGTTTTATCCGGGTATGTGACTGCACAGGAAATGGTGGAAAGTCCAAAAATTCAAGGTGATATCACTATTGATAATGCAGAGGTTCATTTGGAAAATATCCGCTACAGTTCCATTCCTGCCCTGAATATTGTGGAAGATCCCTCGAAAAGAATACGAAAAAAACAAGCCGGTTCACGGGGAAATCTGGGAATAGATGTCCATATTCCCCGCCAAGTGGGAGTTTATGCTCCCGGTCTTGAAACGTTATGGAAAGGGGATTTATCTGTTTTCGGTAAAATTCAGGAACCTGCTGTAAAAGGTGTTTTGCGGGCATGGAAAGGGGAAATGAAAATTTTAAACAGCGAGCTGAAATTGGATAAAGGGGAAATCCGCTTTGACGGAGCAACTCCTATTTCTCCTATTCTGGATTTGAAATTAGAACATAACGGCAAGGGAGTACAGTCCTTTGTCACTTTGAAAGGCATGGCTATCCGTCCGGAAATAGAAATCAGCAGTAATCCGTATTTGCCTTCCGATGAGGTGCTGGCTCATATTTTATTTGCCCGTTCCATGACAGAACTGAGCGATTTTGAAAAAATCCGTTTAGCGGCAGTAGTCACAAGTTTAATGGGCTTTAATGTCAGCAGGGGAATATCCGATACAACAAAGAATATGTTTGGTCTGGATGTGATTTCCATTGACAATAAGCAAAGTGCAACAGGCGAAGAAGAAATCAGTGTGCACTTGGGTAAGTATTTGAAAAATAATATCTATGTCGGTTTGGAACAGGAAGTGAGTTCTCCGGATACATCCGGTATTTTAAAATATGAAGTTAATGAAAATGTATCACTGCGGACAAAGGTCGGAACAGAAGACAGTTCTGTGGGCTTGCAGTGGAAATATGATTATTAGAACACTTCCGCTTTTACGGATAATACCCATAAAAAGAAAAAAGATATGCTCACAGCATGTTTTTTACATGTCAAAAAAGTCTAAATCAGTATTTTGAACAGCGAAATTTTTATAGGGCTCTTTATTTTGTATGGCGTTACGCATAAGGGTTTTGCTGTCAAGCATTGCCCGTGATTGAATTTCTGTTTCAACAAGTTTCGCATAACTATTGACATTGCGGGGAGGAATACCTTTTTCTGCAAGCACAAGCTCTGCAAACTGGGTTTGTTCCCAAATGCTGAGCAGTTCATCATCGGATAATAACTGCAAATCTAAACTTTGTGCAGGAAGATTTGCATTGTCTGAAAAAGAAAAAATTGAAAACATGATTATCTCCTTGCATGTTCATAATATGAAAATTTTTATTGTGCAAGTCTAGAAATTCTTTAAAAAATTTGTTATATATATTTTTGTTGTTGTAATACAAGGAATTTTTTGGACAAAAAAATTTACGGATATAAAAAATATTTTTTATATCTCCTTTGTTTTATTAGCTGTTTGGAAGGTTTATGTCACAAAAAGCGGCAAATAGTGTTCCTCGTTTTCGTGGCAAGGGTGATATTGCTCTTGCCTCTGGCGTCGTATTAATTTTAGGATTAATGCTTATCCCTTTGCCTACGTGGTTTTTGGACATTATGCTTTCCTTCAGCATTTCCTTATCATTTTTGGTGCTTTTAACCGCCATGTTTATGATAAGCCCTCTGGAATTTTCTATTTTCCCTACATTATTGCTGGTTACAACGCTGCTTCGCTTAGGCTTGAACGTTGCTTCAACACGGTTAATTTTATTGAATGGCGATAAAGGGGCTTCTGCTGCCGGTGATATTATCCAGTCTTTTGCGGAATATGTTGTCGGCGGTTCATACGTTGTCGGTGCGGTTATTTTCTTAATTCTTTTTATCTTGAATAAGGTTGTTATTACCTCCGGTACAACGCGTATTGCAGAAGTTGCCGCCCGTTTTACTTTGGATGCCATGCCCGGTAAACAAATGGCTATTGAAGCGGATTTAAACTCCGGTATTATCACTGAACAGGAAGCTATTGAACAGCGTAAAAATATCCGCCGTGAAGCTGACTTTTACGGCGCTATGGACGGTGCGGGAAAATTCGTACAAGGTGACGTAACCGCAGGCATGTTTATTACGTTCATCAATATTATTGGCGGAGTTATCATAGGAGTATGGCAATTCGGACTGAGTTTTCAGGATGCGCTGCAAACCTATGCTTTGCTGACCATTGGGGACGGTTTGGTTTCTACTATTCCTTCCATTATTATTTCTGTTTCTGCCGGTATTATTGTTTCCCGTGCTGCGGCTGAAAGCAAAATGGGCGAGGAATTTTTAACGCAATTAACCTATAATGCCAAGGTGTTAAAAATTGTTTCCGGAATTTTATTCTTGCTTGGCATAGTTCCGGGGCTTCCTCTTGTTCCTTTTTGGACCTTTAGTGGTATCCTTTTTATTGTGACGCGGATTTTGGGTGAAAATGACACGGCAGCAGAAAGCGCAGGCGCAGGCGGGAAAAAAGCCCTTGGAGGTGCAGGTGGTGCTGGAAATAAAGCTATTGCTCCCGGGGCAGCACCGGAAAACCTTGACAGTCCTGAAGAAGTGCAAAAACTATTGCCTCTTGACTTATTGGAACTGGAAGTGGGCTACGGGCTTATTCCCCTTGTAGATGAAGAACAAAACGGCAATTTGCTTTCCCGTATCCGTTCTATCCGCCGTCAATTCGCACTGGATATGGGGGTTGTTATTCCTGCGCTCCATTTGCGGGATAATTTACAGCTTCGCCCCGGGCAATATTCTTTACTGATTAAAGGCAATCAAATCGCAACAGCTGAAATTTTGATTGACCATTATCTTGCCATGGATCCGGGCAATGCCACAAAGAAAATTGAAGGCATTGAAACCATGGAACCGGCCTTTAGCCTGCCTGCCCTTTGGATTACGGAAATGCAAAAAGAAGATGCCATGGTGGCAGGCTATACTGTTGTTGATCCTGCCACTGTTATTGCAACACATATCACAGAGGTATTCCGCCGTAATTTGTCAGAATTTCTTGGTCGTCAGGAAGTGCAGTCTTTACTTGATACGCTTGCAAAGACAGCTCCCCGCGTTGTGGATGAGCTGGTTCCCAATGTCCTGCAATTGGGACAAGTGCAGAAAGTTTTGCAAAATTTAGTGAAAGAAAATGTGAGTATCCGTGATATGCTGACTATTGTAGAAACATTGGCAGATTATGGACAGGCAAATAAAAATCCTGATACTTTGACGGAATTTGTACGTGAACGCATGGCGAGAACCATTATACGCCCTTATCTTGATGAAGAAAATGCGCTCGTAATTATGACACTTGATCCGCAGGCAGACCGTGTCATACAGGAATCTATCAGAAATACGGAGGGTGGTGCGTTTCTTGCATTAAATCCTGCTGTAGCTCAAAAATTTATCACAAATATTAATCAGGTAATTGATAACGCGGTGATGTTCTCCAGTCAGCCCGTACTTTTGACTTCTCCCATGATACGTCCCCATGTGGCACAGCTCGTCATGCGTTTTTTACCCAATGTGCCTGTGCTTTCACAAGTTGAAATCCCGGGGGATATCCGTTTACATTCTGCAGGAACAGTAGGAATTGAATAATGCAAGTAAAAACATATATCGGAAACAGCACAAAAGAAGTTCTTGATGCCATAAAAAGTGAACTTGGCAGTGAAGCGGTTATTCTCTCAAGCAGAGAACGGCAAAAAGACGGACGCCGCGTGTATGAAATCACTGCCGGAGCAGAACGCACGGAACAAACGAAAAAGGAGAAAGGAAATTCTGCAGGTCCCAGCGGCTGGGATGACTGGCACAAAGAGTGGAGCAAGCTTAAAGAACAAATTTATATGCTCATGCAGCCATCAATGCAAATGGATAAACTGAGCCCCCATCAGCGTGTTGCTTTGGAATATTTACAGCGTGAAGGTGTGGAAAATGAAGTTATTGTTGAGTTTTATAATATTTTAGTTTCCAATAAAACGGAAGAATCTTCCATGCTCAAAGTTTTGGCTTCCCTTGTTCCTGTCAAAAGCTTTTGTTTTGAAAATTATCCTCAGCGCGTGCATATTATCACAGGTCCTTATGGTGTGGGAAAAACAAGTACTGTCCTGCGTCTTGCCCTGCTTCGCAAACAGCAAATACCTCATCATAGGGTGGCATTTATTAATACGGACAGTTTGCGGGGAAATGGCAGGGTCGTGCTGAGGCACTGGGCGGATTTGTCCGGTTTTCCTTATTTTGAGGCGCCGGATAAGGAAACCATGTTTGGAGCATTGAAAGCCTGCGGCGATGCCAATTGTATTTTTATCGATATGCAGGGGCTTGCCAAAAATGAAAATTTAGAGGATAAATTGCATATGCTTGGTCTTGATAGTCTGCAAGCCCATGTACATGTTGTCCTTTCTCCGCATTATCAATATTTGAAAGAACTTTTAAAACGGTATAAAAGCTCTTTTCCTGCCAGTGTTATGTGGACAAAACTTGATGAAGCCGAACATTTTGCCGAGCTTATCAATATTGCTGTTTGGACGGGTATGCCTATTTCTGCTCTTTCTTTTGGGGCAGAATTGCAAGGCTCACTTTTACCGGCTGATGAGGCACAAATCTGGCGTTTGATTTTAAAACATCAATTACCAAAGGGTTAATATGGATATAGATAATAATGTAATGCCTAAGGTTATTACGATTACATCCGGAAAAGGCGGGGTTGGCAAAACGAATATTTCTGTCAATCTTGCATGTTTGCTGGCAAAGCAGGGAAAACGCGTTATCCTTGTAGATGCTGATTTGGGGCTTGCCAATGTGGATGTCATTTTGGGGTTGACTCCGCAGTATACCATTTACGACTTATTCAAAGGAAAAAAACTTTCTGAAATTTTGTTTGATACGCCCTATGGTTTTCAAATTTTGCCTGCTTCTTCCGGGGTCAGTGATATGATGACCTTAGAAACAGGGCAAAAACTCGAGTTATTAGAAGCATTTGACGATTTTGAAGAAAAAATTGATTATTTGCTTGTTGATACAGGTGCCGGTATCCATGACAATGTGTTGTATTTTAATGTCGCGTCGCAGGAACGTATTGTTGTTTTGACAACAGAACCGACATCTTTGACTGACGCCTATGCGCTGATTAAAGTGTTAAAACAACGGCATGGAGTATCAAGTTTCAAAGTCCTTGTGAATGTCGCCTCAAGTGAAGCCATGGCAAAAGAAATGTATTCTCGTTTGTATGCTGCCTGTGACCATTTTCTTGAGGGGGTAAGTCTGGATTATCTCGGTTTTATTCCGAAAGATACTCTTGTTCGTAAATCTATCATGGCACAGGTGCCGTTCAGTATCGGCGAGCCAAACGCAAATGTCACAAAGGCTTTGGAGAAAGTAACACATTTGGTACAAAACTTTGACAGTCCTGATACTGTTGATGGAAATATAAAGTTTTTTTGGAAAAAACTTCTCTTTAGGGGATAACGCATGAATCCTTGGTTAGAAATGGAAAATGGAGAGAGGGTTTGGGAAGACTTTTCCTCTATTGAAAAAGAACTGCTTGTTAAACATTATGCACCGCAAATTCGCTATGTTGCATACAGAATGAAAACAAAACTGCCTAAACATATTGATATGGCGGAGCTTATCAGCGCCGGTACGCTTGGGCTCATGGAATCGCTCAAAAAATATCAGGCTGATTTGGGTATTCGTTTTGAAACCTATGCAGAAAGCAGAATACGCGGGGCAATGCTTGATGAGCTCAGACGCCTTGACTGGTTTTCACGGGGACTGAGGCAGCGGGTACGGCAAATTGATGAAGCCATGTGGCTGCTGGAACAAGAACTTGGCAGAACACCCACCATTCAGGAAGTACATGAAAAAACGGGACTGAGCGAAAGGGAAATCCATCAGGGCATGGAAGCTCTGCAAAGCCAGCTTGCCATTCCATTAGACAGTATTGAAGATACGCTTGCCAATGAGCCCGATAGGAACGGCGAGCCTTTCCATGACACGGTATTCAATGAATTATCTGAAAAAATTGCGACACTTATTGATAGATTGACAGATAAAGAAAAATTGGTACTATCACTTTATTACACTGAAGAACTCAATATGAGGGAAGTTGCTGAAGTTTTAGGCGTGACGGAAGGACGTGTATCACAGCTTCATTCACAGGCAATTTCACGGTTACGAAGAGAATTTTCTCATCATTTTGGGGAAAATGATTTGTTTTAACGAACTCTTAAGAGTTGAAATTTAGTGCCGATATAATTTTTACTGTCAAAATACGAGGGAATTATGCCATTTGATCCAAATATGCAAGTACTTGTAGTTGATGATTTTTCTACAATGCGCCGTATTGTTAAAAATATTCTTCGCCAATTGGGGTTTAATAATATTGTTGAAGCTGATGACGGAACAACTGCTTGGGATATCTTGCAAAAACAAAAAATTGATTTTATTGTTTCTGACTGGAATATGCCTCAGATGACGGGTATTGAACTGCTCCGAAAAGTTCGTGCCGATGAACGAATCGGGCATTTGCCATTTTTAATGGTTACAGCAGAAGCACAACAGGAAAACATTTTGGAAGCCGCACAAGCAAAAGTTTCAAATTATATCGTAAAACCCTTTACCGCAGATACGCTGAAAAAGAAAATTGATAAAATTTTCCCATAAGCTGCAAGGGGTAAACTGTGAGTCAAACTCAAGGAACGACGAAAAATGTCGGGGCAGCCGCTCCTGACAAGCTGCCGGATGCCGGTAAAGCGGATATAACTCCGGCTCAAGCCTCTGAATTTGTTTCAACAGGTCAGGAGAAAGTAGAGCTGGATCTTGAGGATGCTCCTTTTTTAAAAGAAGAACCGGAAGTTCAGGAGCAGCAAAAAACAGAAACCGAGCAAACGGGTTCCGAAATTCCTGAAGTAAAAACAAACGTTGCTGCTCCCAAGAAAAAGAAAAAAATTCTCATTATTGGTGCTGTTGTTTCTTTTTTGCTTCTTTTAATCATTGGTGCTGTCGTTTATTTCTTTGTTCTTGATGAGGAAGTTCTGCCCAATGTTATTGTTGTTGCAAGTCCGGAAGTACAGTCACCGCCTAAAGCTTTTGAACTGAAACTTGACCCGTTTGTTGTGCAATGTGTTGATAATAATGGAAAAATTAATTTTGTAAAAGGTACATTTATTTTATCGACAATCCAAAATGATGTTTATTTTGAAATTTCCAATAACCAAAAAATAATCCGTGATGCTATCTATTATTATTTAGGCTTGCAGGGGCCGGAAGTTTTATTAAATCCTGCAAATCATCAGCTTATCAAAAATGGTTTGTTTGAAACGGTAAATAAATATATTATGAGTGGCAGTATTGACCACTTATACATAGATAGTTTGTTGATTTATTGATGACTGTGGGGGAGGATATATGAGTAACCAGATAGTCCCGCTCCTTAATGCCCAGCAGCAGGGAATGTCCACAATAATAGCGGATATTTCCACCAAACAAGAAGTTTTTGCGCAGGTTGCACAGTTTGTTGCTGCGGAAGTTGTTGCTGAAGATAATAAAAAAATTGATAAGGCTGCCGATGACCCGGAAGCTGCATTAGTCAGCCGTGACGGGGGAAATAAACAGAATGGTTCACAGGAGAACCTGCAGCAGCGTCATGAAAAAGATGAAAATGTTGAAACCTGTCCTTCCTACCATAATCCGTTAGCAGGAAAGCTTTTTAACGCAAAGGTGTAACAAAAAAAATGAATTTGCTCATTTTAGCTTTAATTACTGTTGCTGAATTATTTTTGATTATCCTTGTGCTTATCTTTTTTAAGCGTTTACGAAAATCAGAACAGGTTATGCTTGCCATGCAAAATAATCAGGAAGAACTCATGGACAGAATGGTACGAAATGCAAATTTAGAGCAAGAACTTGTTGCAACCTTTGTCCGGCGTCAGGAAGAGCTTGAGCGTTTGAATATTGCCATGGAAGAGCGGATTTTTATGTTGAAAAAGCTGATTAAACAAGCAGAAGAAATCAGCCACTCTCCATACCTCTTGCGGGAAGTCATTATGAGTTCACGCAAAAAAGGTATGAATATCGATATGATAGCTCAAAAAACAGGGCTTGCTAAAGACGAAATTGAATTGATACTCAAAAAAGAAAATTTATTATAAGTGCGCATTGATTGACACTAGGCAAAGCTTTTTGTATTTTAACAAAAAAGTGCAAGGGCTTTTTCATGAATATTCCTCCGTCAAAAAAAACGCTGATTACGTGCCATAGAAATGCTGATTTTGATGCATTGTGTTCGTTATTTAGTGTTTCTTATTTTTATCCTGATGCACAAATTGTTTATCCCGGATCGCAGGAAAAAATTGTTCATGCTTTCATGCATGAAGTCATTGATCCTCTCTTTGACTATGTCAATCCCAAAGATATAGATTTTGAAGGGATAGAGCGCCTTGTCATTGTTGACACTTCCCATACAAGCCGTTTAACGCATATACAGCCTCTGCTTGACAGAGAGGGGCTAAAACATGACGTGGACGAGGAGCAGGAAAGCCAACGGTTAGAAATTATTATTTATGATCACCACCCTAAAAGAAACATAAAACCCCATGGCGGGGTGCGTGACGATGTGGGGTCAACCTCTACACTTATTTGTGAAGAAATCCGGAAAAGTCCCCAAAATTTTCCCTCTGAATTGTTATGCCTGCTTGGCTTGGGGCTTTATTCCGATACGGGGGCGTTTACCTATAATTCCGTGACAACTCGTGAAACAAAAGCCTTAACATGGCTTTTGGAGCAAGGTTTTGAGCCTGATTTTGTGACCCCCTATGTCAATAAGCAAATCGATAAAGAACAGCTTTTTGCCTTGAATGATTTAGTGGAATCGGCAAAGTTTTATGATATTGCAGGGATAAAATTTGTCTTGGCAAGTTCAAAGTTTGAAGAATGTTTATACGATATCGCATCGCTGACGCCGTTATTTTTAGAAATTTATCCCTGTGACGTGCTTTTTATGGTGGCAACCATGGACGGAAAAGTGCAGGTTGTGGCACGAAGTAAGGATTATTCCGTTGATGTGGGGCAAATCATGGCTTTGCTTGGCGGAGGCGGGCATGCTTATGCTGCTGCTGCCACTGTCAAAGATAAAAGCATGCATGAAGTGGTGACCTTTATTGAAAGCCAGATAACCTTATTTTCTCATCGTGATAAAACCGTACGGCGCTTGATGTCCTCACCTGTCATGAGTGTGACAAAATATGACAGTATTGATATTGCAGCGGATTTAATGACGAGATATGGCTTTAAAGCAGTGCCTATTTTGGCAGAAGATACAAAAATTTGCTATGGTATTTTGGATTATCAAACAGCAGCAAAGGCTGTCAAGCATGGGCTTGGCAAATACAGTGTGACACAATTTATGAACAGGAATATCCGCTGTGCCACCATTGAAACAGATTTGCAGACATTAATGGATATTATTGTTGAAGAAAAACAACGCCTTGTACCTATTGTTGATCTTTCGGTGCAGAATAGGCAGGAAATTTCGGAAGAAAAATATAAAGAATATCCTGTCATAGGGGTTGTGACCCGTACAGATTTAGTCAGCTTGTTTTTAGATGAACAAAATTCTTCCCTGAAAAAAACAAAAGCACATCGCCTTGCTAAGCGGAATGTACAGCGGATTTTACGGCTTCGTGCACCTAAAGAATGTGTGGAACTTCTTGAAATTGTAGGGCAGTTGGCAGAAGAAATGGGCGTTTCCGTCTATACTGTCGGAGGCTTTGTCCGTGATCTAATTATGGACAGGGAAAAATGGCGCTGGCCGCATATGGATATTGACCTCGTTGTTGAGGGTGACGGGATTTTATTTGCCCATTATCTTGCAGGGCGCTTAGGCGGTCGTGTCCGCGAGCATAAGGAGTTCATGACAGCCCTTGTTTTGTTCCCGTCTTCACGGCTGGTTGAGGGCAATACTGTCAACCTTGATTATGAAGAGCAGGAACTTCGCATTGATGTGGCAACAGCGCGCTTGGAATATTATTTGAGCCCTGCGGTGCTTCCCACTGTGGAATTATCCTCTATCCGTATGGATTTAACCCGCCGTGATTTTACGATTAACGCCATGGCTATAAAACTCAATACGTCACATTTTGGGGAATTGGAAGATTATTTTGACGGTCAGGGAGATATAAAACAAAAAACTATCCGTATTTTGCATGCCCTGAGTTTTGTAGACGACCCTACACGGGCTTTGCGGGCAATCCGTTTTGAACAGCGCTACGACTTTAAAATTTCTTTGCAGTGCGAACGGCTTATCAGAAATGCTATTGCGTTGAAACTTATCCAAAAACTGGACGGCAGAAGAATTTTAACAGAACTTGAACTTATTTTAAAAGAAGAATCTGTCCTTGAATGTATTTTCCGTATGCAGGATTTTGGACTGCTTGCGGAAATTCATCCCTGCCTTGCTCTGGATAAGGAAAGTGACGAAGAATTTGTTACCGAAGCGTATAAAGTGCTCAATTGGTATAATATGCTTTATCTTTCTGAAAAGATTAGGAATATTTTATTTTTTATTCTGATTATGAGTAAGGGGGTCGGGCTGAGGGATTTAAAAAGTTTATTAGAAAAATTATGCCTTTCTGCAGCACAAATAGAGGAATATTTGCTTATTCGCTCACAGCTTATTGTTGTCCAGCCTAAAGTCGAAACATGGTTTAAAAATAAACGCCCCATGAGTGAACTGCATCTTTTGCTCAGACATATTGCCATGGAAGCGATACTGTATATGATTGTGCGTTTGGAAGAAGAGCTGGGAGAAGAATTTAAAAAACAGTTATCCTATTATATTTATCATATCCGCCATGAAAAAATTGATATCACAGGCAATGATGTTTTACAGCTCGGAGTGGAACAAGGGGCAATTATCGGAAAAATTCTGGAAAAAGTTTTGCTCGCTAAAATAGATGGAAAAGTAGCCGGTTTTGATGATGAAATTGCCTATGTTGAATCTTTGATTAATAATGAGCTCACATAAGGTATTGGCATGCAATACTGCTGTACATTTCCGTTAAATAAATAGAATATGGTTAAATTTATTTTTGATTTAGATGGAACACTGACAAAAAGTGAAACATTGCCGCTTATTTCTCATCATTTCTCTTTACAGGAAAAAATTGCGGAACTGACTATGCAGACTGTGCAGGGAACTGTTCCTTTTCAGGAATCTTTTATCCGGCGTGTAGAACTACTGGGAAAACTTCCTGTTTCGGAAATTTCCGCTTTGCTGGCAGGGGTGGAGTTGCATAAAAAGATTTATTCATTCATTGCAGCTAATCAAAAACATTGTATTATTGCAACAGGAAATTTATCCTGCTGGGTAGATGGGCTTATCAGGAAAATTGGCTGTGAAGCATATTCTTCCGAAGCGGTTGTTGAAAATGACAACGTCACAAAAATTCTTTCTCTTTTAAATAAAGAAACAGTTGTGGAATATTATAAAAACCAAGGTGATGTTGTTGTTTTTATAGGAGATGGGCATAATGACAGAGAAGCTATGCAGAAAGCAGATATTGCCATTGCAACCGGACTTACGCATGCACCGGCTCAAAGTGTTTTATCAGTTGCAGATTATGTTGCATATACGGAAAATGAGTTATGCAGCCTGCTCAATCAATTTTTATCCCTATAATTTATAGAGAGGCTGCTGCCGA
>CAJTMS010000012.1 GCA_910577155.1 uncultured Mailhella sp.
TGATTTTCCATAGAATTTCTCCTGAATAAATTTTTAATTGACTAATAAAATTAAAATAGAAGAAAGTCAAGTATATCATATAATTGTCATTATTAAATGTCTTTAATAATGACATGCTTGTTTAATATTATTAAAGCCTTTAATCCTATTAAAATGTTTTAATAGGATTAAAGTGTAAATAAAAATTTCTAGTGTAAAATGGAAATGCTTTAAAGTGTGAAAACAGTTTGTTTGGTAAAGCTATTTTCAGGCAGGGTGATTTGCCGGCATTGCAGGAAAAATTTGTCATTTTGTGAGAGCAATTTTTGCGGAGCGTATTTTGTGTCACCGACGAGTGGGAAGCCTGCATGGGCAAGCTGGACGCGGATTTGGTGTTTGCGTCCCGTATAGATGCCGATTTCCACTAAACTTTTATTGTTTTTGACTTCTAAAACGTTGAGTGCAGAGCAGGCAAAAAGGGCTTTTTCGCCAGTGGGGGTGTTTTGGATAAGTCCGTATTGTTTGATGTGATTTTCAATTTCATGGGAATTTTCATAGGAGAATGTTTGCAGAACATTCTCTTTTTTTTGCTTTTCATTATGATAAAGATTGTGGCAAAGGTAAAGATTTTTTTGGGCAAAGTTTGTAATATCGCCATAGACCCACGCATGGTAGATTTTTTTGGGTTTTTCGTGAATGGCTTGCAAAAGATTTTTTTCATTGCCTTTCATATATTCGGTGAGAAAACGTAAGGCTTGATAAGTTTTTCCGACAAATAAAAGTCCTTGCGTTTCTTTATCCAGTCTGTGGGCAGGGGCAGGAATAAAATCTGCATTTGAATAAAATTCTTTTAATATGTCTGCAATATTTTCTTTTTGTCCCGTTCCGCCTTGGCAGGCAATTCCGGCAGGTTTGTTAATGACAAGGATATGCTCATTTTCATAAACAACAGGAAAGGGCAAAGACTTTTTGGCTTGTGTTTTATCGTACGGATTTTGCGTTTGTACAAAAGCAGGCGTCCGGTTTTGGGCAAAGGGCGGAATACGGATAAAATCCCCTTCCTGTACAAGGTCAAAGGCTTTTGCCCGTTTTTTGTTGATACGCACTTGTCCGGTGCGTATCCAGCGGTGGATTTCAGTATTGTCAGCGTTAACATTTCGCTTTATAAAATTAAAAAGCTTTTGCCCGCTGTGCGCTGAAGTAACAAGAAGTTCCTGAGCCATTAGACAAAAAAGGCAAAGAGCGGTTTACCAAGCACAATGGTAACAAGCTGGGTTGTATAAATAATATAAATTCCAAGCATGACAAAGCCTTCCAAGCGGGAAACAATGCCTTGAATTTGGCTTCCCACCCGCATGCAGAACAGGAAAAGGGAAAGGGTCAGCAAAATATTGAGCGGCATGTCCCGGACAAGGACGCCATATTCAACAGGCAACGGACTGATAATTCCCGCAATGCCGACTACTGCTAAGGCATTGAAAAAGTTGGAGCCCAGGATATTGCCGATGACAAGGGCATGTTCATTTTTGCGGGTAGCTGCAATGGCGGAGGCAAGTTCGGGCAAACTTGTTCCCACAGCCACAATGGTGAGCCCGATAATCATATCGCTAATCCCCATAAAGGTGGCAATGCCCACAGCTCCCCAGACCAAAGCACGGGAGCTGGCGATAAGCAAAACAAGCCCGAGAAGAAGGCAGAAAACAGCGTTTTTCATGGGCATGACTTCCGGCTCAATAATTTCTTTTTCTTCCTGCAAATGGCGAAGTTCCTCACAGGGCTTTTGCCGTTTTTCTTCGCGTATGCTGGCGGAAATGCTGAAATACATCATAAGGATGAAGAGCAGGAGCATTAATATTGCTTCAAAGCGGGAAAGCGTGCCGTCCCACAGAAAATAATAGGCAATAAGGGTTGCGCCGAGTAAAATAGGAATTTCCCGGGTCATGACAGCTTTTTCAATAAAAATGGGACGGATAATGACGGTTATGCCTAAGATGAGGGCAATATTGGCGATGTTTGAGCCAAAGGCATTTCCTATGGCAATGCCCGGGTTTCCGCTGTAGGAAGCGAGGGCAGAAACAAGCATTTCAGGGGCAGAGGTGCCAAAGCCCACAATAATCATACCCACAAGAAGCTTGGGCATGCCAAGGCGGGTGGCAACGGCGGAAGAACCGTCCACAAATTTATCCGCACTCCAAATAAGCACATATAAGCCAAGAATAAGCGCAATACAATAAGAGAGTAATTCCATAGCATATCCTTTGAAAAATAGAATGAATTATTATTTGCAGGGATAACATACCATTGCAAAATGAATGAGGCAAGGCTTTTCCTAAAAAAGGGACTGGTACTTGCCGGTACATTTTGGCAGAGAGCATGCGGAACAGACAGCAAAATTGAAATGCTATCCTACTGTAATAACAGCTATTTTGCTTTTTAAAATCTGTTTCAATGTTGACCGTATTCATGATAACACATAGAAGAGAGATTGAGCAGAATAATTTATTCAAGAAAAAAATAAAAGAATAAAATGCGTTACAAAAAAAATATTTTTTATTTTTTAAAAACTCTCTGAAAACGACGCAAAACTGTGCAGAAATATAAAAAAAGAGGGTGCTTTGCAGCACCCTCCTGTATAAATTGTTTTGTCAAAAATTACATGCTTTTTGCAACCATTCTGACCAAACGTACCAACTGGTTGGTGAAGCCTGCTTCGTTATCATACCAAACAATGATTTTAGCAAAGTTGCCGTCAATAACTGAAGTCAGTTGAGCATCAACAACTCCGCCGTGGGTATCGCCGGTGAAGTCAACAGAAACAAGCGGTTCTTCCGTGTAGCCGAGATTATCTTTCATTGCGCCTTCGGAAGCTTTCTTCAAAGCTGCATTGATTTCTTCGACAGTGGCATTTTTTTCAAGGGTAACGGTAAAGTCAACAATACTGACGTCCGGTGTGGGAACACGGATAGCCATACCGTCGATTTTGCCTTTGAGTTTTGGACAAACAAGACCAATAGCGCGGGCAGCTCCGGTTGTGGTAGGAATCATGGAAACAGCGCAGGATCTTGCACGGCGAAGATCTTTGTCTGAACCGTCCAGAACGCGCTGGCTCATGGTATAGGAGTGGATGGTGGTCATAAGACCTTTCACAACACCAAAGTTATCATCGAGAACTTTTGTTGCGGGAGCAAGGCAGTTGGTGGTGCAGGAGGCAGCGGAAATAACTACTTGAGAGCCGTCATAAACATTGTCGTTTACGCCCATAACAATGGTGGCGTCAGCTTCTTTGGCAGGAGCAGAAACAATAACTTTTTTTGCACCGCAGTTGATGTGTTCCATGGCGCCGGTCTTGTCTTTGATTTTACCGGTTGTTTCAACAACAAGGTCAATGCCAAGTTCACCCCATTGCCATTCCTTCAACGCGCAGCGGGTCACTTTAATTTGTTTTCCGTTTACAACAATACCGTCGTCATATACGTCAACAGGGAAAGGAAAATGACCGAAGGTTGAGTCATATTTTAAAAGATGGGCAAGTGTTTTGTTGTCTGCACGGGCGTTGATGACAGCAACTTGAACATCATTGCTGTCAGCAAGAAGGCGTACAAGATAACGTCCAATACGACCGAAACCATTAATACCAATTTTGTTGAGAGCCATATGTTTCTCCAGTTTTTATAGTGTTAAAATTAAATTTTATCGGAAGAGCCCAAAACATTTTTAATCTTATGCCGAACCATAGTCCGCACGGCTTCACGGGCAGGTTTCAAATAGGAACGCGGGTCAAACTCCTCAGGAGCTTCAGCAAGCTGACGGCGGATATAGGCAGTCATGGCAAGACGGATATCTGAATCAATATTGATTTTGCAAACGCCCATGGAGGCTGCTTTTCTCAGCATTTCTTCAGGAACTCCTTTAGCGGAACCAAGTTTTCCGCCGTATTTATTTGCCATTTCAACAAATTCCTGCGGAACGGAAGAAGCTCCGTGCAAAACAAGAGGATAACCGGGAAGCATTTTCGTAATTTTTTCAAGACGGTCAAAATCAAGTTTTGCTTCGCCTTTGAATTTATACGCACCGTGGCTTGTGCCAATGGCAACAGCGAGAGAGTCGCAGCCGCTTCTTTGCACAAATTCAACAGCCTGATCAGGGTCGGTATACACGGATTTTTCCGCAGAAACATGTTCTTCCACGCCGGCAAGCTGCCCAAGTTCTGCTTCCACCCAAACACCTTTATCATGGGCATATTCCACAACTTTTTTAGTAACGGCAATATTTTCTTCAAAAGGATGATGGGAGCCGTCAATCATAACGGAAGTAAAACCGCCGTCAATGCAGGCTTTGCAAATTTCAAAATCAGCACCGTGGTCTAAATGTACAACCACCGGAAGGTCGTTTTCCTGAAGAGCAGCTTCTGCTAATTTCATAATATAGGGTTGTCCTGCGTATTTTCTTGCTCCGGCTGAAACTTGCAAAATAACAGGGGATTTTTCTTCAGAAGCAGCTTGCATAATACCTTGAATTATCTCCATGTTATTGATGTTGAATGCACCAACAGCATAGGACTCGGCGTACGCACGAGCAAACATTTCTTTTGGTCCGACTAAGGGCATATATCCTCCAAGCATGCATTTTATGATATTAAACAATACTATAAAGTGAAATTTTTGGCAATGTATAAAGGCAAAAAAATAAAAAAATATTTTCAAAAAAAAGAAAATTTTAGGATTTGACGGCAATACATATCTATGCAAAAATGTCATCTTTCTATATTGCCGATAAGGATTTCATATGCCGAGGATTTGCATAAAAGATATTCAAAAAGATATTCCGGTGGGGGAAAGCTTGTGCAGTGTATTTTTAATCGGATCTGCACAAAAGTCAGAGGGGCGCAACGGACCTTTCTGGGCTGTGAAACTGCGGGACGCCACAGGCACGCTTGACGCCAAAATCTGGGCGCCGCTCAGCCAAAACATTGAAGAGCTGAAAATGGGAGATTTTATTGAGGTAAAGGGCAGAACGTCTCGTTTTCGGGAGAATCTGCAATTTACGATTGAGGCTTGCCGCATGGTGGAAAATCCCGAAGAGTTGAACCTTAGTGATTTTATCCGGACATCAGCCGTGGAGCCGGCGGAAATTCTGGCGCAGATTGAAGCAAAAATCAATGAGGAAATTACCTATACCCCTTGGAAAGATTTTTGCAAAAGCGTGCTCAAAGACCAGAGAATACGGCAAAAACTCCTTCTTGCTCCTGCGGCAAAATCTGTACACCATGCCTATGCAGGCGGGCTTTTGGAACATATGTTTTCCGTGGCAGCGCTTTGTTTAAAGCTTTCCGATCATTATCCCGAGCTTGACAGGCAGACTCTTTTTGTGGCTGCACTTTTCCATGATATTGGCAAACTTGACGAACTTTCCGGCGGACTTGTCAATGATTATACGGATGAGGGAAAAATGCTGGGGCATATTATCCAAGGCATACTTATGCTGAAGCCGTTTTTAGAAAAAGCAAAGGTTGATTCTGCCCTTGCCCTGCATTTGGAACATTTAATCTTATCCCACCACGGGGAGCCTGAATTTGGGGCTCCGCGCGTTCCCCTGAGCCCCGAGGCGTTTTGTCTGCATTATGCGGATAATATGGACGCGAAAATGGCGCAGTGCCGTGAAGCTTTCAGTCAAATGCAGGAAAATGACGAAGAAGCTGAAATAAGCTGGTCTGCATGGATAAATTTACTGGGCAGAAGTTTGTGTAAAATGCCCCAAACGCCAAAAGCAAAAGAAAAAGAACAAAATAAAGCGAAAAAAAATTCTCAGGATTCGCAAGGCTCACTCATGGGCTTTTTTAGATAAAAGGAGAAGAACATGACGCAGGAGAGGGCGGGCATATTTATCAGCCTTGAGGGCATTGAGGGGGCAGGCAAAACAACGCTCATGCAGAAAATAGCTGCCTATTTCCAAAACATGGGCAAAGAGGTGCTCCTGACCCGCGAGCCGGGGGGCAGTGAACTGGGCAAAAAACTGCGCAGTATTATTTTAAATGCTGAGGAAAAAATTTGTCCCGCATCGGAATTATTCCTTTTTCTTGCTGACAGGGCAGAGCATATGGAGAACTGTATAAAACCGGCTTTGGAACAGGGAAAGATCGTCCTTTGCGACCGTTTTATTGACAGTACTGTTGCCTATCAGGGCTATGGGCGCGGCATGGACATTGCTGAACTTGAAATGCTCAATACCCTTGCCGCAGGGGGGATAAAGCCCGATTTAACCCTTGTCCTTGACCTTGACCCAAAAATTGGCTTAGCTCGGGCAAATGCGAGAAATAAAGAACAAAATCTCACAGTGAAAGAAGGACGTTTTGAAGCCGAAGCTTTGGAATTTCATCAAAAAATCCGTGCCGGTTTTTTAGCCATGAGTAAAAAAGAAGAGCGTTTTTTTGTCGTAAATGCTGAACAGAGCGCAGAGCAGGTCTTTGAAATGGTGCATCAAAAACTCAAAACTATGCTTTTATAATATGAGTTTGCAATGAACGTATCCGCAAAAGGGCAAAAATTTATAAAACCTGTCCATACCCTGCCCCCTGTGTGCAGATGTGCAGCGGGTTGAGGGCTTTTCCGCTTTTTATCCTCAATTATTGTACAGGGAATTTTGTTGCCGGCGGGCATGCTTCGGCGCAATACCGCAAAACATGCCATAAATATTGCCATAGAATTACTGTTGATGCTGCCGTTATTATTTTTCGTGTTATTCTTTCCGTGTGGAAGCCAAAAAAAGAAAAAGCTAATCTTTTTTAAATTGTGTCCGAAAAGAATAGTGAGGTTTTATACACAAGGTTGGTGACGTATGAAAAAATCTTCCTTTCTTTTCTTGCTGAGTTTTTGCTTTGCCCTGCCGGCTTTTGCCCAAAATGAGGCGCAGACAAGCCAAACGGTGAAAACAACGGAGACTCCTGCACAAGTTACAGTAACCATAAATAATACAACTTCTGCACAGGGAAATACCCAGACAACAAAAATAGAAAATTCCCCGCAGCAGACCGCCACCGCAACAGCAACAGCCACGGCAGCAAGCCCGAAAACTGTTCAGGACACGGCAGGTACAAGCGGCACATCTTCTTTATTCGGAAACTACGCCTCTTCCCCGTATCAAAGCAATATTCAGGTGGAAATGCTCCGCAATACTGTTTGGGGCTCTTTAGTTCCCCGTAAAAAATTGTATGATGATCCTGCAAAAGGAAATGCTCCTGTCCGCTATGCCGGCTCAAAATCAAAAAGTACACAAAAAAGCAAAAAGACAGCTGCACAAACAAGCACCGTGCAGGCAAAAGACTTGCAAAATGCCATGGCAAATACACAGCAAACCATTCTTGTGGAACAAAAAGACGGACAGCTTTGTATTCCTCTTGATCAGTTTGAGCTGAAAACAGAACAGAAAACCGAACAAAATCCAATGCAAAACACAAACGGCAAAACAGCTTCTTCTTTTTATACACCAGCCTCTCAAAGTCCTGCCATAAACACCGGTTCTGCAACAGGCGTGAATTCTGCCGGTCCGGCAACAGGTGCTGTTAATTCGGCTAATCGGAGCATACCGGCAAATAATGCTGCCAGCCCTGCAAATGGAGCAGGTTCTGTCAATCTTGTGAACAACGGAGCGGCAAATGCCGTATCTCCGACCGGTTCCGCACAAGGCATAACAACAGGAACGGCAGCAGGCACAAATTCGCCTGCCGGCAGGGATATTTTTGCTGTTCCTCCCACTCCTTTTAATCCTGCCGGTCCGTCTAATCCCGCAATTACTGGGAATGCTCTTAATCCGTCCGGACAAGCAGGGCAAGGTCCCATGGCACGGGATCCTTTAGCTCCGCAGGTACCAGCAGGGGGAAGTACCGGGCGAAATATCGGCGTAAGCCCGAATAATTTGGGAACACCAAATTTATAAGCTAATAAAATCAATATATTACATCTAAATAAATTAATTTGAATAGAATAAAAAATGTGCTATAAAGAACTGTCTATTTCAAAAAGGTTTTTATAGCATGAAAAAAATAGTTTCCTTCATTTTTGTATTTTGTTTGCTAGTGACGGTTCCCGCCCACAGTGCAACCATGGTGGATATTTACGGTCCGGGACAAAATATTGTTAATTTAAGCATGGCTAAGCAGCTGACTGCACCTATGGTTGAGGCAAAAAAACTGGGTGCGGTTCTTGATGAGAAAATCCGTTATAATTTGTCTTTTCTGCCCTTTATGAATCTTGTTCCCGATGTTAATATTTTAGGGGGAACAGTGCTGAATGCTTGGAGCGGGGCAAATCTGGATTTTCGCCGTTTTCAGATAGGCGGTGCTGATTTATTGATTACCGGTTATTGGCCGCAGGGCGATAACAGCGGCAGTAAGGCAGAGCTTCGTGTTTTTGAAACCTTTTCCGGTAAATTTATTTTTGGAAATGCCTATAATAATATTACAGAAAAAGAAGTGGAAGCTGTTGCCGATAAATTCTGTGCTGATTTAATGCGGGAACTTACCGGAAGCGGCGATTTCTTCCTTTCAACCCTGACCTTTGCCAAAGATGAAAATAAAAATAAACGTGATATTTGGATTGTTTCTCCCACAGGAAAACATTTAAGACAAATTACCTCTTTGAAAGGTATTGCCATGTCTCCTGCATGGTCACCTGACGGACGCTATATTGTTTTCAGCCACATTGATGACGGTTCCCACGCCCTTGGGGTTTGGCAAAGCGCCAACGGAAAAGTTCAGCGTATCCGTTTTCCCGGCAATACGGTCATAGGTCCCAGCTTTATGCCTGATAATAAAGTTGCTGTCAGCCTGTCTTCCGGTTCTCAGCCTGATATCTATCTTCTTGACCATAAATTTAAACGGGAACGTGTTTTGGAAAACAGTGCGTCTATTGATGTTTCCCCTACTTTTGACCACAGCGGTACAAAAATGGTTTTCACGTCCAACCGTTTAGGCGGACCGCAAATTTTCCTGAAAGATTTTAGCACAGGCACAACAACACGAGTAAGTAAAACAGGTTCCTATAATACCGAACCGACAATCAGCCCTGACGGAACCGTTGTTGCCTATACAAAGGGTACGCCGGAAGGGCACAGGATTTTTGTGCATGACCTTGTCACAGGTATTGAACGGCAGGTCAGCTTTGGTCCCGGGCGTGATGAACAGCCTTCCTTTGCACCGGACAGTTATTTCCTTTCCTTTGTTTCCAACAGAACAGGAGTCAAACAGATTTATTTGATTACCCGTCACGGCGGAACGGCAAAGCGCGTGCCTACAGGCAATGGCAATGCCTATTTCCCCCGCTGGGGAAAAATCCCGCAGCAATAAGCTCTGCCGCCGCAGGAATAACAGCGTCAGCTTCCATGAGCAAATGACTTTTTGTTTTTGCAGTGATAAGCCGTTTTTTACTTTTTACAAAAATAATTCTGTTTAAAAATATGCAGGCAAAAGAATACAGATCAGATATTGATGTGCTGAGAGCTATCGCAGTGCTTGCTGTGATTTTTTACCATGCCCATGTCCCATATTTTGGCGGCGGCTATGTGGGCGTGAGCATTTTTTTTGTGATATCAGGATATTTGATTACAGGCATTATCAAACGCAAACTGGAAAACGGCACATTCAGTTTCTTAGAATTTTATGAAAACCGTGTACGCAGGATTTTTCCCGCTCTTTTTATCATGGTTTTTACCTTTGTGCTTTTTGAATGGGCTACAGCCATTAATTTGCTGAGCAAGCGGGAACTTTTTAGCTCCGCAAAACGTGTTTTACTCGCTATTCCCAATATTTATTTTTGGCTGAATACCAATTATTTTGATCCGGCTGCAGAAACCATGCCGCTTTTGCACACATGGTCATTAGGGGTGGAGGAGCAGTATTATTTTATTTTTCCGCTTTTGTTGTTCGGGCTTTTTGCATGGGGAAAAAGCAATAAAAATATTGTGAGAATTTTAAGCATACTCTTCCTCGTCAGCTGTATTTTTTCTGTTATTTATGTTTTTTATGACCAGAAGTTTACGTTTTATATGCTTCCGACACGTGCATGGGAGCTTTTAATCGGTGCAATTCTCGCGTATACAGGGTGGACGCCAAAGGAGCAAAAACAAAAAGTCCTTTGCTTTTATTGTGGTTTATTCCTGATGCTTTGGGCAATGGTTTCGTATTCGGATGAAATTTATCCGGGATTTTATGCATTGTTTCCCTGTGTGGGGGCATTTTTTTATATAGCCGGGGCAACAGGGCTGCAGTCGCCATTTACCGATTATATTGTTAAAAATAAAATATTGGTTTTTATCGGGGTTATTTCGTATTCCCTGTATTTATGGCATTGGCCGATTTTAGTGTATTATCAAAATTGGCTTGTGCGCAGAGAGATTGATTTAACAAGCGGCTGTTTGCTTTTGCTTCTTATTTTTATCCTTGCGTTTTTGTCTTGGAAATTCATTGAAACCCCTGTACGGCAAAAAAGTTTGTTTAAAAAGCATACTGTACTGTGGGGCACCGTAGCATGTTCTTTTGGGATATTTTTGCTTTTTATCAATAATTTCAAATTCGTTGCTTTTTATGATGAAAAATATACATGCACCCGTGCAAGCACTCTTGAAAGTACCGTACAGCAGCCAAAGCACGGTATTCTGCTTCTTGGGGACAGCCATGCGGGGCATTTGCACTCAGTCATGAGGCTTTTATCCAACGAGTATCAGGTTGCATGTATGCAGTACGGTTTGCCTCTTTATCAAACCTACAACGACTCTGAAAGCCAAAAAGAGATACAGGAAAAAAAGGCTGTTTATCAGAACTTTGTGCCGTTTTTGCAGAAAAATACGTATGACACCGCAATCATAGCTTATCGTTATGATTATAGGGTGCGGGGGGTCGATATCGTAAAAAAAGCGTCGGTTCTCTATCCTTTAAAGTCTTTGGAAAGCAAAGAGCAAGATCCCTATCTTGTTTTGTATAAAGCGTTAAAAGACACAGTACGGCTTTTAAAAGAAAACGGAGTAAAAGAAATTTATTTTATTGACTCTCTTCCGCAGGCTTCAGCCAATGTGCCTCAATCTTCCAATACACTGGCGAGATTATTTGGGTACAGCACAGAAAAAGTAAACAAATATTTGGGAGAATCCTTTGCCCGTTATGAAGAACGCGTGGCTCCGACCAAGGCTGTTCTGCAGCAGCTGGCACAGGAAGATACGCATGTGCATGTTTTGGAGCCTGCGCCTTTTTTTGCAGGCAGTTCACACGAAGGTTATGACGTTGTAGATGAAGAGCATGCCTTTTATTATGATGATGACCATATCAGTGTCGAAGGGGCATTGAAATTAAAGCCGCTCTTGGAACCTGTTTTCCGTGAATTGCAGGAACCTGCCGAATAAAAAAATTCTGTGCACGGACATGGTTTCGGACTAAATACGTGCAGGTTTATGCTGTTGATTTCGCCCCTTTTGTTTTAAGCAAAAGGGGGTTGTTCTTGACTAACAGTTCACCGGATAAAGGAAAAGTTATGTATCAAAAAGAAGCTGCGGTACAGGAAGAAAAGCCCGAAAAAGAATTAACACAGGAAGAGCGGTTAACGTATCTGATAAAAATTTTACAGGCTGAAAATTCTTCCCCGCGTTTTCCTCCTGCCAAAAGCTATGCAGAAAAAAAAGAACTTTTCCGGGCATTAATGAATGTTTGGCAGGGAAAAAGTTTGCCTGCTGCATATTTTAGCATACAAGATGCATATCTGCAGGAAGAATTAAAAGGAAAAACAGTGCAAAAAGCTGAGGACTTGGAACAAATACAAAAAAATATTTCCGTGTGGCAGGGAGATATTGCACTGCTTGCTGCGGATGCCATTGTCAATGCTGCCAATAAAAGTTTGCTGGGCTGCCTTGTTCCGTTACATCAATGCATTGACAATGCCATTCATTCCTTTGCAGGTTTGCAGCTGAGAATACGATGCCGTGAGCTTATCTGTGCACAGGGGCATGAAGAAGAAACAGGACAGGCAAAGATGACGCCTGCCTATAATTTGCCCTGTCAATATGTCATTCATACGGTAGGTCCCATTGTTGGAGAAAAATTGACAAAACGTGACGAGGATTTACTGCGTTCCTGTTATGTTTCCTGCATGCAGCGGGCTGCAGAGAAAAATTTAAAAAGTATTGCCTTTTGCTGTATTTCAACAGGCGTTTTTCATTTTCCCAACCGGCGTGCGGCAGAAATCGCCGTGGAAACAGTCAAATCCTGCCGGCAGAAATTCGCACCTGATATGCATGTTGTGTTTAATGTTTTTAAAGATAGAGATTTAGCCATTTATACCAAGCTGCTGCAGGAAGATTATCCATAATTTCCGTAATGATATATGTTTATAACCGGATTGATTTGTTGCTGCTTTCCGCAATATCGCTGCCGCCGATATCCGTATCCCGCTGTTTGGCAAATCCGCACGAACAGCTCTTCCGCTTTCCCAAATCCCTTCTC
Source organism: uncultured Mailhella sp. (assembly GCA_910577155.1). Taxonomy (GTDB): domain Bacteria; phylum Desulfobacterota; class Desulfovibrionia; order Desulfovibrionales; family Desulfovibrionaceae; genus Taurinivorans. The sequence goes on from CAJTMS010000012.1 coordinate 12,461, forward strand.
TGAAAAACCGTTACGGACGTTGCCTATAACTGCTTTGTGCTATATTGTGCGGGACAGTTCCTGCATACGGCAATATGCTGAATAATAAATGAAATTCTCCCGTGTTAATTCTTTTCGTGCACCGTATCGGCAAATTCTGAAAATTGCTTTGCCAGACTTTTTGCATCAAGCCCATAGACTTTACGCAGCTGTTCCACCGGTCCGTGTTCGGCAAAATCATCAGCGGGTATGCCAAGCCGCAAAAGTTTGCAGGAGGAAAGAAGCTCTGTATCAGCAAGAAATTCCAGACAAGCAGAGGAAAATCCCCCTGCCCGGCAGTTTTCTTCCACAAAAATAAGTCCCTTATAGGTTTGAGCCAATTCGGTTAATTGATTGCGCGGAACAGGGCTTATCCAGCGGGCATCAAAAAGGCTGATATTGTCATGTGTTGTCAGGCTTTTGATGGCGTCTTTGCAGGTATGCACCCTGTGTCCCACTGCCACAACGCAGACATCTTTTTGTTTGGCTTCTAAAAGCATCTCTCCTTCGCCCACTTCCAGCAGTTTATATGCTGTGTGTTCATCAATTTTAGCATGGGTAGGCATGGCGGGATAGCGGATAGCCACCGGTGAGCCAAGGTGCAGAGCAGTATATAGACAGTCAGGCAAATCGCTTTCATCACGGGGAGCAAGGACTTTCATGTGCGGAATGGAGCGCAGATAGGTTAGATCAAAAACTCCGTGGTGGCTTGCGCCGTCTTCCCCTACAAGTCCCGATCTGTCCAGACAAAAGACAACCGGGAGATTTTGCAGGCAAACGTCATGAATAAGCTGGTCATAGGCACGCTGCAAAAATGTAGAGTAAATGCAGACAACGGGTTTGAGCCCGCGGGTTGCCATGCCTGCTGCAAAAGTAACCGCGTGTTCTTCGCAAATGCCCACGTCAATAAAACGATCCGGAAAGCGGGAGCGAAATTCTCCAAGTCCCGTACCGTCGGGCATGGCAGCACAAACAGCCACAATTTTTTTATCTTCACCGGCAAGCCGGCACAGGCTGGCGCCAAAAATTTTTGTGAAGCCGGGTCCTTGTTCCGCATTGACAGTTGGGGTTGGAACAAGTCCCGTTTCAGGTTCAAAGCCCGGAACGCGGTGGAAACGGGAGGGGTTGTTTTCCGCAGGCGGATAGCCAAAGCCTTTCTTGGTATGGATATGAAGCAAAATTGGCTTTTCCGCTTCTTTGGCTATTTCCAAGTGGCGGATAAGCTCTTCCAGATTATTCCCGTCGATGGGACCTATGTAGTTAAAGCCAAGTGCTTCAAAAATCATGCCTTGGGTAAAAAATGTTTTAAAACTTTTTTCCCCTTTGTCGGCAATATTATACAGGGTTTCGCCGATTTTCGGAATACGTTTTAAAAAGTCTCCCGTTGTTTCCTTGAAACTTAAAAAATTCTTATGGGCAAGATTACGGCTTAGAAATTGGGAGAGCGCGCCTACATTGTGGGAAATGGACATGCCGTTGTCGTTGAGCACAACAATCATGCGTTTTTTTAATCCCCCTGCCTGATTGAGCGCTTCAAACGCCATGCCGCCGGTCAGGGCTCCGTCACCGATAACAGAAATAACATTTTCATGGGTTCCGTTTAAATCCCTTGCCATAGCCATGCCAAGCCCGGCGGAAATGCTGACGGAGGCATGCCCTCCTCCAAAATGGTCGAATTCCGGGCTTTCACTTCTTTTTGGAAAGCCTGCAATACCGTGGAGCTGGCGCAGGGTATGGAAATTTTTTGCCCGTTTTGTGAGCAGTTTCCATGGATAACTCTGGTGTCCCACATCCCAGATAATACGGTCAGAGGCAGCGTCAAAAACCGTCAAAAGCGCAAGGGTGAGCTCCACCACACCAAGGGAAGGAGCCAAGTGTCCGCCATTTTTTGCCACAACCTGAATAATGGTTTGGCGCACATCAAACGCTAACTGCTTCTTTTCATCAAGGGTTAAATTTTTTATGCTATAGGGCAAATTTTCGTCTTGGAGGGACTTTGGAAGAGTAAAATCAGTCATTAGTAAACTCTAAATGCCATATCACTGGCTGTTTTTTGTAAAAAGTATTGTTCGTTTTTATCTGCCATGGGCTCAGCTCGGGCAAGGTCATGCAAAGCATTAACAGCTTCATTGCAGTATTCAAGGGCTTTTTTCTTGCTCTCTTCTATGCCCATAAGGGACGGCCATGTGGATTTTTGGTTTGCCTCGTCGCTTCCTGTATTTTTTCCAAGGAGTGCGGAATCACCAATAATATCAAGGACATCATCAATGATTTGAAAGGCTATGCCAATATTTGTTCCGTATTTTTGTATTTGTTCCTTAGCCGTGTTTGCCGCTCCCATGAGGCTTGCCCCGGAAAGGCAGGCACATTGCAGGAGTGCTCCGGTTTTTTTTGCATTCAAAACGCAAAGTTCATCAAGATTGAGTTTGCGCTGTTCTGCTTCCATATCAAGCATTTGCCCGCCGACCATGCCTTGTGAACCCACAGCTTTTGCAATAAGCTGCAAACTTTCCAAAATATTTCGGGCAGGCAGATGACAATTTGTCATAAAATAAAACGCGTCCGTCAAAAGCCCGTCCCCGGCCAAAATAGCGGTTGCCTCGTCAAATGCTTTATGGCAGGTGGGCTTGCCGCGTCTTAAGTCATCATTATCCATGGCAGGCAAATCATCGTGGATAAGGGAATAGGTATGTATCATTTCAAGGGCAATGGCAAAGGGCAAAGCCTGTACCCATGTATTTTTGCTGTCATTGATTCCGGCACAAAGTTTTGCCATGGAAAGGCAGAAAATGGGGCGTAAGCGTTTGCCCCCTGCAAGAAGACTGTAGCGCATGGCATCGGAAAGCCGGGGAGGAATTTCTGAATCAAGAAGTATCGTTTCAAGGGTGCTTTCAACAGCGTGTATGCGCTGTTTCATGAGCTTTTTGTGCAGTGTATCGAGTTCTTCTTGTTTATTCTGTTGATTGTGCAGATAAACCTGTTCAAAAAGTGCAGCGTATTCCTGAGGGATATGAAAACTGTCAAGAAAAAGATTATGGAGTTTTTGCATATTCTTCTCGTTTAGAAAGGCGTACTTTCTTCGTTTGCTTCTGTTAAAAAAGAGTGATCTACATCGGATTCAAAATCTTCAAGATTGCCATTTTGCAAAATTTTCACTTCGTGCTTGGCTTTTTCCAGCTCTTCTTTGCATTTTGTTGTCAGGTCCAGCCCTTCTTTATAGAGTTTTACACTGTCGGCAAGGGAGATTGTGCCCTGTTCCAAAAGGCTTACAATTTCCTGCAGTCTGTCCATTTTATGTTCGAAAGAAATTTCTTTGCTCATGTTTTTCTCTATTTTTGTTTTTTATTGGTATTGGTTGCTTTTTGGGCTTTTTTTGTCTTTGTTTTGGTATTGTTTTGTCCTTTTGGTTCAGGACGGGGTTCTTCCTTGGTTGGACCGCCGATAATTTCCAGAGGATTAGTCCGGAAAAATGGGACAGCGTCTACAGCAACTCCTTGGATATACAGACTTAAATGCAAATGGGGACCTGTAACTCTGCCTGTAGCGCCCACTTCTCCGATTTTTTGTCCCTGTTTGACAATATCTCCTTGTTTTACAGCAAACTTGGACATATGCCCGTACATGGAAATAACCCCTTGCCCGTGGTCAATCCAAACAGCGTTTCCCGAATAATAATGCTCTTTTGCCAGAAGCACAACGCCGTCAGCCATGGCGAGAATGGAAGTGCCGATTGCCCCGCGCATGTCCGTGCCCAAATGGGGGGAACGGGGTTTTTCATTGAAAACACGGCGGGCAGCAAAGGAACCGCTGATTGTACCTTTGACAGGGCGGGTAAAAGGCATCTGCCATGTGGGATTGGGGCTTATGGTCGCAAGGATTTTTTTGGTTGCGGCGCGTTCTTTTTGCAGGCGATCCTGCAATTCTTTCGGGGGTTCCGCATATTTTGGGGCAACAGTCAGCTTATGAGTTACCCAGCTGACGGGAAGAGGGGTAATTTCTTTGGTGATTTTTTTATTGTTGCAGATAATAGTGACAAATTCTTTGTTTTTTGCGTCAATGGGCATGCCAAGCAGGACATGGGCAGTGTAGCTGTTCTTTTTTTCTGCCGCGGTGAACGGTACTTCTTTTTGCCGCCAGAGCACGGTACCGGAAAAAGGAGCCGTATCCTCAATTGTGACTAAAAAGCCCCGTCCCTGACTGACTTTTTCAGGAACGGCGAAAGTCAGGGCATATGCAGGGGAAATGCAAAAAAAAGCAAGGAATACCACACTGATACATGCAGTTTTTACTGTATAAAAAAATGGTTTCATTGATAATCCTTATTGATAAGTGGAGTAATAGTATATGATTTTTTTGTTTTTTGCAATGAAAAGCGTATAAAAATATTCTGCTGCAAGGCGTTATGAGAGAATAATTTTGACTTGTGCAAGAATTTCATCGGCAGGGATTTTTTCCAGACAGGATACCGCCTGTGCGCACTTTTGTTTGCCATGCAGAGAGCAGGGACGGCAGGGCATGTCTTTTTGCAGAATATGCACATTTTCACCCTCGGGGAAAAAGCCCCATTCCCTTGTTGTGGGACCAAAAAGCGCCAGCAGGGGGATACCGACCCCATTGGCTAAATGCATGGGTCCGGAATCTCCGGTCAGCAAAAGACTGCACGCATGCAAAACAGCACAAAGCTCCCGCAGGTTTGTTTTGTTAATAAGGCTTTTTCCCTGCATCTGTCCTGATAATTCTCCTTTGCCCACCAAAAGAATGTGGTATTCTTTGCCAAGAATTTCGCAAAGTTCCTGCCAGCGGTGCAGGGGCAGTGTTTTGGCGCTGTGGGTGGCAAAGGGGTGAATGGCAATGATTTTTTTACTGCTGTCAGGGAAAAGTTCCTTCAGGATATTTTTTGCTGTCTTTTTTTCTTCTTCTGTCAGAAAAATTTGCGGCTTCAGCAAGGAGCGGTCAAAAGACGGGACAGCTGTTTCTTCACTCAGAAGGCTTGCATAGCGCTGACAAACATTTTTTTGAAGCAGGGCAGACTTTCCGATTTTTCCTTTTGTCCACAGGAAAAGACGGCGCAGAACAGGCATTTTATTGTAGCGATAAACTGTTGTTTTCCATTTGCGGGCTAAGATACGGGAGCGGGTGGATGCGTGCAGGTCGAAGAGCGGAAAATCAGCATATTTTTCTGCAAGTTTTTTGCAAATCCGATGATATTCTTTGTAGGTCAACTGTTCTTTGGAAAGTTTTTCCATGCTTATGACAGCAGGATGATTTTCAAATAAAGGAGCAAATTCGGCACGGGTGATAAGGATAAATTTTGTCTGACAGCGTTTATGCCAGTAGGCTAAAACCCCGGTAAGAAGCGCCACGTCACCCATAGCGCTCAAACGGAAAACAACGGCGGTATTGGAATCTGGTAAAGAAATTTTCATAAAAAAAGCTCGCTTATAAAACTACAATAAGTATGCCTCATTTTGTTTTTATAAGCAAGCTTGGAGCAATTGCCGAAAGCGGCATGGTTTATGCATTTTTCCTAAAATGCAGAACCATAATCATATTTTGTTTTTCTTCATTTTCCAACCTGTACTGATATTTTTGCGCGGTACGGATAATATTCTCACGGCTTGTAATGCTGTCAGCAAGCACGCTGAAGGTATCCGTTCCCTGCTGTTGAATAAAATTTAACACTTCCAATGCCGGCTGCGGGCAGGAAAGTCCGCAGGTGTCAATAGTGTTCTTATTGATATTTTCCATACTGTTTTCCTTATGCTTTTTTAATGTGGCTGAAACCAATCACAAAGCAGACAGCCAGTCCAAAAAGGACAGCGAAGATACTGTGAGGTCCAATTTGCGCTGCGGAACTTGCAATGCCGAAATTATGGGCAAAGGCAGTGCCGATGAACAACCCTATGATATAGGTTGTGGAATCGTTGTTTCCTTCTCCGCTGGAGAAGAATTGGCGACCGGGACAGCCGCCGGCAAGTGCGGCAGCAAAGCCAACAGTCAGCATGCTCAGGAAGTTCCAGATATGGTCAGTATGGGCAATGGGCTGTCCTTCAAATCCAAGGGTAAATTTTCCTGTGAAAAGATTGAGGATAAGAACAGCCAAAAACAAAGCGAAAAGACCCGAGAAAAGGTGCACTTCCTTAAAAAGGAAAATATCCCTGAATGCTCCCATGGTGCAGAAACGGCTTCTTTGTGCAATTATACCTACAAAAAAAGCAATACCAAGAGAAATAAGCAAAGGTGCATGCATTGATCCGGGACCTTTTTGAGAATAGTAAATCAGTCCGTTATAGACCGAACCGTCTTTTTCGGGGCTGAGGATTAATAAAATGAGTAAACCAAGCATAAGTAAGGGAAAGACATAGCCTGCTTTTTTGGAAATAGGCATGCTTTTTCCTAAGGTATATCCGTGTTTGAAAAAGCGTGTGCCGATAAAAATTCCAAAGGCAAAGCCCAGCAGTCCCACCACAGCGTTTAAATCACCGCCGGCAATGCGTAAAACCATACGCCATGGACAGCCAAGGAAAACCAAAGCGCTTGTTCCCGTAATCATGCCAAGAACAAAGCGGATGAGAGGAGAAGAACCGCTTTGGGGGCGAAATTCTTTTGTTGCCAGTGCGGCAGCAAAAGAACCGAGAACAAAGCCGATAATTTCCGGACGGATATACTGCACTATTTCTGCTCTGTGCAGACCAAGTCCGCCTGTGGTGTCACGGGTAAAGCAGACAACGCAGATACCCATGTTTGGTGGATTACCCAAAAACTGGAGCAAAAAAGCCCCAATTCCGATAAATAAGCCTGTAAAAATAATTCCTTTTGTGGAACTGAAAAAATTGTACATGAATGTTTAACCTCCTTTTTTTGTACAATTTTATTTTTCTTTTGCGGCAAATTTACCCTATTGCAGCCGGTATCGTTTACCAGACAAAAGAAATATTTTTTTCTATTTCGGGGTTTAAACTCATGCAAACGGGACAGGTACAGGGAATATCCTCTAATTCTGCCTTTTGCAGAGGTGTAAGCTCGATATGAGGCATGGTGATGACAATATCGATTTTGCCGATACGGCGGGGAAGACTGTGCATTGTTTTAGTAATTTCCATGCGCATTCCGTCAAGATTAATCCCGTTATTGTTGGCGTAAATGCCCATAATTGTCATCATGCAGGTGCCAAGGGCAGTTGCCACAAGGTCGGTAGGAGAAAAACTTTCGCCTTTTCCCTGATTATCCGTGGGAGCGTCGGTAATAAGGGTGGCATTGCTTTGAACGTGTGTATTTTGGCAGCGTAAATTGCCTTGATAAAATGAAAGAACGGTTGGCATAAAAACTCCTTTTAACAGTATTGTTTAAATGAAAATTTTAAGCTATTTTTACGGCGAAAGAGAAAATTTTGCAAGTCTGTTCAGATGCGAATAAGGGGCATATATGCAGAAATATCGAGGAAAATGGGAAAAACTTTTATTGCCGAAACGCTATGGCAAAGAGGGGGTGCAGGAAATAAACAAGGCTCGGAGCCCCTTTATTACCGACCATGACAGGATTATTTTTTCTGATTCTTTTCGGCGTTTGGCCGGAAAAACACAGGTTCACCCCCTTTCTTCCAATGATCATGTGCATACGCGTCTTGCCCATTCTTTGGAAGTTGCCTCTGTGGGACGTTCCCTTGGTACGCAGTACGGGTATTTTTTGGCAGAACAAGGGGATTTGCCGACCTTTATCGAACCCTATCACATTGGGGAAATTGTGCAGTCTGCCTGCCTTGCCCATGATATTGGCAATCCTCCTTTCGGGCATGCCGGAGAATATGCTGTTCAGGACTGGTTTTGTGACGCACAAAATGAGCGGTACACAAACGGTTTAAAAGAAGAGGAAATTTTGGATTTTCGCACTTTTGACGGCAATGCCCAAGGCTTTCGCGTCATTAATGTGGTGGAAAACGAGCGGGAACAGGGCGGTTTTCGGCTGACCTATCCCACTGTTGCCAGTGTGGTGAAATATCCCCGTTCTTCGTTTGAAGCAATGCGGAAACAATCAAAGAAATTCAATTATTATCAAAGTGAACGGGATTTATTTTCGGAAATTTTTACAGAATTGGAACTTGTGAAACAACAAGGCAGTGCAGCGTGTTTTTTGCGGCATCCTCTTTCCTATTTAATGGAAGCTGCGGACGACAGCTGCTACCGCATTATTGATATGGAGGACGCACTGGAACTTGGTATTTTACGGTATGAAGATATCCGTGAAGTGCTTGCTCCTCTTTGGGATTTAATGCAGGCTGATGAAAAAAGGCTTGCTGCCATGTATTCTGACCGTGCCAGAATGAGTTATTTGCGTTCCTTGGTGATTAAGGTTTTGGTGGAAGATATTTTTGCCGTGAGCAGGGAAAAATATCCTGCCCTGATGCAGGGGGAACTGTTGGCGCCGTATATGGACTATGCGGGAGAACCTGTGAAAGCTTATATGAATAAGGCAAAAAGATGTTTTAATGAAATTATTTTAAACCATTCGCAGAAAATCAGTTTGGAAATTGGTTCCTACAGCGTGTATAAACAGCTCTTGGATGTACTTATTCCTGCCGTACATACCCATGTGCATGGAAAAAAATTGTCCTACCGCGAGGATCGGGCTCTATGTCTTATGGGCAAACACTTTATAAAAGATACGTATACGCTTTATGAAGCGTATTTGGTGGTTATTGATTTTATTACCGGAATGACAGACAGTTATGCAACCTTTATTGCCGGCCAGTTTGCAGGAAGCGGCAAATCCTTTTAAAAAAATGTTAACACTGTGAAATTATTACTTTACTTAAATGAAAAATCCATGTATTGCAAAGTCAGGTTTTTTTGAGTATACTCGAAAAACAGGATAAATTAATGGAGGTTTAATATGGCTCATAAGAAAGTTGAACGCAGAAAAGAATTAGATCGCCGCCGTCATCGCCGTGCAGAACGTTTAAAAGCACGTATTCATGAAGCAAAAAAAGCTGCTAAGAAATAATGCGTTAGCATAGAAAGGGTCTTGCCCCTTAGGGCAAAACCTTTTTCTTTAACATAAAAATACCAAGAGTATATACTTGAGGTGTACTTTTTGTATTTAACTATACACCTTAATAAAAATATAAAATAATGATGAAAATAGGATAGGCGTATGATTGAAAGATACTGTCGGGCAAAAATGGCAGAGTTATGGTCTTTGGAAAATCGCTATAATGCATGGCTGAAAGTTGAGCTTGCTGTTTGTGAAGCATGGTACGAAAAAGGTCGTATTGATCCGCAAAGTATGGAAGAAATCCGCTCACGGGTTGCTATTGATGCCGATCGTATTGCCGAAATTGAAGAAGTCACCCGCCATGACGTCATTGCATTTTTGACTTCTTTAGAAGAAAAAGTCGGCCCTGCTTCCCGTTTTATCCATTTAGGCTGTACTTCTTCCGATATTGTTGATACGGCAAATGCCCTTTTGCTTGTGGAAGCCGGAGAAAAAATATTGGAGGGTTTTGATAATCTTTTAGCCTCTCTGAAAAATTTTGTAGAAAAATACCGCGGGCTTATCTGTATGGGCAGAACCCATGGCATACACGCTGAACCAACCACCTATTCCCTGAAATTTGCAGGTTTTTATGCAGAGTTTAAACGCCATAAGGAGCGCTTTGAACGTGCGCTGGAAGATGTGCGGGTAGGCAAACTTTCCGGGGCTGTCGGTACCTATACTGTTTTATCTCCTGATATTGAAGAACGCGCCTGCGAAATTTTAGGACTTCGCCCTGATACAATTTCTTCGCAAATTGTACAGCGGGACAGATATGCGCATTATTTCACGGCACTTGCCGTTGCCGCAGGCGGTATTGAAAGAATTTGCACCGAACTTCGCCACTTGCAGAGAACGGAAGTTCATGAAGTGGAAGAAGGCTTCGGCAAGGGACAAAAGGGTTCTTCTGCAATGCCGCATAAGAAAAATCCCATCTCTGCCGAAAATATGTGCGGACTTTCCCGCCTTATCCGTACCAATGCCTTGGCAAGCATGGAAAATCAGGCTTTATGGCATGAGAGAGATATCAGCCACTCTTCCGTAGAACGGGTGATTATGCCTGATTCCACTATTTTAATGGATTATGTTTTGCACCGTCTGACCTTTTTGCTTGACGGACTGCGTGTTATTCCCCGCAATGTGGAAAGAAATTTATGGGGAAGTTACGGACTTTTCTTTTCTCAGCGTGTGCTGACGGCTTTGGTGGATCATGGTCTGCCCCGTCAGGAAGCCTATGTTATGGTGCAGGAATGTGCAATGCAAAGTTGGGAGAGTGAAGAAAAATTCCCTGATATTGTTCGCCGCAATGAAAAAATTTCTGCCCTTTTGCCCGATGAAGTTTTGGATTCCGTGTTTGATTTGGGCTATTATATCCGTTATGAACAAATGATTTTAGACCGTGTTTTTGAATAGGTGAATTATGCAAAATTTAAGTATTGAAGAAATGCGTGTACGCCTTGCAAAACTTTTGTATGAACGCTCCTATAAAGAAGGGGAATTTATCCTTACTTCCGGACGGAAAAGTGATTTTTATTTTGACGGAAAGCAAACCGCATTGCATCCGGAAGGTGCATATTTAATTGGACATCTTTTTAATAACCTGCTGAAAGAAAACAGCAGCATTACTGCTGTCGGCGGGCTTACCCTCGGGGCTGACCCCCTTGTGACAGCCACCAGCGTTATTTCCTATCAGCTGGGCAGACCTCTTCCTGCTTTTATTGTACGTAAAAGCCCCAAAGGGCACGGAACAAACCAATATTTGGAAGGCTTGTCCAATTTGCAGCCGGGAAAACCTGTTGCCATGCTGGAAGATGTGGTTACCACGGGCGGTTCTCTTTTGACAGCGTGTGAACGTGTCAAAGAAGCAGGTTTTGCCATTGGCATGCTCTGCACTGTGCTTGACCGTGAAGAAGGCGGCAACGAAGCAATACAAGACGCCGGCTATGCACTGCATTCACTTTTTAAACGCAGTGAATTATTAGCGTTGGCTCGAGGCTAGTTTTGAGAGAAAGTATGGGTTTTCATTCACTTGTTTTTTCAATTATTGCCGTTTTCTCTTTTTCCGCTTTGGCTCATGCATGGGATGTGCATTTGCCGGAAACTGCCTTGGAAGAAAGTTTAATTCTTGTGGATAAAGGCAAAAATGAATTTTTTTATTTGGAAAAACACGGGGAAAAAATCACACGCCTGCATTATCCCAGTATCCATGGTGAAAACGAAGGCGATAAACAGGTTGAGGGGGATTTGAAAACCCCCGAGGGTGTATATTTTGTCCGCGGAAAAATACAGGTTCCCCTTGATTTTGAAATGTACGGCAATCATGCCTATGTTTTGAATTACCCTAACCCCATTGATATTCTGCGCGGAAAAACAGGCGGCGGAATTTGGATACACAGCAAGGGCAATCCCATTTCAGGGCAAAGAACGCAGGGCTGTGTCGCCATTGATTTGGAAGATATAAAATCCCTTGATAAGTATTTGAAAGCCGGAACTCCGGTTGTCATTGCAGAGGGTATCCAAAGTTCCTTCCATAAAGAGAAAGAGCTTGAAGAAAGACACGGCGCAGCAGGCTTAGGACAGAACGCAGCAGGTTCAGCTAAAGCAAGTGAGGAAGTTGCTCCTGCAGCGGCTTCGGCACTTTCGGAAGCTGAAGCGGAACGTCTTGGGCAAACGGAAAATCTGGGGGCAAATGCTCTGGAAGTAGTGGAAGAAAAAGAAGAGAATGCCATGGCAGGTTCACTTCTTGCCTCAGATTCTTCTGTTGTAAGTGAAGAAGAAAACGCGGTGCAAAGCGGACAGGATACTTCTGTCCGTCACTTTGAAAATTCAGACGAAACAGAAAAACCGCAGGCACAGGAACAAAAAGAAGTTGTCTATGCGGATAATTCCAATGACGCCGATTTTATCAGGCAGGCTACCTATGATTGGAATAATGCTTGGTCAGCACGGTCTCAGGAATTTTTTGATTTTTACGATCAGGAAAAATATTCTAAAACCTGCGGCAGTTTTGCAGGCTTTAAAGCCAATAAGCAAGGGCTTTTTTCAAGTCTGGCATGGATTTACATCGCTGTTGACGATGTCGAAGTTTTGGAAGGTCCCGATTATTTTGTTTCTTGGTTTAAGCAGCTTTATGTCGCTCCCAACCATAAAACGGAAGGCATACGCCGGCTTTACTGGCTCAAGGACGACAGCGGAAATTATAAAGTTGTGGCTATGGAATGGCTGCCTCGTGCCGTTGGTTTGGAACACAGTTTAACGGAAAAAGTTAAAAATACAGCCCCTGAATTTATTGAAAAGTGGCGTTTGGCATGGGAACAGGCTGATATTGATGCTTATACCGCTTTTTACAGCAAATACGCAGTTCAGGATAACCGCAAGGGTTTGGAGCAGATAGCTGCTCAAAAGCAGGATCTCTGGAGTGTAAAAAAGCCCCAAAAAGTTGCCTTTTCCGATATGTCCATGTCTATGGAAAAAGAGGGGTTAAAAATTCGTATGATCCAAGAGTATCAGGATAATAAAGGCTACAGGGATAAAGGGGTAAAAACAATGATTTTACACCCGCAGGGCGACAGCTGGGTTATTTTCAAAGAATTGTGGCACAGGCTATAACTCTAAAAAATATGTTTTTAGCAACCCACTATTTTTATTTATAAAAAATATTGCTGTCCGGATAAAAAAAGTGTATAGACAAAAAATGAGAGAGAAAAAGAGATTAATTTAGCTTTTATGGAGTTGTATGAGTAAGATAAATATTATTATTATGCGGGACAGAGGACAATCGCACTCGTTTCATTTATCCCCAACTACGTTTAAAATAGTCCTTTCTTTGCTGGTTGTTGTTTCTGTTCTTCTTGTTTTTACTATTTGGTTTGGCTTGTCAACGTATAGTAAATACGTAGCTATCCTTGAAGAAACTGCAAGTTTGAAACAGTCCATTGAACACAATAAACAAACTGTTACGCGCCTTGCCAATTTAGAACGCTTTTTGCAAAAATATTCCCCTGACATGCTTGGTTTGCTGGTTCCTGCCGATAATATGGATGCCGGAAATCTGCCTGTTATTAATGGCGATAAGGACGCACTCATGGATGAGCTTGCAGAAAGTCTGACAGGCTCCAATATGAGTTTTGATATTATTGAAAACGGGGAAAAAGAAGATAGTCCTGAGACAAAAAATCTTGAAAATACAGATGCAGACAAAAAGAAAGCAGAACAAAAAACTCTTATCGCAGAAAATGTGAAAACAGAAGCAGAAAAAAAGGCTGAAGCTGAAATGCCGGCAGAACAGGCTCCGTCAGAACAGGCTCCTGCCGGGAATACAGAGCAAATTGCAGTAAACGAACAGGGAAAGGAAAATACTGCTCCCGTGCAGGAAGTATCCATCACCCAGCAGCTTAATTCAGGCTATCTTGAAATTGAAAATTTCCATGCTAAACTTACAGCCCAACACGTTGATATTAATTACCAATTAATAAATCTCGGGAAAAAAGTCCAAATTGAAGGCAGACAAAAATATTATTTGAGCAGTCAGATTGACGGTAAATTTGCCTTGCAGGAATTATCAAACGCCACCAATTCCACTTTCAGAATTCGTCATTTGAAAAACGTAAATAGTTCCGCTTCTGTTGCAGGCATGAAAATTGGTGAAAAAGCACAGCTTGTTGTTGATGTTATTCTTGATGAGCAAGTTGTATTTCGGCAATTCTACCCCCTTGCACGTTAATTAAAATTTAAAAAACATTAAATATTGCTTGCAATTATTAAATTTAATGTATAAAGTGAACAGTCCTTACGGGAATTGTGGAATGTTTATTCGCCATATGGCAAAAATACGATACTACCAATCGGTATAGATTTTGGAGGAATAATATGGGTAAACAATGTGAAGTTTGCGGTAAAAAGGCTCAAGTTGGTAACTTGGTAAGTCACTCAAATATCAAAACAAAACGCCGCTTTAATCCAAATTTGCAAACAGTTCGCCATCAATTTGAAGATGGTTCTGTCCGCACTATTGTTTGTTGTACTCGCTGCATTCGTTCCGGTGCTGTTCGTAAACCCAGTCCAAGAAATGTGAATGCATAATTAAACGGTTGATTTGACAATTCTTTAAAGAGCTTAGCTCATATTTTTACGTGTAAGTCATATTGTTTAATGTATGAGTATTCCAAAATTCAGCCCTGCCTATGCAGGGCTTTTTTTTGTGCAGTTTTGCATCTCTATTTGACAGTATGTGTCTTGTGGGGTATTTTATAAAAAAGTGTTGACAGGTGGGTTGCTTATGAAAAAAATATTCTTTTTTGTACCCTTTGTTTTATTGGCAGCGTGTTCTTCTGCTGATGTAAATCTTGAGCAAAATCAACGTTTGGAAAGCCTTGAAGAAAAAGTTGACGCTCTTTTAGTCTATAATAATAAAACCTATGATATTTTAGTGGATAATGAACTTCGCATTTCAGAAGTTGAAAAAGACGCCCAAAAACGGGGTGTGCCTGTTCCGCAAAAAATTGTGACGGTGGACAGCCTGAAACAGTTTAACATGGGCAGTCCCGTAAGCCCAGCAATGACAGCACAGCAGGGACAGGTAAACTTGCCTGTTCAGGATGTTCAGCAGGGAGGACAGACTCCGCAGGCGGGTGAAGTCGGCGCACTTACGGGGCAGGATTTGACAAAGGTTGAGGAAAAAACACAGCAGCAAGTGCAGGAAAATGTCGTACAGCCTCCTCAGCAGACAGCAGAACAGACTGCCCGGCAGCAGCCAGTGCAGCAGGTTCAGCAGACAGTACAGAAAAGTGCAGAAACAAAAACACCGCAGCCTGCAGAGCAAACACAGCCTGCTCAAGCAGCACAAGCAGAGCCAGCTCAGCAGGCTCAAAGCACTCCACAGCAAGTAGCCGCCGCGGCGTCTCCTGAAAATGTAGCGCAAGTTTCGGAAATAGCCCAATCAAGCAAGCAGCTCTATGATAATGCGTACCATTTATACCAAAAACGACAATATGCAGAAGCAGAAATGGCATTTAATGCCTTTTTAGAGCAATATCCTCAAGACGTGCTTGCACCGAATGCATTGTACTGGAAAGGGGAAACCCTGTATGCACGGGCTCTTTATCCGCAGGCGATTTTTGCATTCAAAGACGTGCAGACCCGCTATCCCAAACATCCAAAGACAGCAGATTCGCTTTTAAAAACAGCCATGTCCTATGCTCGGCTCGGCGATACCGAAAATGCAAGCCTGCACTATCTTGTGCTATTGGAAGATTGGCCGCAGTCTTCCGCTGCGCAAAAAGCACGGTCAATGGGTTCCAAGTAATTTATGCATGTGCTGGACAGGCTGAGTGACGAGGCTAAAAAGGAATTTTGGGCAAGTCTTGCCCTGCGCTGTTCAGAGGGAGCACGCCCGCGGCTATTAGCTAAAATTTTGCGTCACTACGGCTCTGCCTATCAAGCCTATCAACAATTGACTTTACAGGAATCCTTTGCTCCTTTTGATGATTTCGTCAAAAAAGTTCCCGCGTCTTTTCGTACGGTGCTTAAACATGAGGAGTGGCGCAAATCTGCCATGCAGGAATGGCAGGACGCCCAAAAAACTGACTGTGAAGTAATTTTATGGACGGACTACCGTTATCCTCTTGCATTAAAACAATTGGTTGATGCACCTCTCTTTTTTTACGCCAAAGGGGATACGGGGCTTTTATCCTATCCCACCCTTGCCATAGTGGGGGCAAGAAAAGCAAGTGGGCACGGCAAAGAGAAAGCAGAAGAAATAGCCGGGGAGCTTGCAAGCCTTGGCTTAGCCGTTGTTTCGGGTATGGCTCTTGGCATTGACCAGTCTGCCCACGAAGGGGCGTTGGCTTCGCAGGGAAAAACCATTGCTGTGCTGGGCACAGGCATCAATGTTGTGTACCCCAAAGAACATACTGCTCTTTATCGGAAAATTGCCGAAAACGGACTGCTTATCAGTGAATTTTCCCCGTTTACAAAACCGATCGCACAAAATTTCCCCATCAGGAACAGGCTGATAACCGGGATTTCCGAAGGCGTACTTATTGTGGAAGCCGCCCTCAAAAGCGGAAGTTTGATTACAGCCCGCCTTGCTTTGGAGCAAAATAAAAATGTGTATGTGTGCCGTCCTTCAGGAGAAAATCACAGTCCGGGCGGGCAAAAGCTTTTGGAAGAAGGGGCGTTATGCGTTGATGATGCATATGGCATTATTGCGGATTTAGTGCCCCATTTATCCGTACAGTATGAAAGCTTATGCAAAAAAACAAGGCAGGCAGAGCAGGCTGAAAATGCGGCAGCAAACCAAAAAGAGAAGAAGGAAGAACGCATTTTTGCAGGGAATACAAGCCCGAGCGAGCAGAAGAGTGCGGAGCAAAAAAAGAAAAAGAGCACCAAGAACACAGTAAAAAAGCAGGAACAAGCCCAAAATACGGTAAAGTCTGTGGAATCATTGCCAAAGAAAACCTATTCTGCCTATACCATACTGCAGCGTCCAAAAATTGATGAGGAGCTGCTGCCCCTTTCTCTTGATTTTGGGGAAATGGCGCAATCTATTTTAAATAAAAAAAATCCCCATAAAAAAATTTTTCAGCAGTATAAAAAAGAAGCCCGCTGCGAGCAAAAGCAAAAAAGGGCAAAGGAAGACGTTTTTGCGGAACAGGCTTGTGAAAAACACGGTTCAGCACATCAGAAAGCACTTGCAGCTGATAACCCTCTTGTACAAATTGTAGCGGAACAGGAACTGCTGACGGCTGATGACATCATGCAAACTTTGCAGGAACAGGGCATTGCCATGGATATGGCACGCCTCTCTTCTGAACTTCTCATGCTGGAAGTGGAAGGAAAAATTGTGAAAGAAGCAGGGGCACGCTACAGGGTTTGTTATGAATAAGACTGTTTTCGAACCATGTGACAACGTGAAGCTTTTTCTTGCGCATATTGCGTTTCAGAAAAATTATTCAGAGGCGACAGTGCGTTCCTATGGCACGGATTTAGAAGAATTTGAAATTTTTTTACGGAGAAAAGAAAAAAGTCTCGGTCTCTTGGAAACTGTCCGTAAAAAAGATGTGCAGGAATTTTTAGCCGCGCTGTACAGACAAAAAATGCATAAAACTTCCATGGCACGTAAACTTTCCTGTCTGCGATCTTTTTTTCGTTTTATGCTCAAGAAGAAATATATAGCAGAAAATCCCATGCTGGGTATCAGTAATCCCAAGCAGGAAATACATCACCCCACCATGCTCAATGTGGATCAGGTCACCGGCATGCTTGATGAAAAAAATCCCAATGAAGAGGATATTTTTTATTATCGGGACAATGCCTTGCTGGAGCTGTTGTACGGTTCAGGTCTGCGAATTTCCGAGGCACTGGGCATAAACCTGCAAGAGATAAAAGCAGACAGTGATACGGTCAAAGTTTTTGGAAAAGGAAGCAAGGAACGAATAGTACCCCTTTCCGATACCTGTAAAAAAGCCTTGCAGGCATGGCTTGAAAAAAGAATTCTGCTGACTGTGGAGAGAGGTGAAAAAGCTCTTTTTGTCGGCAAGCGCGGAAAACGGCTTAACCGCAGGGAAGCCAACAGAATAATTGAATTGTGCAGGAAAAAGGCAGGGGTTGAAACCCGTGTGTCCGCCCATGATTTACGACATTCCTTTGCTACCCATTTATTGGAAGGGGGAGCAGACTTGCGGTCCGTGCAGGAACTGTTGGGACACAGCAAAATTGCCACAACGGAGCGCTATACCCATTTGGATATGGACGCACTGACAAAAATTTATGATAAATCTCACCCCTTTGCAAAACCTGAAATCAAGAGTGAGCCCAAAAACGAAACCGAACGGGAACATATACGCGGGGAGAAAATGGCTCATGCAAAAGACAACGAATAGTATTCTCTATGGGTATACTGTTGCAGCTCATTGATTTTTAAAAAGATTATTATCTCGTCAAAACAATGTTAACCGGCTGAAAAGAGTAAAATATCATGGAATATAAAGAAGAAGAGAGCGTTTCTTTTTCCCATATCGGCAGAGAGTGGCATATTTACCGTGCAGATATGGAAAGCCTGTGGGAAAGCATGGGCAACAACCAAGACGCCATACAGGCGTTTTACGAAGATGAACGATTGCCCTATTGGGCAGAGCTTTGGAGCTCAGGTTTCGGGCTTGCCACGTGGCTGAAGCAAAATGAAGGGAGCATTGCAGGGAATGTTTGCCTTGATTTAGGTTGCGGGCTGGGGTTTACTGCACTATGCGGGACAGTGTGCAAAGCAAAAGTGCTTGCCTGTGATTATGAAAAACAGGCTTTGGATCTGGTGCGGTTTAATGCCCTCAAAAATGCTGTTTTAATTTGTGAAGAGTATGAAGATGTTTGGCAAAGCCCTGTTCCTGTGTTGTGCCCCTTGCTTTTGGATTGGCGTGTTCCCTGTGTTGAAGAAAAAAAATTCCCCTTTATCTGGGCATCGGATATTGCCTATGAACGAAAATTTATGCCTGAAATTTTAAAATTTTTGGATTATGCACTGACAGCAGACGGTGTTTTTTGGATAGCAGAACCCGGCAGGGCTATTTATCGGTATTTTTTAGAAGAGGTAAAAAATTTTCCTTTTACCATTAAAAAAGTCCATGCGGAATTGACGCCGAAAATTTCAGAACATATCCTGCCTGCTCACGTGAATATTTGGGAAATAAAAAGGAAATAAAATCACATGGACAAATAAAAAATCGGAGAAATTTTCTCCGATTTTTTAGGTTTATGAAGGCATCTTATAATTCGCTGTCAGGATTGTCTTCAGACGGTATTTGCTTTGGCATAGCGCGGCGAAATTCAATGCCAAATTCTTTTTCAACTTGAGTGCGGAAACTGTATCTTTCAGTATCAATTTTGTTTTCAAGGGCAATGATTTCTTTAATCAGCTTGTTAAGCTGGTCGGGTTTTACATTGGGGTTGTCGCGGAAAACATCAAGTTCCATTCTTTTCAGGCGGAGATCGTCAAAAAGCGGTTTCATGGTTTTAAAGTGGTTTTCGCGCATTTCGCCTAATTTGGCGAGTTGTTCCTGAGTCAGATTTTGTTCTTGTTCTGCATAGAAGCAGTTGCCGCGGTGGTAGTTGTGGCGGTATCCTTCATAGTTGCCGCAGCCGCCGTGTCTGTATTCTTGATGATGATAGCCTCTATGGTGATACCCATAATCGCCGCCGTGATAAGCTTGTGCATAGCCTGCACCTGTTACTGCCATTGCCATAATTGCGAGTGTTCCAAACATTGTACTTTTTTTCATAATTTAATTCCTTTCTTATATTTATTTTATCAGTATTAATGCTTATTTTTCTTATGTCTTTTTATCAGCAGCCGCCATGCCCATGCCCATGTTCGTGACCGTGTCCATGTCCGTAGCCGTGCCCATGGTAATTATACCCACAATTATCGTTATGATATTTGTATTCTGTATTTGTTTGGTTGCTTGATGTATTTGGGTTGTATGCTTGTGCATAGCTTACGCCTGTTGCTGCCATTGCCATAATTGCGAGTGTTACAAAAATCTTTTTCATTTTTTTTATTCCTTTATTTTATTTTTTATATTGTTATTGTCGGGTAGATTTGTTTTGAAATATTTTTACCAGCGGTGACCGTGCCCTGGCTTGTGCCCGTAAGGTCCGTGCTCTTTCCCGTGTCCTGGACCAAATCCAAATACAGGAGGTTTAGGTGCAGGGCGGCGGTGAGGTTTAGGCGGGTGAAATTGAGGTCCATGGTGTTTTGGACCGTGTCCATGGAAGTAGAAGCCGGGGTGAGATTGGTAGTTAATGCTTATCTGACTTGGTGTGTAGTAAACGCCGTGAGCGTGTGCACAGCCTGCGCCGATAAGTGCCATTGCCATAACTGCGAATGTTCCAAAAATCTTTTTCATATCATAATCCTGCTATTATTTATGTGGTTATTAATGAGGGATTTTTGTTCTCATTTCGAAAAATCTTTTCTCGTTATGTCTGCTATATAGCAAAGAGCATGCCAAACATTAAAACATATTGAAAAGATTATCTTTTTTATTTATTCCAATTTTTTTTGCGCTTAAAATAACGGAAAAGTGTAACATTAGTATGCAGATTGTTTCATATTTACACGTTTTTATAGAATACAACAGATGATAATTATATTTTTATCCTGTAATATTAGTAAGATATATGAAAAATAATAGAGTGGTGCGAAGAAAGTATGCTAATGTGATAAAAATATAACATATGAGTAAAATAGTTACATATAATAAGGTTTTTCTCTGAGAGCTTGTCCCGATAACATGTAGAATAGTTATGTCATGGAATATAGCTATTAGCACAGGACGTCGAACTGTGAGCGAGCACCCGACTTAGGTTGCTGAAATTTCATTTTGCAACCACGCCGGGCACGAGAACCTTTTAACATTCTGTAAGATTTTTAACTCTTCGAGTTATCTGACAGAATGTTAAAGGAGCGAGCGGGCGGCAGGACGCCGCTCCGAGCGTCATCTTAAATAACAAAATAAAAAGCCCTGCATGTTCATGCAGGGCTTTTTATTTTTTATGCAGTCACTTTCTTATGCAAGAGCAATAAGGATAAGAAGAGCCACAATATTAATAATTTTAATCATTGGGTTTACGGCAGGACCTGCAGTATCTTTGTAAGGGTCACCCACTGTATCGCCTGTTACAGCTGCTTTGTGAGCATCTGAACCTTTGCCGCCAAAATTGCCGTCTTCGATATATTTCTTTGCATTATCCCATGCACCGCCGCCGCTTGTCATGGAAATAGCAACGAAAATACCTGTTACGATAGTACCCATGAGCATTGCACCAAGGCTTGCAAAAGCAGCGTCTTGACCGGCTACGGCACAAATAATGCCATAGAGAACGATAGGAGCAAGAACCGGCAATAAGGATGGAGCAATCATTTCTTTAATTGCAGCTTTGGTGAGCATATCAACAGCAGCATGGTAGTCAGGTTTAGCAGTACCTTCCATGATGCCGGGGATTTCCTTGAATTGACGGCGAACTTCCACAACAACAGCGGAACCTGCGCGTCCAACACTCATCATGCCCATAGCTCCAAAGAGGTAAGGTAAAAGACCGCCCACAAAAAGACCGATAAGAACAAATGGATCTTGAAGGGAGAAGCTTACATTTGAAAGAGGGAAATAACGGGAAAGATCTTCAGTGTATGCAGAGAAGAGAACAAGTGCGGCAAGAGCGGCAGAACCGATAGCATAACCCTTGGTTACAGCTTTTGTTGTGTTGCCGACAGCGTCGAGAGCATCGGTTACTTCACGCACTTCTTCGGGAAGACCGCTCATTTCAGCAATACCGCCGGCGTTATCGGTAACAGGTCCGTAGGCGTCAAGGGCAACAACCATACCGGCAAGAGCGAGCATAGTAGTCGCCGCAATGGAAATACCAAAAAGACCTGCATTGAAATAAGCAAACAAGATACCGCCGCAAATCACAATAACAGGAAGAGCACAGGCTTCCATGGAAACAGCAAGACCTTGGATAACGTTTGTTCCGTGACCTGTGGTGGAAGCTTTGGCAATACTTCTTACAGGACGGTAGGAAGTGGAAGTATAGTATTCGGTAATCCAAACCAGAAGAGCGGTAACAATAAGACCCGTGAAAGAGCAAAGAAGGAGGTTTCCGCTTGTAAAGACCATGTCGCCGATAGCCATTTCTTCTCTTCCCCAGAAGAAAGCCATGGTGATAAAGGTAATAAGAACGGCAGAAATAAGCGCAGTTGCAAGGAAACCTTTATAAAGAGCCTTCATGATTTTATTGTCGCCGGAAAGTTTTACAAAAAATGTACCTGCAACAGAAGCCAAAATACATACGCCGCTGATGAGCAGAGGATACATAATCATGAGCTTTTGCAGCGCGCCTTCAAAGTAAATGGAAGCAAGAAGCATGGTAGCGACAATGGTAACGGCATACGTTTCAAAAAGGTCGGCAGCCATACCTGCACAGTCTCCGACGTTATCACCGACGTTGTCGGCAATAACAGCAGGGTTACGAGGGTCATCTTCAGGAATGCCTGCTTCAACTTTACCAACAAGGTCAGCACCGACGTCAGCGCCTTTTGTAAAAATACCGCCGCCAAGACGGGCAAAGATAGAAATAAGGGAAGCACCGAAGGAAAGGGCAACCAATGCCTGCATAAGGGTCGTTGTTTCAACTTGGAACATCTGCAAAAGTGCATAGTAGAAAGAAACGCCTAAAAGACCTAAGCCAACAACGAGCAAACCGGTAATCGCACCGGATTGGAAAGCTATATTGAGCGCCGGGGTAAGTCCGTTGCGGGCAGCTTCGGCAGTACGCACGTTGGCGCGAACAGAAACGTTCATGCCAATATAGCCTGCAACGCCAGATAAAATAGCACCGATAACAAAGCCGAGTGCTACAAGGAAAGAAAGGAAGAAAAGGAGTAAGACTGCAACAACAATACCTACAATGGCAATAGTACGGTATTGACGGTTTAAATATGCTTTTGCACCTTCTTGGATAGCTCCGGCAATGCGTTGCATATCTTCATTACCGGTGCTTGCAGCAAGCACGGTTTTAGAGGTTTTGAATGCGTAATACAAAGCAAATGCAGCGCACGCAAAAACCAATAATAATGAAATAGAAGTCATAAAAGACCCTCGCTACGTTGAAATGTTATAGGAAAAGCATAAACGCTTTGTCCGACATAATGAGGTCATGAGTATAGAAGATAATTGAAGAATAAGCAAGATTAAAGTCATGCTTAAAGAAAATAATTAAATCCGTACGGATCGGATTAAAACCCTAAAGAAGTGAGCACCTCATGGGGAATAGTATTCCACCATGTGGCAAGCATTTCCGGCGTAACGGGATTTTCTTCACCGCCAAGGATATATGCACGATCGCCGATATTGATATTTTTTCCGTCATAAATATCGGTAATGTCAATGGCAGTCATTTGCATGGTAATATAGCCAAGTGTCGGGCAAAGGTGTCCCAAAAGGCTGACATGGGGCACAAAATTGCTGTCTTCGCTGTACACGCGGTTGCTGCGGCGATAGCCGTTTGCATAGCCAATGCCAATCCATGCCACATCGGTATCCCTTTCGGCAGTAAAACTTTGCATATAGCTCAAACTTTCACCCCGTTTTAAATGGTTGATACTTAAAATAGGCGCAGTGAGGCTGAGAGCCGGCTTCAAATGGGGGGTAAGGTGTTCTTTTTCCGTTCCGTACAGGGGATTTCCGCCATAAAAAATTTTGCCGATTCGTGCAATATCGCCAATGCTGTCAGGATAAGCAATAAGCGCAGCAGAGTTTGCAAAACTTGTTTTCATGTCAGGAAAAGCATTTTTCAGGGCAGTTACGGCAGGAGTCAATTTTTCTGTCTGTGTCTGCATATAGCCGTGGTCCGAAATAATGTCCGCACTGGCATAATGGGTCAAGGCATAACTTGCTGTTTTATTGTGTTTTTTCAGTTTCATTATGACCGTATCAATATCCTGGGGCAAAAAACCGAGCCTGCCCATACCGGAGTTGATTTTTACGGCAATTTTCTCGGAATAGGCAAGGGCTTTCTCAAGGGACTGCTTATCATGGGCAAGGCTGACGATGTCCTGTTCATTGCCCTGTTTGTATTCTTCATCTGTCAATGCGCCGAGCAAGGGGATAATTTCCTTTGTGACGCCATTTTTTCGCAATTCCAATGCCTCATGGATAGTGCCTGTTGCAAAATATTTCACGTCCTGATTTTCAAAAAAGCGGGCAATTTTAATGGCTCCGTGGGCATATGCATCTGCTTTTATCACAGGCATAAGTTCCGAATGGAGATTTTTTATTTGTCTGTAATTGTATAATAATGCGTCAAAATCAATCTGTACTTTGCAAAAAGCGTTTTTCATGGTCAATCCTTTGCTGATATTTTCGTATTGTAATAAGAATTGAATAAAATGCAAGGCAAGTTTTTTAAAATAATTTCAATATGTTGCTATAGATAAAAAAAATATTTTTTTCACAAATTATCTGCTTTATTATTCCATGGATTTATGCTAATAAGAAAAAGATATGCTTTGATATTTGCCTTAATGGAATAATACATGAAATATATTTATTTATATATTGTTTTTCTTTGCTTTTTTTGTTTTGGATTCAGCGAAACTGCCTGTGGAGCCGAATTGCCGAGCTCCATTGCTTCAGACGGCTCGCTTGTGAGCGAAGGTGAACTGCCGTGGAAGATTTATGCAGACTCCCTTGTCAGTGTAAATGACGGGGTGGTGATTGAAGGACGGGGCAATATTTTGCTTGTCCGCGGGGAAGATTATTTAAAAGCCGATTTTGCAAGGCTTTATACAAATACACAGTGGATTTTACTGCAGGGCAATGTCTATGCAAAGCTTGGCACTGACGAGGTGGAAGCTGAAGAGGCAGAATTTGATTTGACGAACAGCACCGGCTGGCTCAAGAATGCAAAACTCTTTTTAGCCGGTCCGCATATGTATTTTAAAAGTGAAGAAATTTATAAAAAAGGGGAAGCCCGTTATTCTTTAGTTAAGGCAACTGCCACAACCTGTGACGGCGATGTTCCTTTATGGAAAATCGATGCCAAGGAAGCTGATCTTGAAGTAGACAGCTATGCCCATTTTTATGATGTTGTTTTCAATATCAAAGACCATGGGCTGGTCTATGCTCCTTATTTTGTAGCGCCCACAAAGACAACACGGCAAAGCGGCTTATTGCTGCCCAATTACGGATATAGCTCAACCCAAGGATTGTATTATACGCAGCCCTATTTTCATGTGATTGACCAAAGCCGTGATTTAACCGTGTATGGCACCGTTTTAACCGAAAAAGGGTTTATGCCCTCTTTGGAATATCGTTCCCATACCAAAGCCAATGAAAAAATGTGGGCAATGCTTGATTTTTTATATGACAGCACAAGGGTTATGCACGAAGGGGAAGATGAAGTTGACGGGATAGACGGAAATATCCGTACCAACAGACCCCGCTATTGGCTCAGAGCCATGGGCAACGGCGATTTTTTTGAAACAGATTGGAATTATAAATATAATTTGGATTATGTGTCCGACCAAAACTTTATCCGCGAATTCAGCAACCGTATGACGGGTTTTGATTATACCAAGGAAAACAGCTATGACATGTTTGGGCGGAACTTCGCAGAAGCGGACGACAACAGAATAACACAAGGCTTTGTTTATAGAAATTTTGAAAAGTTTTATTTGACGGCAGGAATGAAATATTCCCAAGATCCCAGTTTTGGGCATGGAAATCTTGCTAAAAAGTATGATACGACAGTGCAGCATCTTCCGGAGTTAGGTTTATACTGGAACAGGGATAAAATACTTCCCGAACTTCCCTTTGAATGGAATTTACAGGCAAATGCAGGCTATTACTATCGGCGTTTTGGAACAAAAGGTGCAAAGGCAGAAGCGTATCCGGAAATAGTTTTTCCTGTCAAAGCAGGCTTTTTATACGGTGAAATCGCCGCTAGGGGACGGGCAACAGTCTATACGGGCATTTCCGGAGCTGATACGTCGCTTTTAAGCACGCGGGTAGGGGGCGAGCGGCAGGGAAGCGATACCCGCTTTATCCCGGAAATTCGTTCCAGTTTTTATTCTCAGGCTGACAGAATATGGGAATTGCCCAAAGAATATGCATTAAATCGGGATAATATAGGAAAATCAGAAACCGTTGCCCTCAAGCATACCATTCAGCCCCGCATTATGTATGAGTGGACAAATGACGTTGATCAGGAAGACAAGCCGTTTTTTACGCTTGAAGACAGAATACAGGAACAAAATAATCTTATTTTTCGTTTAGATAATATTTTGACGGCAAAGAGAAATTCCATTGTTCAAAAGAAAGACGGCATTGAAGATGTCGCTTCCTATGTGGATTTGGTCAATTTGCAAATCAGCTCGGGCTTTGACTTTAAAGAAAACAGCCGTGAAAAGCATCTTGCGGAATATGAACGCAGACCTTGGCATGATTTGAAAACACGCTTAATTTTCAGACCGCAAAAATGGATCAGTTTTGACGGCAATGCATTTTATTCTTTTTATGATAATAAATTTAACCGGGTAGATATAGGTTCAACCCTTTATCATGAAAAATTTGGCACGTTTTCAACCAGTTACAGCCAGCGCGAACCCAATTATAATTACCGGAAATTTGTGGATTATGATGATATTAACGATGTTATGGAAAGCGAAAAAATCAATGCCATTACCAATACGCTGCGTTTAAATATCAATCCGGAATTTCACATTTATCTCATGGACAGAACGAATTTGGATACAGGGGAAAATTATGAACGGGCTGTCGGGGTAGGCTACAGGCATCAATGCGTTAATTTTTATGCAGAATATAATAAAGACCAAATAGAAGAACGGTTAAGTGTAAATATTGAATTTCTGGGACTGGGATTTTAAGATGATAGCAAGGCTGATTTGCGGTGCACTGCTGGGTATTGATGCCTATAAAGTGGAGCTTGAAATAGACTATACCAAGGCAGGCATGCCTGTTTTTGTTATGGTCGGGCTTGCTGAAGGTGCTGTAAAAGAAGCAAAGGAACGAGTTTTTACTGCTGTGCGAGCCTCGGGCTTTAAACTTGCTCCGGCTAAAATCACGGTAAACCTTGCCCCTGCAGACAGAAAAAAAGGGGGTTCTGCCTATGATTTACCCCTTGCCATCGGGCTTTTAACGGCGTCACAGACTATTGCCCCCACCCTTAATCTTGAAAAAATTTTTTTTGCGGCGGAACTTTCTTTAAACGGTACCCTGCGTCCTGTAACAGGTATTTTGCCTCTTGCGCTTTTGGCTCGTTCCCTTGGTATGGAGGCAATGATTGTTGCGAGGGAAAATGCCTGTGAAGCAAGTATTGTTGAGGGATTGACCGTTTATGGGCTGGACAGCCTGACAGACGTCCTTGATTTTGTATGCGAAAAAGCATGTTTTACGCCTGCAGAGCATGTGCAGGCTGAAGAGTGGCAGCACTATGATATGGATTTTTCAGAGGTCAAGGGGCAGGAAGAGGCTAAACTCGCTTTGGAAATAGCAGCCGCAGGCGGACATAATCTCCTTTTTATCGGCTCTCCCGGCAGCGGCAAAACCATGCTTGCAAAGCGTATTCCGACCATTTTGCCCGGTCTGACCTTTGAAGAAGCCTTGGAAGTCACAACTATTTACAGCGTGTCCAATAAGTTATCCACAAAAAGGCTTGTGACCGTCCGTCCTTTTCGTTCTCCTCATCATACTGTTTCCGAGATTGCCCTTATCGGGGGCGGAAGTTATCCCAAACCGGGAGAAGTCAGCCTTGCCCACAGGGGTGTCTTATTTTTAGATGAATTGCCTGAATTTTCCCGCTCTTCTCTGGAAGTTTTGCGCCAGCCGTTGGAAGACGGATTTGTGACGATTTCCCGCTCTGCCCAGAGTTTAACCTATCCCGCTTCCTGCATGCTTATTGCTGCCATGAACCCTTGCCCTTGCGGATATTATGGGGATAAAAACCATGCATGCACATGCACAAGCCAGCAATTGGCACGGTACAGGGCAAAGCTTTCCGGTCCCCTGCTGGACAGAATTGATTTGCATATTGAAGTTCCCTCCGTGCAGTTTGAGGATTTTCAAGGGGAGTTTAAAGGCAAAGATTCTGCAAGCATGAAAAAACGGGTCGAAGATGCGAGGACAATCCAAAAAGACCGCTATGCAGGGACAAATTGCCATACCAATGCGGACATTAGCGGGGCGATGCTGGAAAAATATTGTTTTTTGGAACAAAAAGAGCATGCTTTTTTGAGCAAGGCTGTGGACAAATTGGCTTTGTCAGCCCGTTCCTTTACGAGGATTTTGCGGGTAGCCCGCACCATTGCGGATTTAGATGCACAAGAAAGAATTTTAGTGCCGCATATTGCGCTAGCAATACAATGCCGGGCATTAGACAGGACTATGAAAAATTAAGGGGTGAATATGAATCCTTTGCGACATAAATTTTTGCCGATTTCCTTTGCTGTCAGCGTTATCGGTTTGTGTTTTTCCGTATACAATATTTTAAGCTCGTTTTTGTTTGAAGAGAGCTGTACTGCTGCCTGCGGACTGTTTGCCAATTTTACCGTCATGGGTGTTTCGCTTTGGTGGTTCAGTGCGATTTTCTTTACGCTGGTGCTCATTTTGTCTTTGTTCGGATTAGCGTATATCCTGCGGATAATAACTGCCGTTGCCCTGACTGCGGATATCGTTTTGCTTTTCATTATGCTCAATACCACCCTTTGCGTGCTTTGCATTTGTGCAGGAATTTTAATAGCTTGTTCCTATTATGTTGTACGCTATGAAAACAGGCGTCCCCTTGACCCCTATCCAAAAACATTCCTTCTGGGGCTTTGGGCTGTTCTTTTTGTTTTGCTTTTGGGATCTGTTATCAATGCCAATCAGCGGGGAATTTCCTTTGCAAAAGTGGAAAACCCCGGCACAAATATTTTCTTTTCTCCCTCTTGTCCTGCATGCAAAAAAATTCTTCTGGCAGAGCAAAATAATAAAAATATAGCTTGGTATCCGGTGGAAGACAGCGAATATGATATTTGGCGTATTTTATTTATGCAGGAACGGATTAATGCAGGGGATACCGTGTATCAGGCATTGCTCAAAGCTGAAGAAAAAAAGCCGGAAGAACATGTTGAACTGACAGATATGCTGCGGTTAAAATATTTTGTTATGCAGTATAAAGTTTGGAAAAATACTGCCATTGTCAAACGCAGAACCTCTGCCATTCCCTATATTGAAGTTTTTGGCACACCGAAGGAATATACGAATTCCATAGGGTTGGAACAATCCGCAGTGGTGCAGAATAATGATACGCATATTGTCAATTCCCTTATCGGACAGGAAAATGAGCTTTGCGGTGATGACACAAAACCGTGTGAGGAAGGAAAATAGTACTGTGTGAAAAGCAATACGGTACTGTTTAGCAATATAAAAAAACGGTTGAATCTTTTTCAGCCGTTTTTTTGTAAGATAAAAGAACATGGTTTTTATTCTGCTGCAGCAAGGGTAAACTTTATATTCAGAGCAGCTAAAATTTTTTGTATGCTTTCATACCGGGGCTTTGTGACACCATTAAGTGTTTTGTATAAACTTTCCCGTGACAGTCCGGTTTTTTGAGCAAGCTCTGTCATTTCTTTTTTAAAAAAACTTCCTGTACATGGATAATGGCGTCTTGCGTACCGAACAGGTAGACAATATCATTTTCAAAAAATTCCGTCTGCGGGTTTAATTCCGTAATATCGTCTGAGCCTCTGTGAACAGCCACCACATTGACTTTGTATTCATTGCGCAGCATGCCGTCGCCCAGTTTTGTTCCGAGAAGCTTGGAGTCTGCTTCAACTTTGAGGCTGGCAAACTGTAAGTTGGGCAAATCATTTTTTATTGCCTGTAAATTACTGTTAATTTCCGTTGTTCTGGTGCCTGAATAGACTTCTTTGCGTATTTGCTGGATATATTGCTCAATTTGTTGTTTTGGGATAAGAAAATAATTGAGTACCTTTGCAAAAACCTCAATGGATGTTTCAAATTCTTCCGGAATGACATCGTCAGCGCCAAGTTCCTTCAAGCCGGAAATTTCGGATAAAAAGCGGGTACGGACAACAACATGGATACGGGGATTGAGCTTTTTGGCATGGGTGATAATTGCCCGAGAGCCTGTGGGGTCAGAAACCATAATCGCCAAAACGCGGGCTTTTTCTATGCCTAAATGCTCCAAAATCAAAGGATAACTTGCATCGCCGTGAAAAATAGGTTCTGTGGCTTTATAGCGTTTCACCGTATCGGGGTTCAGCTCTGAAATAGCATAGGAAATTCCGCTTTCTTTGGCTACTTTTGCAAGGTTTTTTCCCCCAATGCCAAAGCCGATAATGATAATGTGATCTTTGAAATCATTGTTTTTTTCAGGCAGAATATCCTCGGTTTCGTGCTCATATTTTTTAAAAATGCGGCTCAGAATAAGAGAAGAAAATTTTGGGGCATTATTGATAAAATAAGGGGTAAGGAGCATAGTTAAAATACTTGCTGCAAGAAAAACTTGGTATCCCTCATCTGTCATCAGTTTAAACGCAACAGCGTGACCTGCAAGTACAAAGGAAAATTCCCCGATTTGGGACATGCTGAAGGCAGAAATGAGGGCTGTCCGCATGGAGTAGCCGGTCATTTTGATAACGGGGATAATCGTTGTAAATTTGATAAGAAAAATAAGCGTTGCGACAAAAAGCACGAGCAAAATGTGGTGCACAAAAAAATTAAGGTCAAGCAGCATGCCGACTGTTATGAAGAAAATACTGGTAAATATTTCTTTGAAGGGCAAAACATTTTCCATAACGCTGATGCTGTATTCCGATTCTGCAAGGAGCAAGCCGGCAATAAAAGCCCCCAGAGAAAGGGAAAGCCCGATGGAAGCGGTAATCAGCGCAACAGAAAAGCAAAATCCCAAGGTCGTCATGAGCATGAGCTCGCGGGAACGGGTTTTCACGACCGCAAACATCAGCTTTGGCAGAACAAATTTTCCAAAAAAAACAATGCCAATGATAATGACGGAATTTTTCAAAAGAGTAAGAAGGCTCTCTTCAAAAGAAATGTCCAGTTTGCCGCTTAATAAGGGGAAAAGAAGCATAATAGGCACAATAATAAGGTCTTGGAAAATAAGGATTGCAAGGCAAATCCTTCCATGCGGAGAGTCAGACTGGGCTTTTTGCTGAAAAATGCTGAGGACAATAGCCGTAGAGGAAAGGGTGACAAGACAGCCAAAAGCGACAGCCTGCTGCCATGGGGTAACCATGAAAAAAATAGCCGTAATGAGCAAAATAGTAAATGTCATTTGCCCGAAACCGCCTATCAGGAGCGGGCGTTTAATCCGTGCCAAATCCTTGAGGGAAAGCTCCATGCCAATGGTAAAAAGAAGGAGAGCGACACCAACTTCCGCCATGGTGTTGGCAGCCTCAATATTATTTACAAGCTTCAGGGCTGACGGACCACAGAGAATTCCTGCCAAAAGCAGGGCAACAATACTGGGAATTTTAAATTTTGAGCAGATCAGGATAACAACGATGGAAATCATGAAAATGGCAACAAGTTCCTGTAACAGTTCAAAATGCATATGTTCCCCTTATCTATTGTTTTTCTTGGAGTAGTTTATAGAATTTTTAAAATTATGCAAGAAGCAGAAAGAGGAAATTAGTTTTGCACTCTGTATGATAACTGTCTGTTTTTGCATAAAAACGTTCTGCAAAACAGTGTGGCAAGCTGCGGCTTCCTGCCGGCGGCAGCAGTCAATTTTTAAAAGCAGGGGATATAATCGCCGCAAGGATAAAGAAAGAGGATAACGGTTCTTTAAATAAAAAGGAAGTTGATGGGGATTGAAAAAGGAGAAAACAAAAAAGAAACTTTTTTGCTTTGTTTTAGTATTAGGTTGATTTTATAACTACAAAAGATAATTATAAA
>CAJTMS010000013.1 GCA_910577155.1 uncultured Mailhella sp.
AAGTTTTTTATTTACCATAATAGATTTGTCTTTACAGATATATATATATATTACACTCCGAAGAGTTTTAAATCTGGCATGAATTCCACTTTTGGGAATAGACTATGCGTGTTTGGGGAAACGTTTGGGGATAGTTCCCAAAATGCTTGATAGTGATGCTGTCCTCATGCCGTAAGGTTGAAACAGAGAAGGAGAGAGTATGAAAAACTTTTGGCTTTTTGTTGTAATGTTTGTATTTTTGAGCGTAACCGGTGCATTTGCTGAGGAAAACGCTAAGTACCGTGTTGCGGTTTCAGACTTGATTGTCAGTGATTTGGTACCGGCAAAACAGGCTGAAATAGTAAAAAACTCAAGTTTAATTGCTGATATTGAAAATGCAATCCGTAATGGCAGAAAATTTGAATTATTGACCAGACGCGGTTCTGCCTTGGAAGCAATCCGCAAAGAGCAAGAATTTGCAGCCAGTGAATTTGCGGCAGGAGATGCCGCAGCCAGCGGAAACATTGCCAATGCACAGTCTTTGGTTCAAGTGGAAGTATTGCAGTTTAACTTTGGACGTTCTTCTGTAAAAGTTCCTAATTTGCAAAATAAATTTAAAGTAAGCGATCATTGCTCCATTGAACTTTCCGTACAAATTATTGATACAGAACGCGGTGTTGTAACCGGTTCTTTCCCCATTAAAGCATCCTCATCAGCGGGGCAAAGTGTTGCCAATGGCGTTGGGGCTGCAAACCGAAGTATTTTGGACAGTACCTTGGAAAAAGCTGCCGGTTCTTTGGCAAATATGCTTTCTGATACTATTTTCCCTATTATGGTTATTGCAGTAAAAAATCAAGATATTTGGATTAACAGAGGCAATGATTCCGGAATGAAAGTCGGCGAAGTATTTGAAGTTTTTGAGCCGGGTGAATCTCTGATTGACCCTGTAACAGGTGAAGATTTAGGCTCAACCGAAACCCATGTTGCAGACGTGAAAGTAACACGAATTAATCCAAAAGCCAGTATTGTCCAGATGGTGAAGGGCGATCCTGCCGTGATTAGTGCAGGTTATATTTTAAGACGACCGGTAAAATAGGGGTAGTGATGAAAAAAAGTATAAGTTGTCTGTGCATGGTGTTTGCTCTTCTTTTCAGCACTGCTGCCTATGCCGCAGGAGTTCAGGAAAAGACTGTGGAGGCTAAAGGATCAGCTTCTAACAGAGATTTAGCTATTAAAAATGCTCTTATTGAGGCTTTGGGCAAAGTCACAGGTATTTATGTGGACGCTGCACAGATAAATAGTGTAACAACACTTTCTGTTTCTGAAGATACGAAAGAAAATGGTGTATTGACGAGCAAACAAGAGAGTGTTTTGGCAGACAGGCAGCAAAACGATATTGCTTCAAAAGTAAATGGGCACATCAAATCTTATTCTATCATCAATGAACAGGCTTCTGCGATTAATCCCGGTTATGTTGAGGTAACTGTTTCTGCCGTTATCAGTTACTATGAATCAGAAAAGGCTGTGGAAAGAAAAAAAATTGCGGTCATGCCTTTTAGACCTTTATCTGACAATCCCTATGAAGCGCAATTTGTCAGTGAGTTAAATCAAGGCATTGTCAGCTTTTTAACTCAAACAAGAAATTTCGCAATTTTAGACAGGGATTATTTGCAGGAGAAACATCAGGAATTCAATCTTTTGCTTGGCGATGATGTCAAGGGTGAAGAGCGGGCGAGAATAGGAAATACGGTTGGGACAGACTATATTTTAGTTGGTTCCGTGACGAATTTCAGTGCAAATGTCAAAAAAGAAAAAGTGCCTTATGTCAATGAAGAAGTCCTTATGGTAAGGGGCAATGCTTCTATTTCATGGCGCTTAATTAATGCTCCTACCGGTATGATTATGGCATCAAGCGAGCATGATGAAACATTCAAAGAAAGAGTAAATTCCGATACGGATTTTGATTGGATAGCAAAACTGGCAAGACCGGCCGGCGAAAAAATTGGCTCCAAAATCAGTGATATTATCTATCCCATTCTTGTTGTTGCCAATAATAATGGGATCTTAACCATTGCCAGAGGCGGCGACTCCATAAAGGTCGGGCAGCAGTTTAATCTTGTTAAATACGGCAATATTATCAAAGATCCGTATACAAATGAAGCTATCGGGCGTGATGAACTGAAAATTGGACTTGTTGAAATAACTGATGTAACGCCAAAGCTTTCTCATGCAAAAATTCTTCAGTCTGATACGGAAATAACAACGGTCAATACCAGAGAATATATTCTTCGTCCCATTCCTGTCCAAGCAAATGCAAAGAAGAAAGAACCGGTCAAAACAATGAAACCAAAATGGTAAGAGGTATAAAAATGAGAAAAGTTTTTGGAAGTGTAGTTATTGCCGTAAGCTTTATGGGAGGCGTTTTGGTTGCTTCTGCTGAAGAAACGCAGACAGCGCAGGAACCTGCACAAGCTGCTGCACAAAATCAAGCAGTACAGCAGGAATCCGTTGCGCTGAAAAATATTGCGGAAGAAGCCAATTCCGGTGCGGAAGCGCAAGCTCCGGCCAAAAAGCCGGTAAAAGATCCCAGTATTGAATTAACCAATAAAATTAATACATTTATTGCAAAGAAAAATTTGAGAAGTAATGGCAGACAAATTTTTTCCGGTATTGCGATTATCAACCAGCCTATTTCTCATCCCGATTATGCAAAATACCGTGTTTTTGCTTATGAGGAAGCCTATTTAACAGCTTTAACCACATTTTTTAAATCAGTGGCTTTAAGTATTAAAGCAGAAACAGAGCAAAAAGTTTTTAATGACCAAAGCACTAATCGGGCAAAATTTGAAGAAGATCTGAAGGAAGAACAAACGACTTTTTCATCAATTATTGACAAAACATTGGCATTGGCAGGTGCAAAACTTGATGCTGCCTTGAAGGAATACGGTATTGATCCTGCACAGTTTAATGCTGCTCCTGCTGATGAGAAAAAAACAATGCTCAGCAATGCTTTTACACAAAAAACAGTTCAGCGCTTTTCCAAAAGCTTAGGCGGTGTTACTACCTTACAGACCTTCTTTGAAAATAATGAAGAGGGAACAGGCGCAGTCGGGGTCATTATTGCGTATTCTCCAAAGATTGAAAGTGTAGCGGAAGCATTGAAAACTGGCAGAAAACCAGCCATTGACAAAACAGGTAAACCGCTTACGGAGCTGCTTCCTATGGAAGATTCCGAAAAACTTTCAACGATGCTTGGCACCCGTTTACTTATCGATGAAAATGGTCCGGTTATTGTTGCTTTCGGGCAATGGGCTAATTCTTCTGTCAGCGAAGATCCTGCCATTCGTGCCGAATACAGAAATGCAGCCTTTGAACAGGCAAGCGCCATGGCATATAAGGAAGTTTCCGCATTTTTAAATCAAAGCTGTACCAATGAAATTGAAACAGAGCGCTCAAAAATTCTTAACGAATTTGCCGTCAAAGAAGGAAAAACCGGTATGATTACCGAGCAAAAAGAAAAGGAAATTATTGATAAAGTTTTCAGACAGGCTCAGGCTCATACCAGTTCTTACCTGCAAGGCGCTCAAACACTGACTCAATGGATTTATCAAAGTCCCGAAGGGCATGAAATGGTCGGCGTTGTGGTCAGCTATAGTTTTGACAATATCATGCAGGCTAAGGCAATGTTTGATAAAGAGCCAAGCAGCGCAGGTTCGGCAGAAACAAAAAAAGAATATGATCCTTCCTATAAAGAAGGCGCTGTTACTATGGATTTAGATACATTTTAATATATGCGGGCATATTTTCTGCCTGCCTATATAAAGGGAGATATGATGAAATTAAAATTATTTGTTTTACTGGGGTTGATTGTCAGTCTGTCTGCCTGTGCAGGAAAAAGCGACAGTTTGGGCCTAGTGGATAATGAACAGACAAAAACCTATGCGGAAGCCTATGCTCCGGCTCGTACAGCGTTGATGGAAGGCAATATTGCGGTTTTGCTTGAAAAAATAGACCGGCAATATGTTACGGAAGACGGGGATAAAATGTCCCGCGATGACATTATTGATGAGTTGGTAAAAAAGAATAGTGAACTTTCCATTATTGAACGCGGCTTGCTCATGCTCAACTCTGGAAATTTTGAAAAAGCATTATTATATTTTGATGCTGCCGAAATTAAAATGGAGCAAACCGAAGCAGAAAGCGGCATGTATAAATTTGGTTCCACTGTTGCCAAAGGCGGAATTGCAAGTCTTTTAGGCGCGGAAGAAATCAATGACTATGCTATGCGCGGTTATGAAAAAGTTATGCTTTATAACTATAAAGCTCTTTGTTACATGCTGTTAGGCGACAGAAAGGCGTATAACGTAACCAGACGTGCTATTGATAAACAGCAGGAAGAATGGGAAAAATTCAAAGAACTGCTGGCAAAGTTTGAAGAAAAAAAGGCAGAACAAACTGATGAAACAAAAAATATAGCCAGTCAAATCGATGTAGATACCCGTGATGATGAAATAAAGAAAAAAGCGGCGCTTGTTCCCAATGCGTATGTCAACCCCTTTGGCGATTATA
Source organism: uncultured Mailhella sp. (assembly GCA_910577155.1). Lineage (GTDB taxonomy): Bacteria > Desulfobacterota > Desulfovibrionia > Desulfovibrionales > Desulfovibrionaceae > Taurinivorans. Next base: position 4,549 of record CAJTMS010000013.1, read on the forward strand.
TGAATGCCCTGCTTATGGAGCTTGACAGTCTTGACGATAAAAGCATACGCGATAACTCCGTTATAGCATATAAAAAAGTTTTGGAAAATAATAAGGATTGTACCACTGCCACCGCTGCAATTAAAGAAGTTCGCAAAGGGCTTCCCCGCGGAAAAAAATTGGTACATATTCTGTTAGCCGACGGTTTTTCTCCTGAACGCAAAGAAAGCACGCAAGGCTTTCAAATTGATCAACTCAAAGCTGTGGTCAATTTTGCAACTGCAACACCTATTCCCAGTAATGTCTTGGGTGCAAGGGTATCCTATGCAGGCACAAAGCAAAATTTCTCCTCTTTGAGTAAAATGGAATCCATTATTTTAAGAGATGATCAAGACCGTTTGCCCTTTAGAACAGCAATGGTTACTTTAGCTTTACTGCGTTCCGGTGCAGCAAGTGCATTTTTGGGTGATTTAGGCGTCGGACTTGTTGCAAAAATGCAAAGACCGGATACGCGTTCATGGCTTACCCTGCCTAATAAAGTGATTGTTGCCCGTCTTTATGTTCCTAATGCGACAAAACAGCTGACCATTGAAACCTTTGACGCCAATAAACAAACTATGGCAAAAACTTCCGTTGCCATAGCCGATAAAGGTCCGACTGTTGTCTATGCTGTAAGCTATGATAAACAACTGAGTGCATTTGCCAATAAAAACTCATGGATTATCAATAAATAAAAGGAAAAATCATGAAAATAAAAATGCTTGCTGCTGTGCTGGCTCTTTTTGCCATAACTGCTTGTACAGCAAATAAATCTCAGGAAGCGGAAGTTCCTGCTCCCATTGTTCTTGAAGACAGAAGCCATCCGCAAATTGCCATTGTATACGGCAGTGAGGCAGAATACCATGTTGTCAAGATTATGGATAAGCAGATGGATTTAACGGGAAATCTTCCCCGTGTTGTCGTGCGGTTAAAAAATACCGTTTCCAGTAAAGTTCCCTTTGAATATCAATGCATATGGGAAGATGAATTTGGTGCACCTCTCATCACAAGCTCTGCTTGGCAGCGGGTAACGCTGCCCCAAAACGGTGAAAAAGTCATTGTTGATATGGGTAAGTCCGTCAAAGCGAAAAAGGTAACCATGCATGTACGCTTCCTTGTAGACGTTCCTATTTGGGTTCCTACTCCGGATCCTGCAACAATGTCGAACCAACCCTTATAAACCATGAGGAGAACCTATATGAAAAAATTGAGTGTGTTATCTCTCGCTTTTGCTTTTGTGCTCTTAACCGGCGCTTGTACCCCGCAGCCAAGCTATAACTCTTCAAGCACGGCACCAGCCTATCAGGGAAGAAATACGTCTATTTCCATCGTTGATTCTTCTGAAAGAATTAAATTGGATACCAAGATAACGCTTTCCGATATTATTGCGTTTGCTGAAAACTTGACTAATAAAATGCTTCAATCTCCTGCTTTTGCCAACAAAAAGCGTTTACCGCGCATTGTTGTTGCCGATATTCGTCAAAATACCCATGATGAAAATTTAAGAGTACAGGATATTCATGACAGAATTATTGAAGTACTTTTTAATTCCGGTCAGGTTCGGGTAGTGGACAGCAGCGCTACAGGTTTTGACTATATTATGCAGTCTGAAATAACAGATATTGTCACCCGCGCCCCCGACGGTCAAAAGCTTGTGGATTACACTATGAAAATCAAATTATTTGATATCAACGGTGAGCTGAAAGGACAATGGTCTGATGACTTGTCACTGTTTAAAAACAGGTAAGATATCTTTTCGTTAATCCATTGCGGGTTATGAAAAAACAGTTCTTTTCATACTGTGCTTGATAAATAAAAGAGTACCGCAAGCAACAGCCCATAGGTAAATTCATTGTAACTATTTGTTTTACAGGAGATTTGCTGTGGGCTGTTTATTTTTAAGCCGCTTGTTCAATAAATAACAGAACACTGCATGTAAAAATGCATTATTTTTGCCAGCATCTATGCATAACTGCGGAAAATGCATGCATAGAATGCATGTATTAAATAAATAATAATGCAGGAAAAAATCAGGGCTCTTTTTATGTTAATTTTTTATTGAATGTATATGGTATATAAAATCAATGATATAAATGAGTTATGAATAGTTTTATGCGCTTGTGCCATATTTCATTTATGGATTTAATAAAAAAAATTGAAACAGTATATTGACGGAAAAAAAATGCTGTGCAACCGTAAAGGCAAGCAAGAAAAATGCTTACTATTTGAAATTTTTATGTTTCTTATAAAACATAAAAAACGGCAATGAAACCTTTGCAAAGTTTTTTTCTGCAATGAAAATGCAAAGCAACAAGGTTAACAATCTAAAATAGGAGCAAATCCATGACACAAGAACGTATTACCACTTTATTAACAGAAAACCGCAGTTATTTACCGCCTGAACATGGTAAGTCCAGTGCATGGATTAGTGGTACAGAAGAAGCAAGGGCTATTTGTCAGCGGGCTCTTGAGGATCCCGATGATTTTTGGGCTGCACGCGCCACACAGCTTATTCATTGGTATAAACGCTGGGACAAGGTTTTGGAAGCAGACGAAGCAAAGCATAAATACCGCTGGTTTACCAATGCAAAATTGAATGCTTCTTTCAACTGTATCGACAGGCATATTATTTCCGGCAGACGCAACAAAGCTGCCCTTATCTGGCAAGGGGAACGGGAAATGGATGTGCGCTGTTTTACCTATCAAATGCTCTATACGGAGGTTTGCCGTGTTGCCCATGCGCTCAATTCCCTGCATGTCAAAAAGGGGGACAGGGTAGCACTGTATATGCCCATGATTCCGGAACTTGTGATATCCATGCTTGCTTGTGCAAGAATCGGGGCAATTCATACAGCGATTTTTTCCGGCTATGCGGAAGGCGGCGTACGCAGCCGTATTCAAGATTCCAAGGCAAAAGTGGTTATCACGGCTGACGGAGTTATCCGTGCCGGTTCTGTCAAGCCTCTCAAAGCAAATTTAGATCCTATTTTGGAAAAATGTCCTTCTGTTGCCCATGTTTTGGTTGTACAGCATGCTAATGTGCCTGATGTGCATATGGTGAAAAACCGTGATATCTGGTGGCATGATTTAGTGGAAGATTTTACGTTGGACGTTGATTTTCCCTGCGTTCCCATGGACGCAAACGACCCTCTTTTCCTTTTGCATACAAGCGGCAGTACAGGTAAACCCTCCGGTATTATCCATTCAACAGGCGGATATTTAACCTATGCTGCCCATACTTCGCAATGGATTTTTGATATGCGTGATGATGACGTGTATTGGTGCACGGCTGATATGGGCTGGATTACCGGGCATACCTATGGCGTCTATGGACCGCTTTGTCTTGGTGCCACAACATTGATGTTTGAAGGTGTCCCCACCTATCCGAAACCTGACCGTTACTGGCGTATTGTTGAAAAGTTCCGCGTGAATATTCTATATACGGCACCAACAGTTATCCGTTCGCTCATGCGCATGGGTGACGCATGGCCGGAACGCTATGATTTGCGTACGCTGCGTGTTCTCGGTTCTGTTGGTGAGCCTATCAATCCAGAAGCGTGGGAATGGTTCCATAACGTGATTGGTGCAGGCGAACTTCCCATTGTGGATACATGGTGGCAAACAGAAGCAGGCGGGGCAATGATCAGTCCCTTCCCGTATGCTTCAAAATTAAAACCCGGTTCTGCCTCTTTCCCCCTGCCCGGTATTGATGCTGTTGTTATGGGAGATGCAAAAAAAGACGGGGAAGATGTCAGCCATGAAAATACAAAGGCAGGGCATTTGGTAATCCGCAAGCCTTGGCCGGGTATGATGATTGGCGTCTATAATGATGAAGAAAAATATCAAAGTTATTTCAAACGCTTTGGGTATTTTGACTCCGGTGACGGTGCAGAAATTGACGAAGACGGTTATTTCTGGATTTTGGGACGTATGGACGATAATATCAATGTTTCCGGTCACCGCTTATCCACTGCGGAAATTGAAGCAGTGCTGACGGCAAATCACTATGTTGCAGAAGCGGCCGTTGTTTCCATGCCCCATGAAATCAAAGGAGAGGCGATTTATACCTATGTTGTTTTAAAAGATGACGTGGAATGGACTGACGATATCAGAAAACTGTTGAAAGATTCTATCCGTAAAAGCATTGGTGCGCTTGCCGCTCCTGAATATATACAGTTTGTGGACAGTATGCCCAAAACGCAGTCCGGCAAGATTATCCGCAGAATGCTCCGCAAAATTGCAAGTAATGTATATGATGATATCGGTGATACCACAGCTCTTGCAAAACCGGAAGTAATTGATGAAATTATTTACGGGCATAAAAATGTGCTTGAGGGCAAACCGGAAACTGCAAAACGCAGTGATATGCCGGAAAGTGAAGAAACAGCAGAAGAAAAATAACATTTTTCCATGACCATCAAAAAGGACTGTCTGACAGTCCTTTTTTTGTCATACTATTTGGGGGAGAGACAGCAGTCCAAGCTTCTCTTCTCCATAAATGTTTATTCGGTTTAATCGTGTTGCAGTTTTTCCAGATTTTCCCCATAAAGTCGGTGCAAGGTCATGTTTTCAAAAGGCGCTGCCCCTAAATGGGTATAAAAATCCCATGCATTTGTATTCCAGTCAAGGCAAAGCCATTCCATACGGGCATAGTTTCGCTCTTTGCAAATGTGTGCAAGAAAGTGCATGATTTGTTTTCCTATGCCTTGTTTTCTGTATTCTTCTTCAATATAAAAAGCGTCGATATACAGGCTCGTCTGCCCGATAAAGGCAGAACTGTGCCTGCAAAAATAAGCAAAAGCAATAGGCATATTGTCATCAAAAGCCAGGACAGCTTCTCCGTCTCTATTGTACAAAAGTGTTGTCATCTTTTCAGGGCTTACGGTTATGCTGGAGGACATTTTTTGAAATTCACCCAGTTTATGCATAAAATCAACGATTAATGGTGCGTCATTTTCAGTGGCAAGGCGTAAAGTAATCATGATATTTCCTTTAGTATTTTAAAAATATTATTCATTATTGCGGGGAAGAACGGAGTATTGCTGCTAAAATTGTAAGGGCATGCGAAAGTTCTTCTTTTTTTTCGATACCGCAAATGGCAAGGCGTACTGCATGCTTGGCAGGCGGAGAATGGAGAGAAAACTGTGTGCAGTCAGCAACAAGGACGCCGTGTTCTTTTGCTGTTTTCGTAAAACTTTCATTTGTCCATGGTGGAGGAAGACTGAGCCATGCATAAAAGCCCGTGCTCCGTGTTTCCAGAGAAAAACCGTCTAAAATACGTCTGGTAAGGACGTTTCGTGCGGCAGCTTCTTCCTTTTTTGCCCAAAGGCTTTTTTCTGCAATGCCGCTTTCTATCCAATAGCTTGCAATTTCTGCCATAAGCGGAACAGCCATGGAAATACTGTAGCCAATACTTTGTTCAATGGTTTGAATATACTCATCGGGACTGGTAAGATAAGCAATGCGAAGTCCTCCGCTGATAGCCTCGCTTGTGGAGGCAATAAAAAATGTCCGCTCGGGGCAAAGACCGGCAAAGGGAGGAAGTTTTTGCTCAAGGGAAAGGGCGTAGACATCGTCTTCAATGATTTTTACATCGTATTTTCTGCAAATTTCAACAATCGCAAGACGTCTGAACTCCGGAAGCTGAGTCAAGGTTGGATTTTGGCAGGAAGGCATAAGGTATAGTCCTTTGATATCGCCATTTTTGCAGGCTAACTCAAAATTCTCGGGAATAATGCCGGATTCATCTGTTTTTATGGGGCAAAGCTGCAGGGAAAGACGCTGGCATAATTCTTTTAACAGCGGATAGGTAATGGTTTCGGCTGCAATTTTATCTCCTGCTCGGAATAAGCCAATTAAAAGGGAGAGCAAAGCATGCTGTGCTCCTGCACAAACAAGGATATTCTCTTCGGAAACAGGGACGCCAAATTTTTTTGTCCACATTGCACCTGCTTTTCTGTGACGAAGCATACCCCTTGGTTCATGGTATTTGAGAAGCTCTTTATCCTGCGTATCAATATGAGTTAACGCGTCTTCCAAAGACGGGTTTAAAAATTCAAAAGGCGAAATAAAGCTTAAATCATAATATTTTTTTTGTTCGGTGACAATGTCAATATTATTTGAGGGATGAGAAATAACGGTGCCGCGTCCTATGACAGCGGAAATAAGAGAATGTTTCTGCGCTTCTTTATATGCTCGTGTGACCGTTCCGAGACTGAGAGAAAGTTCTTCGGCAAGCTGCCTTTGGGTGGGCAAACGTGAACCCATTTCTATCGTGTCATTTTCAATCCCTTTTTGCAGCGCTTTGATAAAATTAAGATAAAAAGGAAGATGAGGGTTTTCCTTTATTTCATTTTTAATAATTGTCATACTATTCATACTGATAGAGTAGTACAATTTTTAAAGTACTGTCAAGAATTTTTAAACAGTAATAATTATAACTTATTGAATTATAATATTAATTTTTTATAAATTGTATCAGTTTGAAATATGATTGTATCAACAGCAATAGTTTTTGTCTCATGAAAAAAGAAAGAGATAAAACTTTTTTCATTATTTTCATAGTATCGATAAAAATTATCCCAAAAAATTAACTCATGAGGTGAAATATGAGCAAAGAGGTTTTAAAAGGCGGCCTAGCACAAATGTTGAAAGGCGGCGTTATTATGGACGTGACAAACGAAGAACAGGCGGTAATCGCGCAGGAAGCCGGAGCATGTGCTGTTATGGCGCTTGAGCGTGTTCCCTCTGATATTCGTAAAGAGGGGGGAGTTGCCCGTATGGCGGATCCAAGTCTTGTGAAACGGATTATGGATTGTGTAAGTATCCCTGTTATGGCAAAGGTTCGCATTGGGCATAATACGGAAGCAAGAATTTTAGAAGAATTAGGCGTTGATTATATTGATGAAAGCGAAGTACTAACACCTGCTGATGACAGGTTTCATATCAACAAAAAAAACTTTACAGTTCCTTTTGTCTGCGGAGCAAGAAATTTGGGAGAAGCTTTGCGAAGAATTGCTGAGGGAGCCTGTATGATAAGAACAAAGGGAGAACCCGGAACAGGCAATGTTATTGAAGCTGTCCGCCACATTCGTATGGTTAATGAGGAAATTCGGGCTTTGTGTGCCTTGCAGGATGATGAAGTGGTGTATTTTTGCAAAGAGCATGCTATTCCTTTGCATTTAGGTTTGGAAACCCGCAGGGAAGGCAGGCTGCCTGTTGTTAATTTTGCTGCGGGGGGTATTGCAACGCCTGCCGATGCTGCTTTTATGATGGAATTAGGCTGTGACGGGGTCTTTGTGGGTTCGGGCATTTTTAAGTCTTCTGACCCTGCCCGACAGGCAAAAGCCATTGTTGAAGCCGTTACCCATTATAACGATGCCAAGAAGCTGCTTGAAATTTCTCAAGGGCTTGGAACGCCTATGCTGGGTATTGAAATTTCAGCGATTGCGCCACATGACCGCATGCAGGAACGGGGCTGGTAAAATTTGGAGTTTTGTATGTTAACGCATTTATCTTCAATACATTTTCAGCAAGCCATACAGACTGTAGAAAATACTCCCAAGCAAGAGCAAGTGCGCATAGGCGTGCTTGCCCTGCAGGGAGCATTTTTAGAGCACTGTCTCGCCCTGTATGCTGCGGGGGCAAAGCCGGTGGAATTGCGCTCTTTGCAAGATATGGAAAATTTACATGGTCTTTGCCTTCCCGGAGGAGAAAGCACAGTTATGGCAAAGCTGCTTGTACAAAATGCCATGCTTCAAAAATTAAAATGTCTTATCACTATGGGGATGCCTGTTTTTGCAACCTGTGCAGGACTGATTTTATTGAGCAGGAAAATTATTGGTTTTGAAAATCAAGTTTGTTTAAACTGTTTGGATGTTGCTGTGAGCCGTAATGCTTTTGGTCGGCAAAAGGAAAGTTTTGTTGAAAACCTTGAAATAACGTGTCCGATTTTCTCTGAACAAGATAGGGAGGAGCATTGCAATTTTCCTGCTGTCTTTATTCGTGCACCGCAAATCATGCAGATTGGCAAAAACGTAAAAATTTTAGCTCGGCGTAAAGATCAAATTTTGGCAGTACAGGAAAAAAATATGGTGGCAACAGCGTTTCATCCGGAACTGACGGAAAATTTGCTTTTTCATACATGGCTGTATAAAAAAGCACAGGAATATAAAAAACTATTTTAAGGCACTGCTGAAATTTTCCAATAATTCCATTGCCTGCAGCCGCAGTTCTTTGCTGTAATTCCCATTTTCGAGAAGAAGCTGGATATAGCTTGCAAGGGGGCGGAAAAGCGGTGGAAATTCCCTCCATGTGTTTGGGGCAAGAATGGCATTTGTTTTTTCTGTGATGAGAAGCTGCTTTATCATGGAAAGATAGGCTTTTTGCATGGGAGGTATAAGCTGGGGCAATGCAGAAAATAAGCCGGCTTTACTTTTTTCGTAAGAGGCTTGATAACGCTCATTTTTATCGGATAGCATATATAAAAAGAAATAACGCCAAAAATCAGCTTGTTTGGAATGATAAGGTTTATCCCCGAAAACAGCTTCCAGTTCGTAGAGTCCAAGGGCATTACGGCCGGTCTTAAAAAGTGTTATGCCGGGAATGCGGGGAAGTTGTTTTTGTAATAATAAACTGTGTACCAGTGTAGCTATTCTGTGAGGAATAAATGCTCTGCGGCAAAATTGTTCTTTTTTTGTGCATTGCCAGCAGCCGGAACAGGAAAGACTGGAGCGGATAACATAATGGTGAGGGGGGTAAGGGGCGGTTTCCCATGGATGAACGGGTCCAAGGGATAAATTAAGCGTGGGTACATTGGCAAAGCTTGCAGCATGCATAGGACCGGTATCGGGGCAAATAAACAATTGCAGGCTTTCTATAAATTGTATGAGTTCCACTATTGAAAGAGAGCCCGGAATAACCCCATGGGGCATTTGAGCCTTTTTTGCAGCAGCGTAAGCAATTCTTTGTTCCTCTTTGCTTGGACCGCTGATAAAAATGGGATTATATCCTTTTTTATTGAGCTGCAAAGCTAAATCAGCCCAAAAATCAATACTTGGGCGTTTTGCCTCTTCACTTGCCCCCACAAACAAACCAATTTTGCCGTTTTGTTTTCCTTGCGGAACAGCCCATTTGGCAGCTTGGATAATGTGAGGCCGGATATGGTCAAGAGCATTTAAATCAGCCCAATGCAAGCGGTTATAATGGTTATTATGGGTAAGGGAAGCTCTGTATAATTGCCATTTTCCAAAAATTTGTCTGCAGGAATTTTTTTCTTCCAAACCATACAAACATTTTTTTTCAAGGCTTGCAGTGAGTTTTGCCGTGTCTTCTCTATGGCTTAAATTAATAATAGTATCATAAGAAAATTTTTTGAGATATGCCATTTCCCGGGTAGGAATATACGTAACCTGCGGGGAAATACGCAGCAGCTCCTTATAAAATTTTTCCTCCGCCAAAACAAAAATTTCTTTATTATCTTGTTTTTTGAGCCAGTTAAAAAGAGGAAAGGTCATGACTAAATCACCCAGACGCTGGGCCTGAATAATAAGATTTTTCACATTATTTTGCTCAATCATTTTGCCCGGCCTTGATTAAACGTTCCACTTGCCTGCATATGCCTAAAAGCATATCCATTTCATGTCTGCGTATCTCTTTTCTGTCTAAAAAACGTGCCATGGGTAAAAAGAAATAATCAGGATTGCTTTCCTGTATAACATCAATTTTTGTCAGAACTTGTTTTAATTTTTCGTGTAAGAGTGTCCGTTCTTCGCTGGTAATCCTGCGTGAAATGGCGCCTTTGTCCTTTTGGCGCATTTTATGTTTTTCCGGTGTCAACTGGTAAATTTCATACAAAATAAGAAGAACTGCCTGCGCTAAATTGAGAGATGCACAAGCGGGTGAAGCGGGAATAGTCACAAGTCTGTGGCAATATTCCAAATGGTGATTTTCAAGCCCTCTGTCTTCCGGACCAAAAAGCAGTGCAACCTGTTCGCCTTTTTGCAGATATTGGATAATTTCTTTTGCACATTCTTTCGGAGTTTGGGTTTCACGTCGGACGCCCCCGACCCTTGCACTTGTTCCTACACAAAAAACACAGTCTTTTATGGCATCCTGTACGGTATCAAAAACCTGCACCTTTTCAAGCAGTTTGATACCTTGCTTCGTGGCAAGGGGACTTGCTTTTTCTAAATCCCACATTTCCGGTTTGACCAAAGAAAGAGGGGCAGAGCCAAAATTGGCAGAAGCACGTGCCGCTGAACCAATATTTTCAGGAAAACGTGTTTCAACAAGAATAAGATGCAAAAAGTCAAACATGGCTAAAGTGCTTCAAAAATTGTGCGTGCAGTGTAAAAGACTAAATAAATGCCAAGACTGAATTTTAACAAAATTCCTAAAAATTTACCCATCACTACGGCGCTGGCAACTTTGCCTGCTTCTTCCGTTTCTTTATGAGAGATAAATTTTTCCGCTAAAAAAGAGCCCAGAAAGGCACCGAGCAATGTTCCAAAAATTGCCCCCAAACCCAAAAGAAAGGGCATACCGATAATACCGCCTGCAATAGCTCCGATTATTCCAAAGACATTGGAAGAAGCAGAGGCATTGGCTTTTTTTCCATGAAGTATTTGCAAATAAAATTCGGCAACTTCCCCTGCTATGAGTAAGACAAAGAATAAAAGCCAGTAGAAAAAGGTATACGTACCGTCCGGAACAATAAAGGCGCTGATAATAATTAAAACCGCTGCAATCCAGTTTCCGGGCAGAGAAATAAAATTTAAAAATATCAGTAAAAAAAGAATAATAACAAAAATAGTTGTAAGAATACTTGAAAACATAAAAAGCCTTTGCAAGAAGATATAAATAGTATAGTGAGAGCCTGTTTTTTTTGCAAGGATTAACTTTGCAGTTTTTTCTTGAGATTTATAGTTTTTATTGGTAGAGAAGAATGTCGTATTTATATATCTTATTGAAGTACATATCTTATCTGGGGAGCTTTATATGCTGATACAAGGGATTGGTTCTGTTTTGCTGCTTATCGGATCAAATATTTTTATGACGCTTGCATGGTACGGGCATTTAAAAATGCGGACTGAGTTTACATGGTTTGCTTCGCTGCCCTTAATCGGCGTTATTATTTTTAGCTGGGCTATTGCATTTTTTGAGTATTGTCTGCAAGTGCCTGCCAATAAAATAGGTTTTGCAGAAAATGGCGGACCGTTTGATATCATGCAATTAAAAATTATTCAGGAAGTGATTACCTTGACCGTGTTTACAGTTTTTTCGGTCATTGCTTTTAAAACGCAATTGCGCTGGAATCACCTCGCTTCTTTTTTCTGTATTATTCTGGCTGTGTATTTTGTGTTTAAAAAATAAACTGCCTGTCCGTTTTTTTTATCTTAAAAACGCGTCAATAAGTACCACCCGCTTAGCGGGTGTGTTTTATGTTAAAGCGTACAATAAAAAAGACACCCCATACGAAATGGAGTGTCTTTTTTATTCTGTAAATACTCACTATTTTACAGTCAGCAGCAAAAATCCTTTTTTACCGCATTTAATAGTATATTCACCTTTGGAAAGCGGGGCATAAGGATCAGTGTATTTTTCATCATTGACAGAGAGAGCATTGGAAAGAACAAGGCGTTTTGCTTCACTTTTGGATTTGATAAGTCCGCTTGCAGCTAAGAAATTAATAGGCATACTTTCATCGCCTTCGGCACATTCAAATTTTGGAGCGTCTTCCGGTACGCCGCCTTTGGCAAAAACAGCGTTAAAGCCTTGTCTTGCCTCTTCTGCTTTTTCTTTGCCGTGATAGCGTTCAACGATTTCAAAGGCAAGTTCTTCCTTCACTGTTTTCGGATGACGTTTACCTTGTTCCACATCTTGTTTCATTTGGGCAATTTCTTCCAAGGTTTTGCCGGAGATAAGCTCATAATAACGCCACATAAGCTCATCAGAAATACTCATGGCTTTGCCGAACTGGTCTTTTGCTTCTTCCGCAATACCAATATAGTTGCCATAGGATTTTGACATTTTTCTCACACCGTCAAGACCTTCCAAAAGGGGAACAGTGATAATGCATTGGGGTTCCTGTCCATAATGGCTTTGCAGTGTACGTCCCATAAGCAAGTTAAAGGTCTGGTCTGTTCCGCCCATTTCAACATCCGTTTTGAGTGCAACAGAGTCATATGCCTGTGCAAGAGGATAGAAAAATTCATGGATAGAAATAGGGCGTTCTTCTTTATAACGTTTGGCAAAGTCGTCACGTTCCAGCATACGGGCAACAGTGCAGCAGCTCATAAGCCGCAGCATATCGGCAGCACTCAGTTTATTAAACCATGTGGAGTTGAATGCAACCGTTGTTTTTTCCGGGTCTAAAATTTTGAAAATTTGTTCTTTATAGGTATTGGCATTGGCAATAACCTGTTCTTCCGTCAGCGGCGGACGTGTTTCGGAACGACCGGAAGGATCGCCAATTCTGCCTGTAAAGTCACCAATCAAAAAGGTGACATTATGTCCAAGTTCTTGAAAATGGCGCATTTTATGGATAACAACCGTATGCCCCAAATGAAGGTCAGGGGCGGTCGGGTCAAAACCGACTTTGATATTCAAGGGGTTATTGCGGGCAAGTTTTTTGCGTAAATCTTCTTCACTGACTAAATCGACAATACCGCGGCGGATAATTTTAATTTGTTCATCAACACTTTTAAACGTTGAACTCATGCATACACCTCAAAATTTTTTTGCAGAAAAAAAGTATAGTCATTTTTTATGCAAATTACAAGTAAAATGATAAAAGTGCTTTTTGAACTTCTTTTAACAATACTATTCCATGGGAGGGAGTTTTTTTAGGAAATAGTATATTTTCCCGGACCCGGCAAAATAAAGCCGCGTTCCCGCAGTCTTTTCCAAAACCACCGTGTATCACTGACAAGCAGGGCTATTTTGTGTTCGGCACTTTGGACGCAAATGCTGTCACCCATAAGTACTTCATGGGAGTCCTGACCGTCAACGGTAATAAAGGTTTCCCTGTCATCAAGTGAGGTGATTCGGATAGTGCTTTCCTTAGGCATGACAAGAGGGGAAAAGGAGCCTGCAAAGGGGCTGATAGGAGTCAAGATATGGGCGTCAAGGGTAGGAAAGGTGAGCGGTCCGTGGGCAGAAGCCGTATATGCCGTTGTGCCGAGCGGTGAGGAGCAAATAAGCCCGTCACAGTGTAAATCCGTTATAAAAATATCATCAACACGCAGTTTAATAAAAATAGATTTTGCCATAGCACCGCGGGAAATAACAACATCATTCATGGCAATGCCGGAACGGATAACGGCAGTATTTCTGATATGCTCAAAATGCAAAGGGGTGACTTTTTGAACCTTATATTCGCCGGCAAGAAGTTTTGCAAAACATTCCTGCCAATTCTCAGGAGAAATATCTGCCAAAAAACCCACTTTCCCGAAGTTTATGCCGATAAGGGGCAGGGGATTTGTATACATGCGGCGTGAAACGCCGAGAATAGTACCGTCACCGCCGAGAATAACGGCAATATCGTGGCTTTTGGTATGTTCCAATAATTGTTCTTCAGGAAGAAAAGCAGGAATTATCGTTGCAATGCGTTTGTTCTCTTCCAGCCATGTTTTGATGATTTTTGCCAGCTGAAAAGCCTGCTCATTTTTTTCTTTTACAATGAGTAAAAAAGAACCGCAGGCATAGGAGGCATTTCCATTTGGAATGTTCATAAGTATTTTTCATAAAAGCCCTTCTCCGAAATACGGAGAAGAGGTAAGGCGTTATTCAAAATCATCAGCTTCCTGCATGGAGTCATGAACAGCGTCCATGAAAATTTCATAGGCGACACGTTCAATAATGATTTCCGGTTCGTATTCAAAAATTTCAGCAGGCAAGTCTTCACTATCCCCTGTTTTTTCAAGAATTTCATCAAATTTTGTTGTATATTCATTGATAAGTCTGGCAACTTCCGTGACAATGGGATTATCGGGTTCAACAGAAGAATCAACATCTTCATCTGTGTCGAATTTATCTTCGAATTCATCTAATGCCTTAGTAATTTCTTCTTCTGTCAAATTCATAAATTCCGGGGTAGTTTTGATTGATTTCATATTTTTTCCTTTTTCGTGCAAATAAGCCGTGATGTGTTTTATGTAGCAATTTTATCTTGAAAAGTATAGTGGAAAGTTTTATACTTTTCTTATGAAATATTATCCGCTCTTTTTAGATATTACAAGATATAAATGTTTGGTTTTGGGGGCAGGCGGTGTTGCAAGAAGAAAAATTGCAACGCTTTTAAAAGCGCATGCCCATGAAATTATTGTTATCGACCCCTATTGCACACAGGAAGTTTTTAACAAGGCTTTTTGGGAAGAATATGACTGCGAGCCTGCCGTGACATATCTTCAGCGGGATTTTGTAAGTAACGACTTGGAGGATATCCGTTTGGCTTTTGCCTGTACCGCATCATCGGAAGTAAATGGAAATTTTGTAAAAATTTGCGAAGAAAAAAATATTTTTTGTAATGTGATTGAAGAGCCGGAGCGCGGTCATTTCATTGTTCCCGCACATCTGGACTATGAAAATCTTGTTATTGCCCTGTCCAGTTCCGGGGTAAGTCCTGCATTTACAAAAGCGCTGAAAGATGATTTAAACAACTGGATAGCGAAAAGCTATGTGCCTTTTTTGCGGCTCATAAAAATCCTTCGTCCTCTTATTTTAAAAAATGTGGAGGAGCATAAAAGACCGCAAATTTTTCGGGCACTGGTGGAAAAATCTTTTCGGGAAGAGATAATGGCTATTATTGAATTAAAAAAATTTCATGAACTGCATAGAAAACTGGCTCAGGTTCTGCCTGAAAGTGTTGTTTCTAAAATTGATGATAATGAAATTTTTAAGCTTAAGAAAAAATAAAAGGAATAAAAAGGATAGAATATGTTAGTTACGCTTTCGCTTTCCTCACTTTTTTTATGTGCGGCGGCAACATTTTTGTTCTATGTGGGAATTATTGGCAAGCACCCGCAGTCACTGCAAAAAAAAGCAATTTGCTGTTTGGCTGTTTGCTTTGTACTGCTTTCGTTTTTGTTATGCGTCAACTTTATTCGTGACATGGATATTTTTGCTTTGCGTTCGTGGTATTTGATCCCGCTTTGCTGGTTTCTTTTGCTTATTTCTTTTTTGGTTTATTACAAGCTGCGCTATACAACAGTTTTTGTGTTTGCCGCTCCCCTTTGCTTTATTCTCCTTTTATCTGCTCTTATTTTCCTGCATCAGGAAAAACCCATGGAGCATTTAGTCATAGGACCCTTTTTGCTTGTACACTTATTTCTCATTTTTGCAGGTATTGGCATTATGGGGGTTTCGGCAGGGGCCGGCTGCCTTTTCCTTTGGCAGGAAAATATGCTGAAAAATAAAACAAAGCTTGTGAATTTGCCGAAAAATATTCCTTCTCTCGGGGCACTTGATAAAACCATTCATCTTGCTACCCGTATCGGTTTTCCTCTGTATGCCATCGGGCTTTTGTTTGGTTTTATTTGGGCATTTATGGCATGGGGACATTTCTTCAGCTTTGATCCCAAAGAAATTATCTCCCTGCTCATTCTTGCTCTTTATGGATTTTTATTTTATGAAAGAGAAGTTCGTGGTACAAATGGACGCAAAACTGCGAAGCTTGCCTTGATTGTTTTTGCAGTAACACTGTTTTCGCTTTTTGTCGTGAATGTGTTTTTGCCCACGCACCACGGATTTTAATGCTTTAAATATCAGTTTATCATATATAAGGTTTTTAGTATAGTTTATGTCAGTTATTCATCTTATAGGGTTAAATCACCGCACTGCTCAGGTTGAAATACGGGAAAAGTTTGCGTTAACAGAATTTACAAGTCCTGAGAAATGGCCTTTTCTGTGCCATAAAAAATGTATTTCTTCTGTGCAGGATAAACTTGCGGTTAAAGAATCGCTTATTTTATCAACATGTAACCGCGTTGAAATGATTGTTGTGTATGACGGGGACTATGAGGATTTGCTCAAAGTCTGGTGTGATATTCGTCATGCTGATATCAATGAACTTCGCGCCTGCATGTATCATTATCAGGATGAGGAAGCCATACGGCATGTATTCAGGGTTGCTTCAAGTTTGGATTCCCTTGTGCTTGGGGAACCGCAAATTTTAGGGCAGCTCAAAGCTGCGTACCGTTTGTCTGTACAGGCAGGGCATGCCGGGCTTCTCATCAACAGATTGCTGCATAAAGCTTTTTCTGTGGCAAAACGTGTTCGTTCTGAAACAGCAGTAGCCTCAAGTGCAGTTTCCATCAGTTATGCTGCTGTGGAACTTGCCAAGCGTATTTTTGATGACATGAACCAAAATAAAGCCCTGCTCCTTGGTGCGGGGGAAATGGCAGAACTTGCCGCCATGCATTTGGTTAATAGCGGTATAAAAGAATTGAAAATTGTCAACAGAACTCTGGCAAGAGCAGAAGAATTGGCGCAAAAAATCGGCGGTTTGGCTTTTCCTTTTGATGCACTAAAAGAGTGTCTTGTGGATACGGATATTATGATTAGTTCCACAGGGGCTATGGAAGCAATTATTCATCCTGAACTGATGCAGGAAGTTATGCGGAAACGCAAAAAACGCCCCATGTTTTTAATTGATATTGCCATGCCCCGTGATATTGACCCTGCGGTCAACCACTTAGACAATGTGTATGTGTATGATATTGATGATTTAAAAGAAGTTGTGGAAGAAAACCTTGCCAATAGAAAGCATGAAGCAACAAAGGCTGCGCAAATTGTTGATGAAGAAGTAAAAGCTTTTGAATTTTGGCGGGGATTTTTGAAATTAAAGCCAACTATTTTGGATATAGAAAAGAAAGGCGATAAAATTGCAGCGGAAGAAGTGGCAAAAACTTTGAAAAATTTAGACCACCTTGGAGTAGATAATCCTGAATTGCACGATATACTTGAAAAAATGGCGCATGCCATTGTTAAAAAATGCCACCACGCACCCTTGGAATATTTGCATAACAGCTATAAACATAATAACGGTGAACAAAATACCGCGCTGCTTCGCAGTATTTTGAAACTTGATGAATAAAATGAGTTTATAAAATAAAAATCCCCCTCATATGAATTTGAGAGGGATTTTTATTTTTTAATCCTCAAGATATTGTGAAAATAATATACTGTGATTAATATTGAGGTCTGGAATATTATTTAAAATGGGATAAACAGTTAAACAATGTTCACAAAAATAATTGTTGTTATGAAGAACTAATTTATTTTTGCATTGCGGACAAACAAAAGCAGTATCGTTTTGTGTCATGACAGTATTCTTTTTGAGAATATACATTTCTGACATATTTGTATACGTGCTGACAGGCAATAAGTCATGAAAAAGAATTTCACAGTTTAACTGCTCTATCGCTTGTTTTAAGTTTTTGATGTAGCAATGTTTTTCAATATTTTTTCGTGTTTTTTCATTGCCTAATTCGTAACTTGGTTCAATAAGAATTAAATATTGTGAACATACACGATATAATTCCGTTAAAATTTCTAATTCTTTATTTGTATTTGGCTCAATGGCATGGGAAGTAAAAATAATATCAATACTGTTGTCAGATAAGGGAATATTGAGCATGTCGGCACAAAACAATTGTGGTGCGGCATTATTTTTTTTGCAGAATTTATTGGCTGTTTGTATTCTTGATAAGGAAATATCAAAACCCATGTAATTAATGTTGTGAGGAAAAGTTTTTATGAGCGGTATAAGAGATGTTGCCTCACCAGTTCCTGCTTCTAATAGGGTTAATTCATTGTTTTCTATATATATATATATATTCGTTAAACTTCTGTCCTATAAAATCAAATTTAATTTTTTGAAACTCTTTTGCTGATAATTCTTCTTTATTGCCATTATGGTAATATGAGCCAATTTTATTTTCTTCAAAATTTTTTACGTAACTTCCTGCCTGCATATCATAGGATGTAAGAATTGCGGCGCTGTTATTCTCCTTGGAATTTGTTTTATCACGCAGGTATTGCATGATATTGATATTCTTATCATACAGTTTTTTTAAATTACTCATGATTTTCCTCCACAAATAAATTTTGTCTGTAACTATTATATATTATAATGAAAAATGTCAATAGTACAACGTGGTTACTGCCAAGAAGAAATAGATAAAATTTGTAAAAACCGTATAAAAAGATTGACACAATGCATATAAAAAGTAAAAATAATTTTCGCTTATTTTTAAGGATTAATATACTTTTTTATGAAACAATATATCGGTATTCGATGCAGTAAATATGGGCAAGTTCGTATTGGGATTGTAGATCAGGAGCAAAAGCTTTGTTTTGGGCAGGCTGTTGTTGCTTATAATGATACTTCTATTTTTTTCGGCAGAATTGTCTGGCAGTGTGATTCTCTCAATTCTGCTGATTTTCTTTTGAGCAAGACAAACGATAAAAATCAGAGTGAAAACGGGGAAGCGCGGGTTAAAAGCGAACTTTCTGAAAGTATTGATTTTTGTAAGCCCCAAAATCCTTTTACTATCCGCTTAGCCCATGAAGATGAAATTATACAGGCAACCGAACAGGAAGAACTTGTTGTACAGGCTTTTGATTTTTGTAAAGCATGTATAAAAGAGCATGGGCTTGAAATGAAGCTTGTAGATGTGGAAGTTTTGCTTGATAAAAGTAAAATGATTTTTTATTTTACAGCACCCACACGTATTAATTTTCGGGAACTTGTCAAAGACTTGGTGCGTGAATACAGGACGAGAATTGAACTTCGGCAAATTGGTGTTCGGCACGAAACGCAAATGCTGGGAGCACTCGGCAACTGCGGCATGGTCATTTGCTGCCGTCGTTACTTGAAAAATTTTGCTCCGGTTACGATTAAAATGGCAAAAGAGCAAAATCTTTTTTTAAATCCTGCTAAAATTTCCGGAATTTGCGGGCGTTTGCTTTGCTGTCTGAGCTACGAACAAGATACCTACGATGCGTTTCATAGTTTATCGCCCAAGATTGGAAAACGGTATACAACCGATAACGGCATGTTAAAAGTTGTTCGGACAAACATGTTTAAAAATATTGTTGTGGTTCTGAATGAGCAGGGACAGGAGCAGGAAATAGACGTTGACGAGTGGAAAAATTTAAATCCTGTGAAAGCACAAGGTTTTGACGATTATTCCGAACATGACGAACAAGGCATGTATGGCAGTTACATGCCTATGGGCAGTGATGAACATTATGGTGAGGATATGGATTTATCAAAGCTTTTAGATGAAGAATATCAGGAAGAAAAGCCCCAGTATAATAAATATGCCCGTAAATCCAATTATCAGTATCGCAGTAAAGAAAAACTGTATAAACGTGCATCCTTTGATGAAAATCAGGAATAGGAGAAAATATGTCTAGTTTTTATATCACAACCCCCATTTATTATGTCAATGCCCGCCCTCATTTAGGACATGCCTATACAACTATTATTGCTGATACATTGAAACGTTTTTACGCCCTTCTTGGTATGGATGCACGCATGCTGACAGGTACGGATGAGCATGGGGATAAAATTGTCAAAGCTGCAGCAAAAGAAAAGAAAAGCCCAAAAGAATTTGTTGACGGTATTTCCGGTGAATTTGCAGCGCTTTGGAAAGATTTGAAAATCGATTATGATCAGTTTATCCGCACAACCGATGAAGAGCATAAAAAATCTGTCCAAACGCTGCTCCAAAAAATTTATGATAAGGGCGATATTTATTATGGTGAATACGGCGGGCATTATTGCTTTGGCTGTGAACGTTTTTATACGGAAAAAGAACTGGAAGACGGTCTTTGCCCGCAGCATAAAACAAAGCCGGAATATATCAGTGAAAAAAACTATTTCTTTAAAATGTCCAAATATCAGGAATGGTTAAAACAATATATTCTTGATAATCCTGATTTTATCCGTCCTGAACGGTATAAAAATGAAGTCCTTGCCATGCTGGAAGGCAATGTTCTGGAGGATTTGTGTATTTCCCGTCCAAAATCACGTCTGGAATGGGGTATTGAGCTGCCTTTTGACAAAGACTATGTGTGCTATGTATGGTTTGATGCACTTGCAAACTATATTTCTGCTCTGGGATGGGGAAACAGTGACGATTTAACCAAATTCAATACCTATTGGCCCGGGGAACATTTGGTAGCTAAGGATATTTTGAAACCCCATGGAATTTTCTGGCCTACCATGCTTAAAGCTGCTGATTTGCCTGTTTACAAACACTTAAATGTACATGGATATTGGCTTGTTAAAGATACAAAAATGTCAAAGTCCTTGGGCAATGTGGTTGATCCCCGTTTTGCCGCTGAGCATTTCGGTTTGGATGCCTTTCGGTATTTTCTGCTCCGTGATATGCATTTTGGTTCTGATGCGTCCTATTCCGAGGAAGCTTTGATTTCTCGGATTAATTCTGATTTAGCAAATGATTTAGGTAACTTATTCAGTCGTGTCCTTTCTATGAATGCAAAATATTTTGCAAAAGAAATTCCTGCCTTAGGGGAACTTTCCGAAGATGATGAACAAATTTTTGCAAGTGTGGATAATGCGCTGCAAAATTATATTCAACTTTTTAAAGAGGTTCGTTTTTCACAAGCGCTGGAAGGTTTGTGGGAGCCTATCCGACTCATGAATAAATATGTTGATAGTCAGGCTCCATGGGCTTTATACAAAGAAGGCAAGCAAGAACGTTTGGCAACAGTTATCCGTGTGCTGCTGGAAAATATGTATAAAATTGCCGTGATTCTCTATCCTGTCATGCCGGAAAGCAGTAAAAAAATGCAGGCACAGCTGGGAAAAGAATTTTCCTTCCATGGGAAATTAATGGATGATTTGCTTTCCTGTAAAATTCACCTGCGCACAGGGCAGGCTGTTTCCGAAACTTCCAATTTATTCCCTCGGTTAGAAAAACCTGTGGAAGAAAAACAGGCGGGAAAAAAGCAAAATAGTAAAAATGCAAAACAAAACAATGCAAAAGAAGAAAAAACAGAAACTGCCTGCATTGAATTTGCGGATTTTCAAAAACTGGATTTGCGGGTTGGCACAATTGTCGCTGCCGAGCAGCATCCTGATGCGGATAAATTGCTGCGTTTTGAAGTAGATTTAGGAGAAGAAAAACCCCGGCAAATTATTTCGGGCATTGCCGAATTTTATAAGCCTGCCGATTTGGTAGGGCATAAAGTTGTTGTGGCGGCAAATTTGCCCCCTCGGAAGCTCCGCGGTCTGGTTTCCCACGGCATGATTTTAACGGCGGAAAAAGGGGAACACCTCAGCTTGCTGACCTCTGCTGCTCCCAATGGTGCGAAAATTTCGTAGAGTATTTTATTGACAATTAAAAAAGATACGTATACTTATTTTTTGGTTAAGTTGTTAAGTTATTGATTAATGAAGTAGGAATTTATATGGCAAAAATTTTAGATATGTTGTTGGGCTGCTTTTCAAATGATCTTGCTATTGACCTTGGAACAGCAAATACCTGTGTCTATGTGAAAGGACATGGTATTGTTTTAAGTGAACCTTCTGTTGTTGCAGTGAAACGTGACAGAAAAGGAAGCAGTCAGGTTATTGCCGTTGGTACTGACGCAAAAAATATGCTTGGTAAAGCTCCTAAAAATATTGAACCTATCCGTCCGATGAAAGATGGTGTTATTGCTGATTTTGAAGTAACTGAAGCCATGCTTCGTCATTTTATATCCAAAGTGCATAATCAAAGACGTTTGGTGCGTCCCCGGATTATGATTTGTGTGCCGACAGGCATTACTCAGGTTGAGAAAAGGGCGGTAAAAGAATCAGCCCTGAGCGCCGGAGCAAGAGAAGTTTATTTGATTGAAGAGCCCATGGCGGCAAGTATTGGTGCAAAGCTCCCTATTCAGGAACCTACTTCCAATATGGTTGTTGATATTGGCGGGGGAACAACCGAAGTTGCAGTTATCGCCCTTTCCGGTATTGTCTATGCCCGTTCCATCCGTGTTGGCGGTGATAAAATGGACGAGGCCATTGCAGCCTATATTCGCCGTAAATATAATATGCTCATTGGGGAAATTTCTGCTGAACAAATAAAAATGAAAATCGGCTCTGCCTTTCCGATGGAGCCGGAGCAGCAGCTGGAAGTAAAGGGACGTGACTTTGTGACCGGCATACCTCATACTATTGTGATTACCAGCGAAGAAATCCGCGTTGCCATTTCTGAACAGGTGGAAGCTATTGTTCAGGCTGTGCGTGTTGCCCTTGAGCAAACGCCTGCAGAACTTGCGGCTGATATTGTGGACAGGGGCATTGCTCTTACCGGCGGCGGAGCGCTCCTTCGAGGTCTTGATGAGCGCCTGCGGCAGGAAACCAATTTACCTATTTTTATTGTTGATGATCCGTTGTCCGCAGTTGTTATGGGAACAGGCATTGCCCTTGATAATTTAGATTTACTCCATGAAGTTTGTATAGACTAATAAAAGAAGAGTATGATAAATTCGGGTTAGTATCTTCTAATCCGAATTTATTTTTTTAGGTGAGGCATGAATGCAAGACGATTAATTGTTGTTTTTGTATTACTTTTTATGTTCTTTCTTGGAATTTATACATGGAATGAACGGACAAGCAAACTTGACACTATCAGTACGAATATCGGTTTGGAAGTTGCCGGGTTTGTTGTACGGTCTGTTGTTTATGTTTCAACAACCGTGTCGGATTTTTGGAATAATTATATCAGTCTTGTCGGTGTTAATGAAGAAAATAAACACTTAAAAGAAGAACTTTTTAATGCAAAACGTGAGCTGGCTTCTGCAAAAGAAGAAAAAGCTGAACTTGACCGTTTACGGAAACTGCTCTCCATCGATTATGCTGTTGACTGGAAGGCTGAGGGCGTACGCATTTTGGCATGGCGTCTTGGCGCAAATGATTTTTTTGACAGTTTTGTGCTCTCCAAAGGTTTTTTCAGCGGTTCAAAAGTAGGTACTCCCATTATTAATGCGGACGGGCTTATCGGAAGGGTGTTAAAAGCCGGTCCCTATACTTCCGTTGCACTTTTGCTGACAGATTCCGGGAGCAGTGTTTCTGTTATTACGGAAAACGGCAGAGTTCCGGGGATTGTGCAGGGAAATGGGCATAATCAGCTTCTTTCCATGCGTTTTGTCAAAAAAAATGAAGAAGTTAAAGTCGGGGAACGGATACTGACAAGCGGTTTGGACTTAAGTTTCCCAAAGGGTATTCCTGTCGGGGAAATTGTCAGCGTTGAATCAAGCTCAAATTTTATGTTTGAAATTCAGGTAAGGCCCTTGGTTAATTTTGAAAAACTTGAGGAAGTTTTGCTTCTGCAAAATCCTTTTGAGCATATTTTGCCGGAAGGCAGTCCTGTTTATTCTCCTAAACCTAATAGTATGTTTTCACCCATGGCAACACCGTATCTTGTCCAAAGTGAAGAAAATGATATCGAAAAGGCTTTTGACGAACAAGCTAATGCAAACGGGGCAAATTAGCCATGAAAGCGCTCAATGTTCTTTGGTGGCTTGTATATATTTGTTTTGCTGTTTTTTTGCAGATTTTTAGTGCCGGAGTAGATTTTTTTATTCCTGCTCTTATTGTTGCTCTGCAGGAAAAGAAAAAAGTGCAGTTTAGCCTTGTGTTTTGCCTTTTTATCCTTATCCAAGAAGGTGTCGGTACCATGCCTTTCGGGAATGTTTTTTTGTGGTATTCGCTGACTGTTATTTTCTTTTATGCGTGGCGCTGGTTTTTTGAAGTTGAAAGCCTGATGTTTATTTTGCTTTTGAGTTTTGCTCTTTCTGTTTCTCATTATTTTATTGTCAGCGTGCTTGCCTCTGTACAAGATATTTATATTGATTATACTGCATTGCAGGATGAGTGTGTTTATCAGATGTTTTTTACACCTGTTTTGTGGCACGGGATTAGTTATTTAAGAAAAGGTTTCAGAAATGCCGAACAAGATTGAAAGTAAAACCTATGAACCGCCTCGAATGGGATTATTTTTATTGCAATTTCTTATTGCACTCTTGTTCGTTATCTTTTGTGCACGGTATTGGTATTTGCAAATCCACAGGGGAGAAGAATTTGTCCGTTTAGCACTGGAGAATAAAACAAAAATCGCCCGGGTTGATGCCGCACGCGGGGAAATTTTTGACGTCAATGGCGTTCCCCTTGCAGAAAATTATATTACTTTTGCGATAACAATTGTTCGGGAAGATGTCCTTGATGTGTATGCAGCCCTTGCGCAAATCAGTGAATGGACCAACACTCCCTATGAAGAAGTAATTAGTATTTATAATAAAAACAGATCATTAGCACGTTCTTTTGATCCTATTATTATTGCAGAAGTTCCTTTTGAAACCATAGCTGCCATACAGGGACAGGTGCACTTATGGCCGGGAATATATGTTATTCCAAAAGCTCGCAGGCATTATCCCCAGAGAAATACGCTTGCCCATATTATGGGCTATGTCGCTGAAGCGACACAGGAAGAAATTAAAAATGATGAGCGCCTGAGTTTGGGAGATATTGTCGGACGTCAAGGGCTTGAGTATGTTTTGGAAGACAGACTGCGCGGCGTTAAAGGTATGGATGCCATGGAAGTTGACGTTTTTGGGCGTTCTTTGCACAGAGAAATTATTAATACTTCTCATTCCGGGCAAAATATTTATTTAAGTATTGATATCGAATTACAAAAAAATATTGAACAGATTATGGGGGATTACGCAGGGTCTGTTATTGTGATGAATCCTGATACGGGAGCTATTGATGCTCTTGTAACCTTGCCTTCCTATGATAATAATTTGTTTGTTACCGGTTTTTCTCAAAAAGAGTGGGACGCTGTCCGAAATAATCCAAGACACCCCTTGCAAAACAGAACAATCCAGAGTGTATTTCCGCCTGCTTCCACGTGGAAGCTTGTTATGGCAGGGGCGCTTTTGGAAAAAGGTATCAGCCCCAAAGATACGGCTTTTTGCAGCGGAGTGTTTAAGTTGGGAAATTCACAGTTTCGGTGCTGGAGCAAGTTTGGGCATGGTTCTGTTGATTTGAAACATTCCATTATGTATTCCTGCGATGTTTATTATTATGAAAAATCCTTGGAATTGGGTGTTGATTATATTTCTGATTTTGCAAAAAAATGCGGTTTTGGAAGAAGAACAGGAATTGAGTTGCCGCACGAAGCAAGAGGAAATGTGCCGGACAGAGAATGGAAATTAAAAAACGTCAAAGAACGGTGGCAAAACGGGGATACTGTTAATATGTCCATCGGACAGGGATATTTGCTGGTAACGCCTATACAATTAAGCGTCTATATCAGCTCTTTGCTCAATGGCGGAAAACTCTTGAAACCACAGCTTATTAAAGATGCGGAACCGGAAATCGTCGGGCATACTCCCATCAGTCCTGAACATTGTAAAATGATAGCCGATTATATGTTTGCAACCGCCAATGAACCCCGCGGAACAGCAAGAATTATCAAAACGGAAGGCGTCATTACCGGCGGAAAAACAGGGACTGCTCAGGTTGTTAAAGTGAAAATGGTCGGTGACAGACGGAAAAAGAACTATGAAATGGATTTTAAAGAACGTGACCACGCTTGGCTTGGGGCATATGCGGAAAAAGACGGACGCCGTTATGTTATTGTAACCATGCTGGAACATGGAGGCGGTGGTTCTTCCGCTGCCGGTCCGGTCACACGGGATATTATCCGATTATTATTTCCCATGGAGAAAAAGTAATGAGACTTTTTAATATTCCCAATAAAAAAATGTTCCTTGATATGAATTGGGCATTATTTATTTCCACTATCATTCTTTTTTCTATCGGTTTTGTCAATTTGTACTCAGCAAGCAGTATCCGCTTTGAGGACGGTATTATCCATACGCCTTTTTATGAAAGACAAATAATTTGGGGCGGAATTGGTGTTGTTATTCTGTTTGCAGTCGCTCTCATTAACTATAAAGTTTTAGAAACGTTTTCTCTTCCTTTTTATTTGTTTGTGCTGGTTTTGCTTGCACTTGTGCCTATAATGGGAAAAACCGTATATGGGGCACAGCGTTGGCTTGATTTGGGCGTTTTCAGCATTCAACCCGGTGAGTTTGCAAAATTTTCTGTTCTTTTAATGGGAGCAAAATATTTGTCAAAAGACGGTGAAAGTCTGGGCTGGATACAATTATTTAAATTATTAATTATTGGACTTGTGCCCTTTGCGCTTATTGCAAAACAACCTGATTTGGGAACGGCATTAACCGTGTTATTTTTAATCGGAGGTATGGCTCTTTTTCATGGAATTAAATGGAAAGTTTTGCGTATTTGCTTGATTATCATTCCTTTATTAATTCCGCTGAGCTGGTTTGCTTTGCATGATTATCAGCAAGAACGGATTAAAACTTTTTTGGATCCGACCCGTGATCCGCGGGGTGCGGGATATCATATTATCCAATCACAAATTGCTATTGGTTCCGGTCAGCTGACAGGCAAGGGCTTTCAGGAGGGAACACAAAGCCAGCTGCGCTTTTTGCCGGAGAAACATACGGACTTTGCCGTTGCTGTTCTTGGCGAAGAATGGGGTTTTGTAGGCAGTGTCAGCGTAGTGGTAATTTTTTGCTTTTTTTTATTTTCTATTTATAGTACTATCTCTGTTGCAAGAGATCGATTTAGCAGTACGCTCTGTGCAGGGATTTTCTTTTATTTCTTTTGGCAGGTTTTGGTTAACACAGGAATGGTGGTAGGACTTATGCCTGTTGTGGGAATCCCGTTGCCGTTCATAAGCTATGGGGGTACTGCCATGGTGGTTAACTGCATTTTTATCGGAATTGTGCTGAGCGTTTCGATTAATAGATTTGTATTCAAAGCTTAGAGGAGAAAGAATAATGGCTAAAGATGACATTAATGCTTTTATGGGAGCAGGGACATTTTTTACAGGAAAATTATCCTTCCAAGGTGCTGTTCGGATTGACGGACAGTTTGTTGGTGAAATTGAATCTGACGGCATCCTTATGCTTGGGAAAGATTCTAAAATCGAGGGAACTGTGAACGTCGGGGAAATGAACCTTTCCGGCAGTTTTACCGGGGATGTGGTTGCCAAAAGAAATGTGACTATTCACAGAGATGGTATTTTAAAAGGTAAAATCCAATGCCCTTCTTTGGTTGTTGAGGACGGCGGGATTTTGGACGGTACTATCCAAATGCTCAAGAAAGAACCGGAAGTTCAAGAATAGGCAAAGAAATTAGGTTGTGTTATTTATATTGACACATGTCGAAAAAAAGTATATTTTATAAAAAATAATTTTGGCTTATGAGAAAGGATTTTATATGAGTATAAGTCTTGATATTACTTTTTTAATACAATTAATTAACTTTTTTATTTCGCTGCTTATTATTCATTCTCTTATTATTAAGCCAATCCGCGGGGTTATTGCCCGCCGCAAATCCATTATTGACGCTGATAATAAAGATACTGAAAACTTCACACAATCTATGAAAGATCATAATCTTCAATATGAAGAACGTCTGAATGCCGTTCGCTCTAAAATAGCTGAGGAGCGTGATGCATATAAGAAAAGTGCTGAAGATGCTGCCCGTGGTGTGCTTGGAAAAGCAAACGATGAGGCTCGTGTTATTCGTCAGGAATCAACACAAAAAATCCAAAGTGAAAGCCGGGAAGCTTTGCAGGCTTTACAGGCAAATGTTTCTGCTTTTTCCAAAGAAGCATTGGCAAAAATTTTAGCATAATCACTTTTTTAGGGGTGTTACGTGAAATATCTCAGTTCTTTCGCATTTGTTGTTTTATTTTGTGCCGCTGCTGATTTTGCTTATGCATCAGAAGGGCACGGGCTTCCTTGGGGAAACTTTGCGCTAAGAGTTTTAAACTTTGCCATTTTTATTGGTATTATTTGGTATGCTGCCGGAAAGCTTATCAAAAATTTCCTTGCCAAACATCAGGCACAGGTTAAAGAAGATTTAGAAACTGCAAAGGCTTTAAAACAACAGGCTGAACATAATTTATCCCTTGCTGAAGATCGTCTTCGCTCTGTTGAAGCAGAATGTACAAAACTTCTTGAAGAAGGTAAAAAACAAGCAGAAACAATTAAAGCTGTCATTATAGCTGATGCACAAAAGCAGGCTGAACGTATTGTCGAACAGGCAAAGCTTGCTGCTGAACAGGATGTGCACAGTGAAGTACAAAAAATTAAAGCACAAATGGCAGATGAAATTGTCAAAACAATGGAAAAAGAAATTGTGTCACGCTTAGATGCAGGTGCACACAATGCTTTAATAGAAAAATCCTTATCAAAGGTAGTGTTCTCATGATTGGTAATGCAGTATCAAGGCGTTATGCAAGTGCGTTATTTAACTTAGGAAAAGAAAAAGGTGAACTGGATACTTTTGCTGAGTCTTTAACTGCTTTTGCCTCTGCTATTGAAGAAAATGTTCAATTAAAAGAATTAATGATGAACCCTGTCATTACGCATGATGAAAAAAAATCCATTGTCATGGGTGTGCTGGGACTTTGCAAGGCAGGTACAACGGAAAAAAACTTTTTCTCACTGCTTGCCGACAAAGGAAGGCTTGCATTAATTCCTGCAATTATAGCTGATTTTAAGGCAATACTTGATGACGCAAAAGGTATTAGCCGTGGACTTGTTACCACAGCTATTGAACTTGACAATACAAAAAAGTCTGAGATTATTTCTCAGCTTGAAAAACAAACTGGTCGTAAGCTTGATTTGTCCTATGCTGTTGACCCCAAAATTTTAGGCGGCATTGTTCTGAAAGTGGGTGATATTGTTTATGACGCAAGTTTACGTGCGCAGCTTGATAACCTCAGAGAATCCATCAAGAGGGGTGAGTAGGCCATGCAAATAAAGGCTGAAGAAATTAGTAAAATTATTGAAGAACAAATCCGCAATTACGACCAGAAAGTCGAAATGAGCGAAACCGGTACCGTGCTCTATGTCGGTGACGGTATTGCTCGTGTTTACGGTGTTCAAAATGCTATGGCCATGGAACTTCTTGAGTTCCCAGGTGGTCTTATGGGAATGGTGCTCAACCTGGAAGAGGACAACGTTGGTGTTGCTCTTTTAGGTGATGACAGAGCCATTAAAGAAGGTGACCCGGTAAAACGTACGGGTAAAATCTTCTCTGTTCCGGTTGGTGAAGCTGTTACAGGTCGTGTTTTAAACCCGCTCGGTCAGCCGCTTGACGGTTTGGGACCTGTTGAATCATCTGAAACACGTCCGGTTGAACTTAAAGCTCCTGGTCTTATGTCACGGAAAAGTGTTCATGAACCAATGGTAACCGGTATTAAAGCCATTGATGCTATTACGCCTATCGGACGCGGTCAGCGTGAGCTTATTATTGGTGACCGTCAGGTTGGTAAAACCGCAGTATGTGTCGATGCCATTTTAGCACAGAAAAATACTGATGTGCATTGTTTCTATGTTGCAATCGGGCAAAAACAATCCACAGTTGCTCTTGTTGCTGAAAAACTCCGTCAGCACGGTGCAATGGCATATACCACCATTATTTCCGCATCTGCTTCAGAATCAGCTCCGCTCCAATACATTGCCGCATATGCAGGCTGTACTATGGCTGAATACTACAGAGACAGCGGTAAACACGCTCTCATTATTTATGACGACTTGTCAAAACAGGCTGTTGCCTATCGTCAAATGTCACTTCTTCTCCGCCGTCCTCCGGGACGTGAAGCATTCCCCGGTGACGTTTTCTACTTGCACTCACGTTTACTTGAACGTGCTGCTAAACTTTCCGATGAACTTGGCGGCGGCTCCCTTACCGCTCTTCCTGTTATCGAAACGCAGGCAGGAGACGTTTCAGCATATATTCCAACCAACGTAATTTCTATTACAGACGGTCAGGTTTTCCTTGAATCCAACCTCTTCAACGCAGGTATCCGTCCCGCTATTAACGTTGGTATTTCTGTTTCACGTGTTGGTGGGGCAGCCCAAATCAAAGCAATGAAACAAGTTGCCGGTACGCTTCGTCTTGACCTTGCTCAATACCGTGAAATGGCTGCTTTTGCTCAATTTGGTTCTGACCTTGACAAAGCAACAAAAGCAACACTTGACCGTGGAGCCAGAATGACAGAACTTTTGAAACAACCGCAATATCAACCCATGCCGACTGAAGAGCAGGTTGCGTCTATTTTTTCAGCAGCTCGCGGCTTTTTAGATGATATTGAAGTTGCCGATGTTCTTCCTTTTGAAGCTGGTCTTTTGGAACATTTACGTACTGTAAAAGCTGATATTTTAGCTGATATCCGTGAACGTAAACAAATTGATAAAGATTTGGAAGAACGTTTAAGTTCAGCCATTAAAGAGTTCAAAGCATCTTTTGTGGCACGGAGGTAATTTATGCCTTCCTTAAAAGATGTTAAACTGCAAATAGCCGGCGTTAAAAAAACGAAGCAAATTACCCGGGCAATGGGAATGGTTGCTTCTGCCGGCTTACGTGGTGCACAGCAACGTATTGAACGGTTCCGTCCTTATGCGAATAAGTTTAATACCATGTTGTCTGACTTAGCA
Organism: uncultured Mailhella sp.; assembly: GCA_910577155.1. Classification (GTDB taxonomy): domain Bacteria; phylum Desulfobacterota; class Desulfovibrionia; order Desulfovibrionales; family Desulfovibrionaceae; genus Taurinivorans. Next base: position 35,131 of record CAJTMS010000013.1, read on the forward strand.
GCCCGTACTGAAGGGGCGGATCATGCTCTTTTAGAAAACCATGAGGAAAAGAAGAACGTGCTGATTTTGCTTGTTACTTCCGACCGTGGCTTATGCGGTGCTTTTAATGTCAATTTAATAAATACTGCATTAAAATTAGCAAAAGCAAAAGAAAGTGAAGGAAAAGCCGTTTCTTTTATTTGTGTCGGTCGGAAAGGCCGTGACGCTGTAAGAAAAACCGGTTTCCAAGTTCTTTCTGCTATGACTGATGTTATGGGAAGTCTGAATTTTCAGGTGGCTACAACTATCGGAAATACCGTTTCTCATAATTATACAGAATATAATGCTGATGAAGTGTATTTAGTTTATAGTGAATTTGTGAGTATGTCCCGTCAGGTTCCTACAAGTATGGCTCTTTTGCCCGTTGTGCCTTCTGAAAAAGAAGAAGATGCAAATGCAGGCATTGAGTATGTATATGAACCCAATGTCGGAGTTTTGCTTGCGGAACTTTTACCGCGTTATTTGAATGTTCAAATTTATCGCGGTTTATTGGACAATTTTGCCAGTGAAAACGCTGCTCGTATGTTTGCTATGAACAATGCAACCAATAACTGTGATGAAATGATTGGCTCGCTCACCTTGTTATACAACAAAACAAGACAAACAGCCATTACCAATGAACTCATGGATATTGTAGGCGGCGCAAATGCGTTGCAAAGCCAGTAAGTAGGAGCTTTGAAGTATGACAGGTAATAAAGGTCATATAGTACAGGTTATCGGTGCTGTTGTTGACGTTGCTTTCCCTGAAGGTCAGCTTCCCAACATCTTAAACGCACTTGTCATTAATAACCCGAATAACACAGATGCCCCGGAACTTGTTTGTGAAGTTGCACAGCATCTTGGTAATAATATTGTAAGAACAATTGCTATGGACTCAACCGACGGTTTGGTTCGCGGCATGGAAGCAGTTGATACAAACTCTCCCATTATGGCTCCTGTTGGCAAAGCAGCAGTAGGTCGTATTTTGAACGTTGTCGGGAAGGCTGTTGATGGTTTTGGCGAAGTAAACGCTGATAAATATCTTCCTATTCACCGAGCTGCTCCGGTTTTCACAGAACTCAATACCAAAGTTGAACTTTTGGAAACAGGTATTAAAGTTCTCGACCTTTTGGTTCCCTTCCCGAAAGGGGGTAAAATCGGTCTCTTTGGCGGCGCAGGTGTTGGTAAAACCGTTGTTCTTATGGAACTTGTTAACAACATTGCAAAACAACACGGCGGTAACTCCGTCTTTGCAGGTGTTGGTGAACGTACCCGTGAAGGGAACGACATGTACCATGAACTCAAGGACGCCGGCGTTTTGGAAAGAGCAGTTCTGGTGTATGGTCAAATGAACGAACCTCCGGGGGCGCGTGCTCGTGTTGCTTTGACCGCTCTTGCTTGTGCTGAATATTTCCGTGATGATGAAAACCAAGACGTTCTTCTCTTCATTGATAATATTTTCCGTTTCACACAAGCAGGCTCAGAAGTATCTGCACTTTTAGGACGTATGCCGTCAGCCGTTGGTTATCAGCCAACTCTTGGTACTGACCTTGGCGGTTTGCAGGAACGTATTACTTCAACAGCGAACGGATCCATTACGTCGGTTCAGGCAGTTTATGTTCCTGCCGACGACTTGACCGACCCTGCTCCTGCTACAACATTTGCACACTTGGACGGTACGCTTGTTCTTTCCCGTGCAATTTCTGAGCTTGGTATTTATCCTGCTGTTGACCCGCTTGACTCTACCTCCCGTATTCTTGACCCGCAAGTTGTTGGTGAAGAACATTATTCTATTGCTCGTCAAGTGCAAATGGTTCTGCAAAAGTATAAAGACCTTCAAGATATTATTGCAATTCTTGGTATGGATGAACTTTCTGATGACGATAAAGTTACTGTTGCACGTGCAAGACGTATCCAGCGTTTCTTGTCTCAACCATTCCACGTTGCAGAAGTATTTACAGGAACACCCGGTGTTTATGTAAAACTTGAAGATACGATTAAAGCGTTCAAAGGTCTTTTGAGTGGTGAATACGATTACCTTTCTGAAAATGACGTTTACATGGTAGGCGGCATTGAAATGGCAATCGAAAAATATAATAAGCGTCAAGCTCAAGCATAATGTTTTCTGTCCCTGCCTTATTGTTGGGGAGGGGCGGAAATATAAGCATAGGAGATAGCAATGGCTGCACTTCGTCTTGAAATAGTAACCCCTGATCAAGTGGTGCTCAGCACTGACGTTGATTATGTCGGGGCTCCTGGTGTAGATGGCGAATTCGGTGTTCTTGCTGGTCATATTCCTTTGCTTACTGCTCTTAGTATTGGCATTTTAGTCTATAGAATTGGTAATAAAGATTATACGGCTTTTATTGCTGGTGGTTTTGCTGAAGTAGCGGATAATAAAGTTTCTATTTTAGCACAGGCTGCTGAATTGTCAGAAAATATTGATGTTGAACGAGCAGAAAAAGCAAAAGCTCGAGCAGAAGAACGTTTACAACTTGCAAAGCAGCAGGACGGCATTGACGTTGTCAGAGCAGAAAATGCAATGAAACGTGCTTTAACCCGCTTGCGTGCAGCAGGTAAATAGTTTCATAACTATTTATTTGTACTCTTTTACCCCTTTTATTGTAAAGACAATAAGAGGGGCTTTATTTTTAATTCGTTGAGCTTAGTGTGTTATTTTATGGTTTTTCGTTTTGTTATGGAAAGAGGTTGATGAACAAATAAATTTTTTCAATTGCAAAAAGTAATCTTGTTTTTATGAAAGAAAAACAGATAATGTGGGGGTTTGGGGAAGCGGCAGCTGTTTGCGAGTGAACGAGCTCTACGGACAGCGACAGCAGAGCTCATCATTTCCCCCATAAAAAAGTATAACTGTAAATTTTTGTAATTAAATCTAATTATTATAAAATCAACCTAATACTATGATAAAGCGTTTATTTTATATCTTGACTTTTTATCAAATAAATGCAAATTAACAAAATTATCTTTATTGATATGTAAAATTTGACAAGAACTAATCTTAAAGAATGTGCCGTAGATAAAAAGTTTCGATAGTTTTGATTTTTGTATTTGTAAGTGGTTATGATTAGTATTCTGGTTGGTTATTTTACACGGCTTTAATAAGAATACTTGAAAAGGAAAATAGTTGTTATGAAGAAATTTTTTAAAATTTTTCTTTGTTTATTTGTTTTAATTGGAGCTCCAAGTCAGGCTTTTTCCGGTGAGTGGTGGCTTTTTGTCAGCGGCGGCGCAAGTGACCGCCAATCAGCTGCTGCTGATTTAACCTTACGCAGAACTTTTGATGCTGTTTATGAAAATGAAGAGCTTTCCATTCTTCCATTAGTAGAAATTTCTGCAAACTATATACGGAAAAATTCAAATAATGATTTTTGGAGCGGGACGCTTTCAGGCGGCGGATTAGCTGTTTTTAATCGGGAAGGAATATGGCGTCCTTATGCTTCTTTGACATTTGGCGGAGCTTTTTTTTCAGAAACAACATTTTATAATAAAAATTTTGGGATAAGCTTTCAATTCCGTACAAAGGGTGCAGTCGGTATTCAATTTGGGGATGATTTCAGGCACAGTATTCAAGCTGATTTTGCCCACTTTTCTAATGGTGGTATAAATGAGCATAATTCCGGAATAAATACCTATTGTATTTCTTACGGTTTTCGTTTCTAAGAGAAGTAATATTATCAATATTTCCGGCTCCATGAGTTTATGGAGCTTTTTTATTTTAACAGGCTAAGTTATAAAAGAAAGAAAACTATCTTTTGTATTTTAA
>CAJTMS010000014.1 GCA_910577155.1 uncultured Mailhella sp.
AAATTGTAAAAAAAGAATTTAAAAACTCAATTAATTATATCATTTCAATATATTACCATTTACTTGATTATATTTATAACTTTCCTTGCGTGCATACTTCTTTTTTGATAAAACATTTTTGTAAAAACAAATAATAATACTGTTAATAATACAGTATATTTTTATGGAGGAAGCAATGCATAAATTTTTTAATCGCTTTGCTCTTGCTTTATTGGGTCTTGGTCTATGTTTTATGCCTTTGCAGGCGGAAGCAAAAACAACGTTTATTACCATTGGAACAGGCGGTATTACCGGTGTTTATTACCCAACAGGCGGTGCAATAGCCAAAATTGTCAATGACAGAACGGAATTTGGAATAAAAGCGACAGCTGAAGCAACCGGTGCTTCTATTTTCAATATCAATGCTGTAAAGGGCGGTAACCTTGATTTCGGTATTGCTCAGGCAGACAGCCAATATTTAGCTTACAACGGAAAAGGCGAATGGGAAGGACAGCCTGTTTCCGATCTCCGCTCTGTGTTTTCTTTGGCTCCTGAAATGATTACCTTTGTTGCTGCTGAAGATTCCGGGATTAAAGCTATTGAAGACGTAAAGGGGAAAGTTATCAATATCGGCAACCCGGGTTCCGGCAACCGTCAAAATGCCATTGATATTTTCAATGCCCTCGGGATTAACTATGAAAAGGATTTCAAGGCAGAAAGCCTCAAAGCTGCTGACGCTCCCCGTATGCTCCAAGACGGACGCATTGACGGTTTCTTCTATACTGTCGGACATCCAAACGGAAATATCAAAGAAGCAACTGCCGGCATGAGAAAAACCCGCATTGTTTCCATTCCCGAAATCAAAAGCCTTTTTGAAGCCGCTCCTTATTATTCCATGGATACCATTGACATGGCGCAATATCCGGAAGCAACCAATGCCGGTGAAGGCAAAATCAGCACCATTGGCATGAAAGCAACTTTGATTACTTCTGCTGCCATTGATGAAGAAGTTGTGTATAATTTGACAAAAGCTGTTTTTGAAAACCTTGACGAACTGCGCACTCTTCATCCTGCTTTAGCAAATCTTACCAAAGAAGGCATGCTCGAAGGATTGTCTGCTCCGCTCCATAAAGGGGCTGAACGCTACTACAAAGAAGTTGGTTTGATTAAATAAGATATTCTTCCGCATAAGGGGGAATATTTCCCCCTTTTTTAATGGCAAAATTTGTTTTGCACGTTTTTATTTTAAAGGTATGGTATGAAAAAAAAGAAAGAATCAGCATTTAAACCCGATTCTTATCGCGAGGAAATGCTCAAGGGCGAGCATGGGCTTCGTGGGGAAGGTTCCGGTTTTACTGAAAATCTTACATTAATTATTGGACTTTTATGGTCTTTATTCCAACTTGCATCAGCCGGTTTTATTCTGATTGATGCAATTTTTGTCCGTGCAATTCACTTAGCCTTTGCCATCAGTCTTGTTTATCTCAATATTCCCATGTTTAAACACGGAAAAAACAGTGATTGGGATAAACGTATTTTACTGGCCATGAACAGGGTTACTGTTCTTGACTATATTTTTGCGATTTTTGCCGCTTTTTCCGCTCTTTACATTATTCTTGATTACACGGGCTTAGCCTCAAGAGCAGGGCTGCCTATTCCCCGTGACCTTATTTTTGGTTTTTTACTCATTGTGTTGCTTTTGGAAGCAACACGCAGGGTTATTGGACCGGCCCTTCCCACCATTGCTATGTGTTTTATTCTCTATGTTTTTTCCGGTCCCTATTTACCCGATTTTCTTGCCTTCAAAGGAGCTACCGTTTCCCGCTTTATTTCGCAGATGACTATGGATTCTGAGGGGATTTACGGTGTTCCCCTGCAAGTTTCCGCAACAGTTGTTTTCCTCTTTGTTTTATTTGGAACCATGCTGGAAAGAGCAGGCGGAGGACAATTTTTTATCCGTCTTGCCATAGCCGGTTTGGGGCACTTTAAAGGCGGCGCTGCAAAAGCCGCTGTTTTGGGCAGCGCCCTGACAGGTATGATTTCCGGTTCCAGTATTGCCAACGTTGTGACAACGGGTACGTTTACCATTCCTTTAATGAAAAAAATGGGCTATCCTGCAACAAAAGCTGCCGCCATTGAAGTTGCTGCCTCCACCAACGGTCAGCTTGCCCCGCCTGTTATGGGGGCTGCTGCCTTTATCATTGCAGAATATGTCAATATTCCCTATATTGAAGTAGCCAAAGCAGCGGCTATTCCTGCTTTTGCCTCTTACGTTGCCCTGCTCTGGATTACCCATGTGGAAGCAAGCAAACTCGGCATGCAGGGTTTGCCGAAATCCGCCCTTCCCAAGGTCGGAGAAACTCTCAAAGAGGGCTGGGTCTTTTTAATCCCTATTTTCATGCTCCTTTACGAACTTATTTTTGCCCAGCATTCTGCAGAAATGAGCGTATTTAGGGCAATTTGCGTGCTCAGCGTCATGATGCTCGGCAAAAGCTATATCCGTGCACGCCTATATGGTTTTTCCCGTTTTGAAAGTTTAAAACTTTCTGTCAAAGACTGGCTTATTTCCCTTTCCGCCGGAGCAACAAGCATGGCGGGTGTCGCCCTTGCCACAGCCTGTGCAGGGATTATCGTCGGCTGTATTTCCCTTGGTCTTGGACAACAAATTACCACATTTGTGGAAATTTTATCCATGAACAATATTTTGCTGCTTCTTTGCATTACTGCCCTTGCAAGCCTTTTGCTGGGTATGGGCTTACCTACCACCGCAAACTATATTATCATGGCGTCACTCACTGCCCCTATCCTTGTGCGTCTGGCTTCAAACGTTGATATTCACGGTTTAAACCTGACAGTTCCCCTTTTGGCAGCTCACCTTTATTGTCTTTATTTCGGTATTCTGGCAGACGATACGCCCCCTGTGGGGCTTGCTGCCTATGCAGGCGCCGCCATTGCCGAAGCTTCGCCCATCGCCACGGGTATACAAGGCTTTTGGTATGATATCAGAACAGCCATTTTACCGCTTATGTTCTTTTTCAACCATGATATTATCTTGTGGAATATTCATTCTGTTCCCATGAGTTTCTTTATTTTTGGCATGACCTGCCTTGGCACCGTCAATTTTGCGTCCTTTACCCAAGGCTGGTTTATCAATAAAAATACCGGGCTGGAAAAAGCTCTTCTTGCTTTTAATACCGTTTTATTCCTCAACCCCTTCCTGATTACCGGTTTTGTTCTTCCCTATGAATACCGTTATCTCGGGTACGGACTCGGCATTCTGATTATGGGACTTATCTACATTTTGCAAAAAGCACGTCCCAACACCGTAAAACCACTCAAAGCACCCAAGTATGACGCTATTTAAGGTATGAAAAGAAGGATATGCCATGCGACTTATCAAACATATACAAAAAACAACTATTCCCAAACTCAACAAACCTGTCCGTGCTTTGCCCAGAAAACGCCGTATCCAAAAACACGGCAAAGAACCCGTCCTTGTCTGTTCAAAGTGTAAAACAGTTTTTCCCGAATTTCTGGCGCGCTGCCCGGAATGCGGCAGCCGTGACTGGCAGGGGTTATCGGAAGTCAATCCCTATAATAATGCCCCACTGGAACAATTTTTAAAACTCTGCGGTCATCTCATGTGGCTGGGGGGCTGTATCGCCTGCATTTTCCTTTTATGGCAAACGACTTCTTCTGATCAGGCATATAACGAACTGCTGGTGCTTTCTGCTGTCTTGGTAGCGGCATTCGGCGTTTTTGCCTCTGTTGGGTATTTTGGTCTCAGCGAAATCAATCGCCGTGTGGAAAGAATACAAAAACGTTTGCGTACGTTTCCCGAAGATTTCCATAGCCACGCCAAAAAGCCGCGCTATAAACAATAACGGGTATCATTCATGGCTAGTATCCAGCCGTAACCCTGCAATTTTTCTCTTTTTAACAAGACTTGAAAATTTAATATAAAAACATATACTGATTTTAAAGAAACATATTTTTATTGAGGATAGAAATAAGATTATCCCATGCCTATAGAACAAACTGAAAAAAACTCTTTTTGGGAAACATTTTTTTTAGGAGAAAGGCTTTTTGACCGTTATCTTTTCCTTTTTCTGATTGGAATAGAATTATTAATGTCCTTTTCATTTTTAGGCTTTATCCATATTCCTCCTATCTCTGTCACGTTTGCTTATTTTCCGATTATTGTTTCCGGACTTTTATTAAAAATGCCGCAGACACTCATTATCAGTTTATTTTTTGGATTTGCGTCATTATTTAAAGCAACTCCCTATTATGTCATGTTTGCTGACGCTGTTTTTTCTCCGTTTTCAAGCAATGCCCCTGTGAATTCTATTTTTTTAAGCCTTGGCACCCGTTTATTATTCGGGGCACTTGTTTCCTATTTTTTTAGCTGTGCGATACACAAAAAATTTGAATACCTTTGGATTGGGCTTGTTGCATGTCTGAGCCCAAAACTCCATTCAATTATTGTGCTGACAGCTCTTGGCATGCTGTTTCCCGAATTTGATTTAAACATTACGAATACACTCAATTGGGATTTTAATGACACTCTCACAGCCCTTGGCTGTATTTTCCTGTGTATTGGCTTATGGTATGCTATTAATACAGAGAAATTCCAATTTTTGAAACATGCTATCAACCATGCATCCCAAAATCCCTATAAATCAAAATTTTTCTTTTTTGCATTAACAATTTTTATCTTTTTGCTCATTGCATTGGCTATTTCTGCCGCTCTTTATTTTATAGACAGAGAAGCATATATGCTCAAGCAATATCAAATTCTCATAACGCCGGTTATTGCCAAAGATTTGTTTTATCTTCAATGCCAATTTGTCTTTGCCATGGTAGGCATCATGCTTCTTTCCACCACCGTGTTATTTTCCTATCATCAGTATATGTCGTATAAAGAATATCAGGACGGCATAGACACGTTAACCAATGTAATGGGAAGAAAGATGTTTTTCTTTTGCTGCCATAAACTGGAAAAAAAAAGCAAAACTGCGCCAAATACCGCCTCAAACTGGTTTTTATTTGTGGACATAGATTATTTTAAAGTCATTAACGATACCTTCGGGCATGCGGCAGGCGATAAAGTTCTCCATGAAATTGCCCAAAACTTATCGGCAGCCTTTAAAGAAACAGGATATATCGGCAGAATCGGCGGAGATGAATTTGCTGTCATCATTTACAAACCAATGTCAGAAGAAGAACTCGGGTACCATTTGTCAAAATTTTTAGAGAATATTTCTTCTCTCCTGCCCCAAGCAAAAGTTTCCTGCAGTATCGGCGGCTATGAATTTCTTTTTCCGCAAAAGCTTTCTCATATTCTTTCCAAGGCAGATAATATGCTGTATAAAGCAAAGGAAAACGGAAGAGCTTGTTACAGATTACAGCCGATACATTCCGGCTCTTCCTCTGAGGAATAAAAGATGCTCTTACAAAACTTCATGCAAAAGGCAATCAAAAAACCAATTTTACAAATTTGTTAATTTTCCGATAATATTTTCTGTAATTCTGCATGCACTGATACGTACGTTTTCCCATGAAGAACAAAAAAGAAATTTTCCTATACAAAGATTTATTCTTAAAAGTACCCTTTCCGCCCCTTGTTTGCAAAAAAAGATTTTTACCAATTTTGTATCAAAACTCTTGCATATTAAGATATTTTGATATAGTAATACCCTATCTTAACTATAATTGAGGGAGAGCATATGAATACCCCAAGCCCTAAAGCATCTGCTTTACTGCCACTTATTGTATTTTTAATCCTCTTCATAGGAACAGGCGTATATTTAACCTTTCAAGATGTGAGCATGGCTTTTTATCAGCTTTCTGCCACTGTTGCCATTATTCCTGCCATTGTTATCGCCATCTGGCAATTCAGAGGAAAACTTAATCAAGGCATAGCCCTTTTCCTGCAAGGCGTTGGCGAAAGCAACATTATTACCATGAGTTTTATCTATATCATGGCAGGGGCTTTTGCGACGGTTGCAAAATCCATTGGCGGTGTTGACGCAACGGTTAATTTCGGTCTTTCCTTAATTCCCGTTGATTTTATCGTGCCGGGCTTTTTCATTATTGCCGCCTTTATTGCCACTGCCATGGGAACGAGTATGGGAACCATCGCAGCTATCGCCCCTATTGGGCTTGGCATTTGCGGGCAAACAGAAATCAGTACGCCGCTTATGCTTGGCGTCATTGTCGGCGGGGCTATGTTTGGGGATAACCTTTCCATGATTTCCGATACGACCATTGCTGCCACCAGAACACAAGACTGCGAAATGAAAGATAAGTTTATTTTCAACTCCAAAATTGCCCTGCCTACGGCACTTATCACCATTCTTATTCTTTATTTTGCGACATCCGCTCCCTCAAGCGTGGAAATCCATGACTATGAATTTATAAAAGTACTTCCCTACCTTACCATTTTGGTTATGGCTGTCTGCGGGATAAACGTTTTTATCGTGCTTTTGACCGGTATTATTTTCAGCGGCGCCATTGGGATTTATTCCCTTGCTGACTATAATTTCCTGACGTTCAGCCAAAACATCTATGATGGCTTTGCAAGCATGAATGAAATCATGATTCTTTCCATGATGCTTGGCGGACTTGGAGAGCTGATTAAACATAACGGCGGTATTGCTTATGTTTTACATTCCATTGATAAATTTGCAAAACAAAACAGCGGTGAACACAGCCAAAAAGCAGGGGAGTGGAGTATCGCCGCTCTTGTCAGCTTTGCCGATATCTGCCTTGCCAATAACACCGTTGCAATTATTTTGACAGGCGGTCTTGCAAAGGAAATCAAGGAAAAAAGCAAAATTGATTCCCGACGCTCTGCCAGTATTCTGGACATGGCTTCCTGCGTATTCCAAGGTCTTGTCCCCTATGCAGCTCAGCTTCTTCTGGCAGGCTCATTATCTCAAATATCCCCTATTGAAATTGCAATGCACAACTGGTATTGCATGCTCTTGGCTCTCGCGGTTATTTTATCTATCAGCTTCGGATTTCCGAAATCCAAAAAATAATTCCGTTGAGTTTCACTTTTCCTTATGATAGATACAAAAACATACCAGACAAAAGGTTAATCTATGACAAAACATTCCAGAGAAGAATTAGCAACACGTTTAGGCTTTTTGCTTTTATCCGCCGGCTGTGCTATCGGACTGGGGAACGTGTGGCGTTTTCCTTATATCGCAGGGCTTTATGGAGGAGCCTATTTCCTCGCTGTTTATTTTTTCTTTTTACTTGCCGTTGGGCTTCCCATTATTGTAATGGAATTTTCCATAGGACGGGCTTCCCGCAAAAATATGGGAAATGCTCTGCACATGCTCGAACCGGTGGGCACAAAATGGCATAAAATCGGCTGGTTTGCCCTTATTGGCTCAATGCTTCTCATGATGTTTTACGTACCTGTTTCCAGCTGGCTCATTGCCTATTGTTTCCATACCGCATCAGGGGCACTCAATTTGTCTCCGCAGGAAGTCGGACAATTTTTCGGAACCATGCTTTCCGAACCCATGCCTATGATTGGCTGGTCTTTAATCGTTATTGCCATTGGTGTTGGCGTTTGTTCCCTTGGCGTGCAAAAAGGGGTGGAAAAATGTGTTAAAGTCCTCATGCTGGGACTGCTTATTCTTTTACTTGTTCTTGCCGGAAATTCCCTTACCATGTCAGGAGCAGGCGAAGGCATGAAATTCTATCTTGCCCCGTCTTGGGAACGGGTGACACAGGCCGGCTTTTTCAATATGGTCAATGACGCCATGAACCAAGCATTTTTTACTTTAAGCGTGGGGATTGGAGCAATGCTTATTTTTGGCTCTTACCTCAATAAAAATAAAGCACTGACAGGTGAAGCCGTCTACATTGTCGGGCTTGATACCTTTGTTGCCATTATGGCAGGCATTATCATTTTCCCTGCCTGCTTTACTTTTGGCATTGAACCGAATGCCGGTCCCGGGCTTATTTTCATTACCCTGCCAAACGTCTTTAACTCCATGGCAGGCGGAACATTCTGGGGTACGCTCTTCTTTATTTTCATGGCAGCTGCTTCTCTTACTACGGTTATTGCTGTGTTTGAAAATATCATCTCCTATTACATGGACGTGCATGAATGGTCACGAAGAACTGCTACTATTGTAACGGGTATTTCCATTGCCGTTTTAATGCTTCCCTGTATTTTTGGTTTCAATATTTGGTCTGATTTTACCCCCTTTGGTGAAGGATCAAATATTTTAGATTTGGAAGACTTTATCATCAGCAACAATATGCTGCCTATCGGGTCTTTCCTCATCTTGCTTTTCTGCACAAGTCGCTACGGTTGGGGTTACGATAAGTTCCTTGAAGAAGCAAATATCGGCGAAGGGATTAAATTCCCGCGTTTCTTACGTTTTTACTTAAGTTATGTGCTGCCTGCCATTATGTTTTTTGTCTTTATTCAAGGGTACTCCCGCTTCTTCTAACCTAAAATAGCCTATTAAGGAATTGTTATGAGTAAACAAACATCAAGAGATCAGCTTGCATCAAGATTAGGGTTTCTCCTTCTTTCAGCCGGCTGTGCTGTCGGATTGGGGAATGTTTGGCGTTTCCCTTATGTTGTAGGCAAATACGGTGGACTTATCTTCCTCCTTGCATACTTTTTCTTTCTTCTTGCAGTCAGTCTGCCTATCATGGTTATGGAATTTTCAGCAGGACGTGCCTCCCAAAAAACAATGGCTCGCTGTTATCATGAGCTTTCCCCTGTCAAAGCATGGCGATCCGTGAGCTGGTTTGGTTATGTGGGACCATTTGTTTTGATGATGTTCTATATCCCTATTGCCGGCTGGCTTTTAAGCTATTGCTATAATACTGCAACGGGCACGCTTGCAAGTTTAAATCCCGACCAAGTGGGTGCTTACTTCGGCGGTATGCTTGCCAATCCCCTTTCCATGTATTTTTGGGGACTTGTTGTGACAGGCATTTGCTATTTTATTTGTGCCAAAGGCGTGCAAAAAGGCATTGAACGCTATGCAAAACTCATGATGTCCGGACTTTTAATTATTTTGCTTGTTTTGGCAGGGCACTCCCTGACCCTTTCAGGCTTGAAGGAAGGCATGGAATTTTACCTCGCTCCAAACTGGGCAAAAATCCAAGAAGCCGGCATCTTTAATATGATAAATGACGCCATGAACCAAGCCTTCTTTACCTTGAGCGTAGGTATGGGCGGCATGATGATTTTTGGCTCTTATCTCAATAAAAACCAATCTCTTACAGGGGAAGCTCTCTATATCGGGGCACTGGATACCTTTGTTGCTTTTATGGCAGGTATCATTATTTTTCCTGCCTGCTTTACCTTTGGTGTTGAGCCGGGCGCGGGTCCCAGCCTTATTTTCATTACCCTGCCCAATATTTTCAATGAAATGAGCGGCGGTTTATTCTGGGGAACATTATTCTTTATTTTCATGGGCTTTGCAGCGCTCACCACTGTTATCGGGGTTATGGAAAGTATCATTGCCTACAGCATGGACGCACTGCACTGGAGCAGAAAAAAATCCCTCAATATCAATTTTGGGGCGATGGTTTTTTGTATTCTCCCCTGCATTTTGGGCTTTAACGTTTGGGATAGTATTCAGCCCTTTGGGGAAGGCTCTGTTATTCTCGACCTTCTGGACTTTATTGTCAGCAACAATATTTTGCCTCTTGGGGGCTTAATCCTCTTATTGTTCTGTACCCACAAGTCCGGCTGGGGTTTTGAAAACTTCTGCAAAGAAGCTGACACAGGCAACGGTGCAAAATTCCCTAAATATTTGTATTTCTACCTTGCGTATATTTTACCGTTCATTATCGGCATTATTATTTTGCAGGGTTATTCCCGTTTCTTCTAAAACATCATTTTGCCATGGGGGAAATGAGCAGTTTTGCTGTTGCTATACGTAAGGCTCGCAAACATGCCAACGGCTTCCTCCCCCCAAATTCCCCAAACAAAAGCGTTATGGACGTTGTCCATAACGCTTTTGTTTGCATGTCATTTGAAGAAGATATAAATTTTCAATAATTGAGGAAAACGTTTTATTTTCCGGGGGAAAACTTTTTCAAAAGTTTTTCCCCGAAACCTCTTTCAAAACGGTTTTATTTTATAAAACTATTCTGAATGTTATACGGAAATACACTCGTTATGCATATATTCAAAAATTTCAGAATGAAATTTTTGCAATATGGGGTTTGGGAAGCGGCAGCCGTTAGCGAGTGAACGGGCTCTACGGATAGCGACAGCAGAGATAATCATTTCCCAAAAAAATACTTTAACAGTACTCAACAAAGGGGCAATACCCGCAGTACCTGCCTTCTTTACATTTCCACACTTTTTCTTTTGCCATGTGATTGAGAATAAAATCAAAAACAATATCCATATACTTTTCACGAACATTATACAGCATATCCCACATATTTTCTTCACTGCCTGCATATTCTTCATCAATGAGAGCCATTTCACAACCTTTTTCCCGCTCACTCAAGAAAATCCATGACGCATTGATACGGGCATTTTCAGCAATACCATGTTCCTCATGTAAATTTTTATCTTTTGCAAATAAATACAGATAAAACGGCAATTGGATATCCTCCATATTCATTGCCAACTTTTCAAGACATGTATCAGCTTTTTCGCTCTGCCATACTGTATTCATAGCAGACAACTCTTCCAGCAACGATTCATTTTTCCACAATGAAATTTGTTTTTTATTATTGTTTGAAGTTTTATAATCAATAATAAAGTAATGTTCGCCCCGTTTATCCACTCTGTCCGCAATCCCTTTTAAATAAACGGGAGAAGCAAATGCCTCATGCAAAAGCGCATGGGAAAACGGATGTTCCAGCGCCACGATTTCAACTTCATGAGGCATCTCTTTCAGATATTTTTCGAGAAAAAACGTACCTGTTTCTTGAAACATGAAATAGCTGTCAGCCGAAAAATAATCCTGCCAGTTGTTTTTATTGAATTTTTGATGAAAATCCTGCATAAATTGCGTGGTAAAATTTTCATCATGCCGAATGATCTGCTGCTTTGCATATTGTTCTTTCAAAAATTCATGCATTTTTGTCCCAAATAAAGCAAAATTATCACCTCTTTCCTCTTTTGACGGAGCTGTAATCTTTGCAAGATATTGATAATAAAAACGCACAGGACATTGCAAATAGGTTTTAAAAGCATCTGTGGAAAAACCTTTTTCCGCTTTTTTTTCAAGGGCAGAAAAAATTGTGTCTGTTACTTCAATACTGCGTTTTTTCCGTTTGTCTGGAGCATGGGGAGTACAGAGTACCGGATGAAAGAGGCTTTCCTCTATCTCTTTCAGTTTTTTTCCTTTTTTTGCGGCAAATTTTTCTTTTTCCCAGATTAATTCTTCCACAAAACGGGAACGCATGCTTTTGGAATTTTGAATTTCCGATGACTGCACGCCCTCCTGCCAATAGCAAAAAACTTTTTCCGCACTGTGAATAAGCCGATAAAACGTGTGGGCGGCTACCATATCACGGCTGTGCCTGTCGGGCAGTCCAAAGAGTGCACGCAGCGAATCAGGCATTAATGGATCTTGGGCATGGACAGGCGGCAAAACACTTTCCACGCAGTCAAGGATAAAAACATTTTTAAAACTGAGCAAACGGGTTTCCAGCATACCAAGCACCTGCAGGCCCGTGAGCGGGTCTGCCTCAAAAGGTACACGTTCTGCCATGATGCATTGTTCAAGGATAGAATATAAAGTTTTCAAGGGAAAAGCGTGCTGTGCCAATCCATTTTGCATAAGGGTCGGAATAGTATTTTGAAAAAAGCGCACAAGTCCTTCCTTATCCAACGGAAAACGATTCCAAACACTTTCTCCATATTCTATGAAAAAATCCATCAAGGAATTTAATCGTTCACCAACCTCCTGCAATGTATTGATATTTTCCCATACAAAAACAGTCAAATGAAAAAAATCCTCCACAAAGATTCCCATTTTTTCAGAAGATAAATCGTAATATTGTGCATTTTCATCAATATCAAAAATTTCATCCGTGACAAAATTTGCAAAATCAACGTAACAAGCCTTTTCCGCAAGATGCTTATCCGCGTAATAAAGGACTTTGCGCCATGTGGCAAAATTATCCTTTGTGCAGAGCTCCGTTTGCCCCTCGTTTTTTTGGCTGTTTTCAGAGCTTTTTGCAGGACTGAGCAGCATTTTTGTAAAAGGATGCTCAAAAAGTGCCAGCAAATCTGCCGTTTGATACTGATACTGATTTTCACCAAGCTCTTTTTTATTTAATTGCAAATTAAAAATATGCACAATAAACTGCCAAAGCAAAGTTCTCTGAAGAGGATAACCAACGGAAATATTGATATTTTTATTCGGCAATTCATGCAGCACAGGCATGAGTAAAGAAGAATTGGGAAGCACAACAGCACAATAATCATCACGATCCTGCGTTGTTTCCAGATAAGGGCTGATACTTTCTTTCAAAACTGTTAATTGCGAATGAAAATCATAGGCAGGATAAAAAGAAATTTCAGGCTTTCTTTCTTCCTTATGAGCACTCAGCAAAACTGCCTCTGCCTGCCACCTTTGCAGCCATTTTTTATGCTCAATGCAGGAATAATGAAGATTATTTAAAGCAGTTACCAGCCGGCTGTCCGTATCGAAACAAATACACGCCCCCTGCTCCCAAAAATATTTTAAAATAACATCTTCCGCTTTTGATAAACTTACAAAGCCGGCAAAGATAATGCGTTTTCCCTGCAACAAATAGGGCATAAAATCAGCAAAATACGCTGCAAAATCCTCTGTCTGAAAAGAGGAAAAAATCCCCGGTGCAGGGGTGCTGCCGGTTTGATACTGCCCGTACGCCTGTACATACCGGGCTGTCCGAAAAAGACTGTACGCAGGAGTTGTTTGCGCTTTTTCCTGCATGGACGCTGTATATTTTGCAAAAATTTCTTCAATATCCTTGAGCAGGCTTTGGGCAAATAACGATACTTCGTCAGCATACTGTATATTTTGCGGTAAAATCAGCTGATGAAAACACTCCTCAAAAAGTGTATCGAGGCTTTGTGCC
The DNA here is from genome assembly GCA_910577155.1 of uncultured Mailhella sp. Lineage (GTDB taxonomy): Bacteria > Desulfobacterota > Desulfovibrionia > Desulfovibrionales > Desulfovibrionaceae > Taurinivorans. The sequence continues at coordinate 13,063 of CAJTMS010000014.1, forward strand.
CAAGGATAAAATTTTGCAAGCTGCAACGCTTCTTTTTCCACTGCCTGCCCAATATCATTTTGCACTTCCATGCTGGAGGAAAAATGGGAATATTTTTTTTCCTGCAAAACACTTTTCACAATTTCAAATAATTTTGCATAGCGGTCTAATGGCTCCAGTTCAGAAAATAACGGCAAGCCCCGCTCAAAATGGTGCAGGCAAAGGGTATAAAACTCCGTATTTGTATAAATCTGCGGTAAAATTCCCGCTTTTTTTTCCTGCTTTGCCCGCTCCTTATACCGGGCAGTTAAATACCGTTTCGGTCTTGCATTGGGAAAAACCAGCACAATATCCTGCATGGAAATGTGCTGCTCCTCTGCAAACATATCCACAAGATTTTGGACGGCATAGAGAAAATCCTCACTCCATGGAATGACTGCAAACGGATTTTTGCCGGTTTGTTTATAGTTTTTACAATATTTCTGCATAGTTATTCACCCTCAACAAGACAGCATTCTTTTGCATCCAAATAAAGCAATAAGCCTAATGCTTTTTTCCCTGTGGATTTTGATAACAAGTCAATATAATTCAAAATTTGTTCTTTATTAGCAGGCACGGGAAGTTCTTGCTCCAAGTATCCTGTTTTATAATCAATGGCAAGAAACGCCGTATTGTCATATTGCTTTTGCAAGGCAGGGGGAATTTCCACAAGCAGGTCAACACGGAATAAATCACCCATGGCATCTGTTATGCTATGTTCCTTATAGCCATATCTGAACCAAAAAGATGCCCCGCCAAAAGGCTCCTGCAGCGAAGCGAACCAGCGTAAAATTTCCTGAACCTGTGCATAAAAATCCTTATACCGTGAAACGCTGTCAGCTGTTTCCTCCTGTCCGTTTTGCTGCAAAAACCGTCCATAGGGCAAAAATTTCATGGCTTCATAGGCTGCACGTTTACAATCTTCCTCTATATTTCCTGAAAAAATAAGATATTCTAAGCTCTTATGGATAAGGGTTCCCCGTTTATTGGAAGACAAATCCTTTTGACGGCTTAATTCTTCCAGTTTTGTAGAGAAAATATGCAATTGCGGAAGCCAGTCCATGCTATGTTCCTGATGATATATCTTTTCAGGAGCAGTATTTTCAGCAGGGCTCTTTTGAGGCGTTTTTTTCCCTGAGGGCAAAAGAATGCGGGAGAGCCGCTTCGCCACGTAAAGAATTTCATCGGGAGGAATTTTCAATTCATAGTAAACACATTCTTCTTGTTCATCCCCATTTTTCTTTTTCACGTTCTTTTCAATTGTATATTCTTTAAAAAACGAAGCTAACCGCTCTTGTTTTTCTTGTAAAAGATATTTTTTTAATTTTGCTTTTTCTTCCTCATCAAAATACGTTTCAAGGGCAAATTCCAGCGACCGCAACGTTTTTTCAGATACAGCAGCCGTATATTCATTCCCGAGATAAAACCCGTCTTCTCCCTTTTCCGTTATCCGCGGCTGAAGCCGGTTTTTTGTTTCTTCAAGAAACGCTTTTATAAACGGATAAAAATTTCCATTTTTCTTTATATCATACGTTTCAGGAAGAAAAATATGCAATTCTTCCTTTGCCCGTGTCCACGCGACATAAAGTAAATTAATACATTCGGTTATTTTTTCCGCTATTGCTTCCTCATACGCTATGCCATGTTCTTTTTTCAGTTCTGCATACAGCGTATAAAATTGTCCTTCAAAGGGAAGTTCAAGCCTGCAAATATCCCCCTGCACATCAATCCTGAAATTATGCCATGGAATAATAACCGTTTCATATTCCAAACCTTTTGATTTATGCATTGTCAAAACAGAAACAGAATTGACCCCTTCCGGAAGCGGTGCATTTTCCTTTTCTCCGTTTTCTTCCCACCAGTCCAAAAAAGCATTAATATCTACAATTCCATGCTCTTCCGCCAAATAGGCAAGCTCTTTTAAACGCAGCAAATAGACAAAGGCGTCAGGATTTTGCTCCATAATCCCCATGCGGTTATACACTTCGCAAAGAGTGTCATAGGCAGTTAAAAGATTTGCACCGTCCACAAGCACATGGAAATACCTTTGCCAACATTCCGGAAATGCATCACGAAAAGCCGTAAAACAAGCCTCATTGCGGGCTTGTACCAGAAAATCCAAACATTGAGTTTGGGAGCAGTAGCCATAAAAGGATTGCGGCAAAATGTGTCTGCTCAAAAGCACCTGACAAAAGGCATTGTCGTCAAGGGGATTTGCCAAAAAACGCAGAAAAGCTATAAGTTCAATAATAACAGGGTGTTCTTTCAGCCCTAAACTTCCCTGACTGACAACAGGTATTCCATGTTCCAATAAAACCTGAGAAACAAAAGAAGCTTGTTTATTATTGACCGTTAACACTGCGATTTTACTGTAACTACCGTATTTTTTATATAAATTTTGCACCATTTCCGGCAGCAGCGCCAGCACGGCAACATCAAAAAAATTATTTGATTCTTTGAGCGTATGAACTTCCACAAGCCCTTTGCCCTGTACTTGGGGCAAACGCTCTTCAGCAATTGCCTGTTCTGCGCGGGCATAATTTTTTTGGACAGTTTCAGCAAGTTTTGCAATGCCTGTTTCAGAAAAACCTTGATTAACAAGGGATGAAAGACAAGCAAACAGATTGTCGCTTTTTTCCGTATCTGCTAAATTTTGGAAAAAAGTATTGTTCCAATCAATAATATTTTCTGTGCTTCGCCAATTACACGGTAAACTGTCTTCCTCAAGTCCTTCGGCAGCAATAGCAGCCAAATTTTTGGGAGCATCATTGAATAACGAGGCTTTCCCCCCCCGCCAGCCATAAATTGCCTGTTTGACATCACCCACAAAAAAAACTGATCCGCCATTTGCAAGGGCTTCACAGGATAAATCTTTCAAGGCATTCCACTGTGCAATGCTTGTATCTTGAAATTCATCGTATAAGATATGTTTTAAACGTGTTCCCAGACGGCAATAGGCTGCAGGAATAAGATTTTCTTCCTGTTTTTTTTGCAATAAAAAGGCATTTTGCAGGTATTCACGGTTTTCCCCCAATAATCCTGCAATCATATAAGGCATTTTTTGCGTATTAATAACCTGCTGATTTTTTTCATAGGTATCCAATGCCTCAGAGAGTATTGCCGCAATTTTAATCACAGGCAGCATGAGAACATACTGGGAATAAAAGGGCTGAACCCGCTTCATCGTATCAATATATTCCTGCAGGGCGGCATAATATTTTGAACACGTTGCAATATCCCCTTTATTACTTGCTTTTACAACTTTTGCAAAACTTTCCTTATTTAAATAGGCAGAGGAATAATCTCCTTTTTCAGCTTTTGTCAGTGCGTTGATAAAATGTGCATGCACAGCAATTTCATTTTGCTGCACATTGTTTTGGATACAGGTACAAATATCTGAAATTTCTTTTTCCAGTTTTTCTTTCTTTTGCTTAAAAAACGCATAATTTCGTTCTAATTCTGCCAATTCTTCATGGGATAAAACATGGTTATTTGCAATACCGTACGCAATAAATTTTGCAACCTGTTCCTGCAGGGCGGATTTTGCAAAAAAACTTGCATGATTGGAATTTTCAAACCTGTTGCGGCAAAGCTCATGAAAAACAGGGGCATAATTAATTGTCCCTGTTTCCTGATTATCTTCATTTTCAACACTTAATTCTGCCAATTGCGCATACAGTTCTTTGCTGTATTCCTGTGAACTGAAACTTGTTTCAAAATGGGGAGAATAGCCCAGTTCCAAGGCAAAAAGCCCGATGATTTGGTTGAGCAGGCTGTCAATAGTACGGATATTGAGTGCCCCGTATTGCTGAAAAACAGTTTCCAGCATGGCATGGGCTTGCTTTGCTTTTTCTTCCTGTTCTTCTTTTGTCTTGCAGGCAATTTCTTTCAGGGCATATTGCTTTAATTTTTCAATAACCTTTTCCTTCATCTGGTTTGCGGCAAGATTGGTAAAGGTAATGGCAAGAAGCTCTGAAAAATTAAATTTCTGCTTATTTTGTACAGGTCTGCAGCTTTCGCAGGGGGCAATATCACTGTTAAATAATAAGGTTACGAAATTATCAGTCAGGGTATAGGTTTTTCCCGAACCTGCTGACGCATTCATTTTCACCAAATTTTTACTCATAGCATACCTTTTAAATTTCCTTGTCCTGTAGCGGCAAGGACAGAATGCCAATAATGGGATTTAATATCGAGTTTTCTGCGCTGTCTTGTCACAATATCAAAAGGCAAATGCACATAGCGTCCCATAAGCTTGGAAACCACCATTTCCGTTTTGCCGCACATGCCGGCGTCTACGGCAAGACGCCCTAAAAATCCGCAGTAAACCCGATCGTCTGCATTGGCAGGTACAGCCCGTACCATATAACTGGGGTCAATATATTTAATGACAGCAGGGAAATTTCTGTCTTTAAAATACGCTTTAATGACTTTTTGCAAATACTGCCCAATATCCTGCAAAATAATATTGCCGGAACTGTCTTTCTGCCCCGTTTCCTGCATAAGATATTGTCCTGCGCCTTCTGCCACCACAATAACGGCATGATGACGCTGAATAAGCCGCTCTTCCAAGGCAGGCAGCAGTCCCCCCTCTCCGTACAGGGAAAATTCCACTTCCGGAACCAGCACAAAATTGACAAGACTGAGAGAAACTGTTGCATGGGCGGCAATAAAGCCGGATTCCCGTCCCATAAGCTTAACAATGCCAATTCCGTTATTCATCCCAACCGCCTCGGTATGGGCAGCGGCAATTGCTTTTGTGGCTTCGTCAACGGCGGTTGCAAAACCAAAAGACTGTTCCACAAAATTGATATCATTATCAATGGTTTTGGGCACCCCGATAACAGACAGGGTCAAATTATGCTCTTTTACGGCAGCTGAAATTGCCTTGGCAGCTTTCATTGTACCATCACCACCAAGGATAAAAAGCAAATTAATGCCCCGTTCATACAGGAAATTTGCAATATCATCAAAATTTTGTGCACCGCGGGAAGAGCCTAAAATTGTTCCTCCCAGCATATAAATAGTGGAAACAAAATCAGGGGTTAATTGTAAAAGTTCATGCCCGTACTTTTCAGGGACAAAACCTTCCAAGCCATAGGGAATGCCCACAATATCCCGTACTCCGTAGCCATGCCATAATTCCATGACAATGGAACGGATAACGTCATTCAAGCCCGGGCATAAGCCTCCGCAGGTTACAATGGCAACTTTTGTTTTTTGCGGGTCAAAAAAGATTTTTTCTCTTGGTCCCGCTTCTTGAAAATACAAGGTGCTTGCGTCACTTTCTGACGCATTGCCGCAGGCTTTAACAAATTCTTCAGAAACATAAATAGGTACATAGTCATCGGTTACGGAGCCATGTTTTCTCCTTGGATTATCAAATTTACATTCTCCCAGATTTTTTATGAAAAATTCTTTTTCCATTATTTCCTCTTTATATTTCTACTTGTAAAATATATACGTTATGCTTCAATATCCCCAAGCAAAGCCTTTGCAAAATCATCAGGATTGAAAGGACGCAAATCTTCCATTTTTTCTCCAAGCCCCACAAAGGTAATCGGCACTTCAAAGGTACCGGCAACAGCCATGGCAACACCGCCTTTTGCCGTTCCGTCCAGCTTGGTTAAAATAATTTCTGAAACGCCTCCGATTTCTTTAAAAACTTTTGTTTGCTGGATAGCGTTTTGTCCTGTGGTTGCGTCAATAACAAGTATGCTCCTGTGAGGCGCACCTTCATGCTTTTTGCCAAGGACATTTTTAATTTTTTGCAGTTCATCCATTAAATTGCTTTTATTATGCAGTCTTCCTGCTGTATCAATAAAAACAAGGTCATAATTTCCAGCAAGAGCTTTGTCCATAGCTTCATAGGCAACAGCCGCAGGATCGGCATTGCTGCCTTTGGAATAAAAATCTACGCCAATGCGTTTTGCCCATTCTTCCAATTGTTCCACGGCAGCAGCTCTGAAAGTATCAGCCCCGGCAATAAGAATTTTCTTTCCCTGCATTTTGGCTCTGTAGGCAAGCTTGGCAATGGTAGTGGTTTTGCCGACACCGTTCACGCCAACCATAAGCACGACTTCCGGAAGGTTTATAGCAGTAATACGGCGCGGCATTTTAAAAAGTTCCCGCACTTCCTGCTGCAAATAGGGCAATAAATCTTTTGTATTTTCAATAGTATTCTGCTTTGCATGACGGCGCAGTTTTTCCACTAACTGCATGGACAATTCCGCCCCCATATCGGACATAATAAAAAGTTCTTCCAACTCCTCAAAAAAGGCTTCGCTTGCTTTGCTGTGCCCTGAAAGAATGCTTTGCAAGCCCTTGCCCAGCTGGTTTCTGGTTTTTTCAAGACCTGTCTGCAGCTTTGCAAAAACAAGGTCTTTTTCGCTTTCTTCATCTTCCATTTCAAGGGCAAGAGCCAGACGATACTGCAGTTCAGAACGGAAATCAGCCACATACCGATAATCCATTTTTTTTGTCCATAAACGAAAATCATCAATAAATTTCGCAGCTTCTTCATCTGGCGTTTCCAAGGCTTTTAATAAAACGGCAAGTCGTGCCCACAACGTTTCATCAGCTTTTTCAACACCGTCCAAAATAACCTGCAGCCAAGCGGAAAGCTTTGGTTCGCATTGCCGTAATTTAACCGTAAACTGCTCTAATTCCTCAGGGGCAAGAGCCGTATACACCTGTTCGTTTTTATTTTCCTGTTTCGGCTCACTCGCGGAAGTAAATATTTTCTTGACAGCAGAAAAAAAGCCCATATTTTCCTCCAAGGCTGATAAACATTGCATTATGATAGCAAAGAAGGTTAATTTTGTATAGAATAAAAACTTCTCTTTTTTTGCCAAACAGCATAAAGTTATTTTTAAAGTAACCGAAAAGGAATATGTATTCATAGAAAAGGAAGACGTCATGTCTGACATTATAGACAAAACAAGTTTGAGTAAAATCCAAAAGGCAAGCATCCGCGCTTTATTAGAGGGTTTGCCGCAATACCAGAAAAAAACAAGTATCCATCAATACGAAAAACAATTGGTGGAAACTCGGACTATGATTTATCACAAACAAACAAGACGTCTTTTAACCCGCGAAGGCATGAATGATCCGGAAGCACGCAAAGCCTTTGTTATTTCCCGAGTAGCACGGGAGCTTTGGACAAATTTCTGTATACGCGGTGAAGAAACGCCCATGCTTGCCCATTTGCAAAAAGAACTTTGCCGTATTTTTAATGCAAAACTCCATTTCCTCTATATTCCGGGAAGCATAGAACTTGTTATTTCGAAAGAAGAAGGTGATGCAACTGTGCCTTTAAACCGTGACGAACATTATGCCATTATCAATAAAGCATGGGAAATTTGTCAGGAAGTTGTTGCCTCATATATGACATAAGTTTTTTTCATGCCATTTTCAAATTTTCTTATTAGTAATTATTCTTGACAGTCTGATAAAACATGTTTATTAATAGGCTTAAAAAATATAAGAGAGAAAGGGTATTATATGGAAACAGAAATAAAAACACTGAAAGATGTTGCTTCTCTTATTATTGATTGGAATCTTGCCCCGGAAGATGCTGTTACCCTCTATCTGGAATGGGGAAATAATAATTGGCATGCCGAGCATGCTCCTGTTCGCTCCAAAGATGACTTTGCAACCTATTTTGTTGTTGATAATTGGGAAGAAAAACCCACTGTCCGCCTTATCCGCCGTAATTCCGAGCAGGCCATTGATCTGCTCACCGTCGATTTGCCCAAAGATTTGGAGGAAGAATTCAAAAAGGAACACGAAGGTTTGAAAGGCTTGTATTCCCCTACAGAAAACATCAAAAAATGGCTTCAGCAAGAAATTTATGCATAACAAAAATTGCTGAAACAGAGCAGCAAAAATAACTCCTCTTCTCCCCTTTATGGGGAGTTTTTTTATAGACAAATTATTCCTGCGAAGAGGCTGCAGCACGGCGCACCGTTTCCAGCCGATACTGCAAAACACCCATCATTTGCAAAAAGAGGAAAAGCGCTATGCCAATAAAGGGCAAATACGGTGCGGTAACTATAAAAATCGTTGGTGCGTAAGGGCGGATAGGCAAAGGCATTGTCAGGCTTTCATCCGTAAAAAGTTCTGACTGCAGTGTTATTTCTCCGTATTTATCAATAAAAGCGCTGATACCCGTATTACTTGCCCGTATCATGGGCAGTCCTGTTTCCACACAGCGCATGCGGGCTAAATTCAAATGCTGATACGGCGCAGAACTTTTGTCATACCATGCGTCATTGCTGACATTTAAAAGGACATGGGCAAAGTCATTCTGCAAACGTTTCCATGTCATTTCCGGGAAAATTGCCTCATAGCAAATAAGCGGCAAAAGATGAATATTTTTATCCTGATAGCGGATATGCATTATGGGCTGTTCATTTTGCCCTAAACTGTATGCACCCCCGTATTTTGCCAGCATATCATGAAAAGCGGACAAAAAAGGCAAAGAGGGAACGTATTCCCCAAAGGGCACAAGATGTTCTTTGGCATAAGAAGCTGTGCTTTTGCCATTTTGCACCGCTTCAACAGTATTATAATATTTTCCGTCCACTAACGAAGGAATACCAAAGAGCATGGTCTTCCCTGCGCTCCAGTCCAGCACTTCTTGGTATAAGTCTTTATGATAAGCAGAAGTGATAGGCAGTGCTGTTTCCGGATAAATCAAAATACTCTCTTCCTTTACTGTATATTCCGCCTCAGCCGAAAGCCTGAAAAATTTATTGACACTGTCTTGCTGAAAAAGAGGAGACCATTTGATATTTTGTGAAATATTCCCCTGAATAATGGAAAAATTGACCATATCTTTATCTGTCCAGCGTAATACCTTATGCAAAGCCTGATCTTGGATAGCAGGCGATTCATGGACAGCAAGATAGGATACATCAAGCTTTTTACGGACGACATTCACCGTACTGGCATAATCCGTTTGCGGTACATTCTGCAAGGTTACAGCCCCATAAAAATACAGCAGAACAAGCAGCAAAATTCCTGCATAATTCCCCAGTCCGCCTAAAGAACGGAGCATGCCAAAACGTTTTCCTGTTCCTGTATGTTTTCTTGTTTTTCTTGTAAGCATGAGTTCTGCCATAAAAAATGCTACCATGGCAAAAAACCCTGAAAGTGCATAGGAACCAAAAATGCTTGCCGTTTGTATCATAACAGGCAAAGGAGCAAAGGCTGAGGAAAGGGTAAACCACGGAAAGCCTGTTAAAAACCAGCCTCGGAAAATCTCCGTGAAATACCACAACAGCCCTAAACTGCAAATTCTATAAAACGGTGCCAAATGTCTGGCTTTATGTGCATAAACCGCCAAAAGCGTGCCGTAAACGGCAAAATAAAAACCAAGTAAAAGAGGGAAAAACAAAGCAACGGCATAGGGAATTTTCCCATAGACATGGGCTGTCACGGCAAGCCAGTAAAAGGCGCTGCCATACCCGAACATTCCCATAATCAAGGTTTCCCGCACATAATTTTTACTGCTGTGGGCAAGAATATACAAACTGAACGGATACAGTAAAACAAAAAAAGGAATGGTTTTAATCGGGTTTTCAAATCCCAAAAAAATCCCCAATATTCCTAAAAGCATAACGAGATATTTTTGCGGCATATTTTCCTCACAAGAACGCCATTCTTTCACAGGTGCATAAAGTTTGCAAGAAATTTTGCACTAGAAATCCTATGAACAGATAATTTTAACAGGCAATTTTCTTTTTTTCTGCGTCTTAACTTGACCCGAAAAGGACAACATACTACACTGTATCCCATACTTGATTCTCTCTCGGTCGGTTTTTGACCGGCTTCTTATCTAGCTTTTTGCCATGGAGACTGCTATGGAAAATACTCCCGTTTTGCCTGCACGTGCGGAACTGACTGTTACAGACCTTGTTCCCTTTGGTTCTGTTGGAGAAAAAAAATTTTTTGCGCTGACCCTTTCCCGCCCGCATTGGGCAAACTGGCGTCCCGGTCAGTTTATTATGCTCCGTCCAAGCTCATGGAACAGTGAGCTGACATGGGCAAGACCTTTTTCCATTTGCCGTGTGACAAATCAATCCCTTGTGCTTTTCTTTCAGGTTGTCGGACGCGGAACAGAACAAATGGCACTGCTCAAACCCAAGGATAAAGTCATTGTCTGGGGACCTCTGGGCACATACTTCGCCATGGAAAACATGCCGACTCTTTTGCTGGCAGGCGGCATTGGCATTGCCCCTTTTGCCGGTTATGTGGAACAATATAATCTGCAGAACAAGCTGACCATGTTCTTCAGCCACAGACTGCCTGAACAATATTATCCTGTGGAAAGCCTTACCAGACATATAGAAGTTGAAACCAACTACGAACAAAACAGCGATGATTTACAAGTCACCCTTGATATCATTTATAAAAAAATGAAGGTCATGGCAGAAAACAACGGATTGGTTCTTGCCTGCGGACCTATGCCCTTTCTTAAAACCATTTGGAGAAATGCCCTTAGTTTGGGGGTGGCGACACAATTATCACTGGAACAGCGCATGGCATGCGGTGTTGGTGCTTGCCTTGGCTGCGTTTCCACTACTTCCGACATCTACCCTGATAAGGAAAAAATCGGACTGCCTGTGCAAACCTGTACCAAGGGTCCTGTTTTCTGGGCGCACAAACTCAATTTAGACGCATAAAAATAGGTTATAGTTATGATGAATACCCATATCTCTCTCAAAACAAAAAACGGCTCAAGTTTGGAATTAAAAAATCCTGTTATGAGTGCGTCCGGTACCTTTGGCTATGGCACGGAATTTATGCCTTACGGAGATGTGAGCAAATTAGGCGCAATTATTGTCAAAGGTTTGTCTTTGAAACCCCGTGCGGGAAATCCCCTTCCGCGTATTGCCGAAACTCCCTGCGGTATGCTCAATGCCGTGGGCCTGCAAAATGACGGAGTGGAAGCTTTTATTAAGTATAAGCTTCCTGCACTTCCTACCAATGACGTTCCTGTTATTGCCAATATTTACGCCACATGTGCCGAAGATTTCGGAGAACTTTCCAATATTTTATCAAAAGAAGAAAAGCTGGCTGGGCTTGAAGTCAATATTTCCTGCCCCAATGTAAAGGCAGGCGGAGTTCTCTTTGGGCAAGACCCGCTTATGGCAAGCTCTATCGTGCAGGCTGTGAAAAAAAATGCAGGCAAACTCCCCGTTATTATCAAACTTTCCCCCAATGTCACCAGTATTGCTGAAATGGCAAAAGCTGTCGAAGCTGCAGGGGCTGATATGATTTCCTGCATCAATACCATTACCGGCATGGCAGTTGATATCCGTTCCAAAAAACCGCTTTTAGCCAATATTGTGGGCGGGCTTTCCGGTCCGGCCATAAAACCTGTAGCCCTTCGCTGTGTCTGGCAGGTGGCACAGGCTGTGCAAATCCCTGTCATCGGCATTGGCGGCATTAAAAGTGCAAAAGATGTGCTGGAATTTATGCTGGTGGGGGCGAGTGCTGTGGAAGTCGGCACTGCGTCCTTTACCGATCCCTCCACGATTTTTAAAATTGTTCAGGATTTGCCTTCCCTTTGCGAAGAACTTGACATAAAAAACCTTGAAGAATACAGAAATACCCTCGTTACAGGATAAGTATATACTATAACGAATTGACAGGATTACTATGCGCTACTCACTCCTTACCAACCTTGCCACCCTCGGACTTGTGGGCAGAATAAAAAAAGCCCCCGGCACAGCAGGCTCCTTTATTGCCGTTTTGCTTGCCCCCCTTTGTTTTTTACCGCTTTCCATCCCCCATCGCCTGCTTGTTCTGGTTATCCTTTTTGTCATTGGGCTTAAAGCAAGCGAACAGGCAGAAATTGAACTTGGCGAAAAGGATCCGCAAAGCGTGATTATTGACGAAGTTCTCGGGCAATGGCTGTCGCTTTTGCCTGTGAATACTCTTTCCTATTTCAGCACAAAAGCCATTGCTCCCCATGAATGGTTTGTGCTGATGATTGGCTTTTTGCTTTTCCGAGCCTTTGACATCAGTAAAATCGGACCTGTGGGGCTTTGTGAACGCAAACTCCGCGGCGGTCTTGGAATAATGGCAGATGACGCCATGGCAGGAATTTTATGTGCTATGCTCATGTACCCATTCCAATTTTATGGAAATCTTATTTTTGGTTATTAACCCTTAACCTCATAACATAAGGAAAGACAATGGATTTTTTACCTATTAAGCGTGCATTACTCAGCGTAACGGACAAAAGCGGGCTCAAAGAATTTGCAGAATTTTTAAATGCCCGCGGTGTAGAAATTGTTTCAACAGGCGGAACAATGAAATTCTTGAAAGAAGCAGGGATTCCTGTCACAGCCGTTGAAACTGTCACCGGCTTTCCTGAAATTTTAAACGGACGGGTAAAAACCCTGCACCCCAAAATCCACGGAGGCATTTTAGCGGATAAGGATAATCCGGAGCATATGGCAACCCTTAAAGAACACCATATTTCTCCCTTTGATTTGGTATGCGTCAATTTATACGCTTTTGCAGACGCGCTGCAAAAAAAATTGCCTGTCCGCAACATGGTGGAAGAAATTGACATTGGCGGTCCCTGTCTTATGCGCGCCACAGCAAAAAATTTCCACAGCATGCTTATTTTGCCTGATCCTAAATTATACCTTGACGCAATGGAGGAAATTAAAAATCCTCAAGGGGTCAGTCTGATGTTCAGAAAAGCAATGGCTGCAAAAACATTTAAAATCACGTCTGAATACGACGCAATGATTTCTCTTTATCTTGAAGGAGTGAGCGTATAGCCCTTTTAGACGGAAATTTGGCAGGGCTGAAGCCCAATGAGTTGAAAGCCCTGCAGCGCCTTACTCACCGCCGTTATGATATCCATGCAGGATACAGCCTTGAACAAGCAAAAGAACTTGGGGCTTTGTCACGCCTTATTTCCCGTCAAATCGGTCTTTTAATCGACAGACAGGGCAAAGTGGAACTCACCATTGTGGGGGATGCCCATGGCATTTTAATCCCTACCCTTGCACGGGAACGCTCCACAGGACGTTTACGGGGCATACGGCTTTTACACACGCATTTGACAGACAGCAGGCTTTCCAATGAAGATTTAATGGACTTGCTTTTTCTCCGTTTGGACAGCATTGGCGTTTTGACAGTTGATGAATTTGGTTCTCCTCTGCATTTTCAATCAGCCCACTTGCTCCCTGCCCTTATTTCAAATGAATCCTATATCCGAGATATCAGCAAAGAAAAGTCCTTCAAAAAACAAAAGCAGCTGGAATATCCGGAAGAAAAACAAGGCAAACCTTTGCAGGCGGAAGATATTGATTTTATTTTAACCCAAAATCTTTATCATACTGCAATTGAGCCCAAAAACAGCACCCGCCCCGGTGAACCCTACCGCGTCACTGATTTTTTTGATTGGGATAAAAACCCTCTTGATTTATCTGCAGAAATCAATGCTATTGAAGAAGAATTTGCACGGCTGATTAAAGATTCCCATTCCACTGAAAGTGCAAAAAATATTTCCAAATACAATGCAAAAGGCTCATTAGACACCTTTCAGGCAGGTTCACGCTGTGTACTTGTTTCTGTAAGCAAAGCGCCCAAAACCATTCAGGAACGCAACCTTGAAGAATTAACGGAACTTGCGAGAACAGCCGGGCTGACTGTTTGCGGAAATCTCATCCAACGGGTCACAGCCATTAACCCACGGCAAATTCTCAGCCAAAACAAACTGGCAGAATTGGAAGTTATTGCCTTGCAGGGACATGCGGGCATTATTATTTTTGACGGGGAACTTTCCCCCGCCCAGCTCCAAAACCTTGCAGAGCTCACTGAACGCAAAGTGTTGGACAGAACACAGCTTATTCTTGATATTTTTGCCCAGCATGCCAAAACAGGTGCAGGCAAACTGCAGGTGGAAATGGCACAATTAAAATATACCCAGCCGCGTCTTGTGGGGAAAAACCGTGCCATGGACAGGCTCATGGGCGGTATTGGCGGACGGGGACCCGGTGAAACAAAACTGGAAACAGACAGGCGCCGTGTCAAAGACAGGATAGCAAAAATCAAAATTGAACTGGAAAATCTCAAAAAACAACGGCAGGCAAACAGGGCAAAACGCAGCCGCTATAACTTACCTGTTGCGGCTCTTGTAGGCTATACCAATGCAGGCAAATCCACCCTTCTCAATAAACTTACGCAAAGCTCCGTCATTGCGGAAAATAAACTTTTTGCTACCCTTGACCCCACAACAAGGCGGCTTCGCTTTCCGGAAGAACATGAAATAGTCCTTGCGGATACGGTCGGTTTTATTCGGGATTTACCGAAGGAACTCATGGAGGCGTTCCGGGCAACATTAGAAGAATTAAAGGAAGCTGCTCTCTTGCTCCATGTACTTGATGCCTCCCACGAAGAAATGGAACAGCAGCTGGAATCTGTGGAAAAAATTTTGGAAGAACTGGGACTTGCTGATGTGCCCCGCATTCTTTTGCTCAATAAATGGGATAATCTCCCCAAAGAGGCACAAACACTTTTATTGGAACGCTTTTCAAACAATGCCTATCCCATTTCCGCCCTCACCGGCTTTGGACTTGCCGAGGCAAGCGCCTGTATCGAAAAAACACTTTTCAATACAAGCACTCACAAATAATTCAGCAATTAATTATTATCAGCAATTAACCATTAATGGCTTTGCCCGCTTTATAGGCTTCATCTAACGCAAAATGCCCTTTGATATCACCCACATTCATCACCCCGCCGGCAAGAATTTCACCGCAGTTTTTCCATTCAAGGAATTTCAGCAAAGTGCGGTAATTTTGCAAAACCGGTTCCCAGTTATCCGCCGTATTGCCTTCGGCTGCCATAATCAAATAGCAGTCTTTATGCGGATTTTCATAATTTTCATTGAGTTCTGCCGCTGCAAAAAGCCTGTCGAAAGCAGTCTTTAATTGTCCGCTTATATTCCAGTAATACATGGGGGACGCAAGCACAACAATATCCGCTTCCTGATAAACAGGATAAATTTTTTGCATATCATCTTTCTGCACACAAGGGCTTTCTTTACTTTGTTTATGACCCTGCATACAGCCAAGGCAGCCCTTAATATTCAGCTGATTTAAATTAAATTGTACAACACTGTGTCCTTGTTCTTCTGCCCCTTTTATAAAAGCCTCACAAAGAGAAGCTGTATTTCCTTTGGGACGGGGACTGCCGTTTAATATTAAAATTTTTTTACTCATATTTGCTCCTTCCTATAATTTTGTAATGTTAATTACAAAATAAACAACAAAAAATTTTTGTCAACAGTTTTTTAATGTTCATTACAATATCATTAAAAGAGGAGGGGATAGAAGGAATAGAAAAAATAAGTATTAAAAAATTAACATCTGTCCGGCAATTTGCGGAATATTTTGAATACTTGCAGCAGGAATTCCGCTTTTTGCCTGAACGGACACTCCTTCTAAAAGCGTATTCATGGCAACGGCAAGAGCCTCACAATCCGTTTCCTTTGCCAGTTGTCCCCTGAGCACTGCCTGTTTAAATCTGCTCAAAAACATCTCCTGCGTCTGCAAACGCAATTCCTGTACACGTGCATGGATTTCCGCCTCATCGAAAGGAATGCTGACAGCCGCCAAAACAGTCATACAGCCGCAGGGATTTTTTTGTGAATAAAGAATTTCAATGGCAGCAGCAAAAAAAGTTTCAACAGCTTTTTTTATATCTTTTTCATTTAAAAATTTTTGACAGGGTGCAGTCCAATACTTTTCTTCATAAAAATTCAGTGCTTCTAAAAAAAGTTGTTTTTTATTCCCAAAGGTCGCATATAAACTGGGAGCATTAATCCGCATTGCCTTGCATAATTCACTCATGGACGTCAGCACATAGCCTTTTTCCCAAAAAACCTGCAAAGCTTTTCCTAAGGCTTGTTCCCTATCAAATTCTTTTGGTCTGCCTACAGATTTTTTTGGGGCTGATTTTTTTTGAGTTGCGTTTTTTGTTTCTTTCATGATACACCTTTCTTCTGCAAAAAAATACTATTTTTCTGCAAAATTGCAACAGGCAAACAATTGCGGAGAAAAAGCCAGCCGGCAATCAAATATTTACATTTTTGTATAATCCTTTTCTTAATAATGAAAAAAAATAATTATGTCCGAATTTGTTTTATTTCTTGACAGTGCTTTTATTTGGTGCAATGATGAAAATGTTATGACAAAAAATTAAATATAACAAATTTGTTTACAAAAAGAGGAAACTGCTATGAAAGAGAATTTGGTTGTTGCTGTGGTTGGTGCAACAGGAGCTGTTGGAAGAGAAATGTTAAGCACACTTTATACCCGTAATTTCCCTGCTACAACCATAAAGGCTCTTGCTTCTTCCCGTTCTGCCGGATCAAAAGTTCCTTACGGCGATGATGAGATTGTTGTCGAAGAGCTGACTGAAAATTCCTTTGAAGGCATTGATATAGCTATTTTTTCAGCCGGAGGTGATACAAGTACAAAATTTGCACCCCATGCTGTAAAAGCCGGCTGCGTTGTTGTGGATAACTCCAGTGCGTGGCGTATGGACAAGCGCTGTCCTCTGGTTATTCCGGAAGTCAATGCCCATGCCCTTAAAAATCACAATGGGATTATTGCAAACCCCAACTGCTCAACTATCCAGATGCTTGTTGCGTTAAAGCCTCTCCATGATGCGGCAAAAATCAAGCGTGTTGTTGTTTCAACCTATCAGGCTGTCAGCGGAACAGGTCAAAAAGGAATTGCCGAACTGGAAACGCAGGTTCGCAAGCTCTTCAACGGCATTGAACCGGAAAATAACGTTTACCCCCACCGTATTGCCTTCAACTGCCTGCCTCACATTGACGTTTTCCTTGACAATGACTACACCAAGGAAGAAATGAAAATGGTCAATGAAACCAACAAGATTTTTGAAGATCCGGACATTAAGGTAACGGCAACCTGCGTCCGTGTGCCTGTTTTTTACAGCCATAGTGAATCAATCAATATTGAAACGGAAAAAAAACTTACAGCCAAAGAAGCCCGTGCAATTTTAGCAACTGCTCCCGGTGTGCAAGTATATGATAATCCCAAAGAAAATATGTATCCTCTGGCTACCATTGCCACCGGCGAAGATGCTACCTTTGTTGGACGTATCCGTGAAGATGAAAGTATTGAAAATGGGCTCAATATGTGGGTTGTTGCAGATAATGTCCGCAAAGGCGCCGCATTGAACGCGGTACAAATTGCCGAAAAACTCCTTGAGATGGATTTAGTCCGCGTTAAGGACAAGAATCTGTTTATGTAAAAAACAGATAAAATTATGCCCTCCCATAAGCGGAGGGCTTTTTTTGACCTGTTATATTTTTTAATGTTCGTTTATCTTTTCTTTTGCACAAATTTTGCATATATTTTCAAAAGTAGGAAAAATGACACGAGGCTTGTATGAAAAAATTAAAAGCGTTACCAACTGCAAAAATACAAAATATGGCTGTTATCAAACAAAAAATTTTAATAGTCGGCGTCAGCCTTTGTTTATTGCTTGCTTTTGTGCTTTTTCTTTTAAGCCAAAGTGTCACCAGCCAAAAGGCCGAACTGACCAAAGAAGGTGAGGCAATTTATTCCCCTGTGGACGGTATTATTTTTGAAATGCTCATTCCAAAAGGAAAAAATATCCGTAAAGGCGATGCCCTTATTCATTTTGACCCGGCCTATATCCGTTCCAAAGCAGCTGAAATCCAAGGATATTTACAACTATTTTCTGAAAATAGACACAATGCAGGCACTCTCAAGCAAATTTTTAAACCCCTTTTAGCCGATGTTTTTAGCGGCATCACTCAGGAAATAATCCAATTATCCGAAACAGAAGCAAAAAAATTAAAGGAATTGCAAGAAATTGTCAGAGAGCATACAAAGGCACAAGTTGCCATGCGCCGCCCACAGTCCTTTATTGACGGAAAACCTGACCCTGAACTTGTAAAAAAAGAGCAGGACTTACAAAAAAAACATGAAGAAGCAGAAGAAGCCTATCAGACTGCAAGCCTTGCCCGTGCCGCCGCTGATAAAAAATACCGCGATTTAACAAACTCCCTTGGGCAGCCCAACAGTATTTTATACCGCTATCTTGAGGAAGAATATAATAAAAGCCTTGTCCTGCAAAAAAATGAATATATTTATGCCCCTTTCAATGCAGTTGCGGGCATACAATATGTAAATAACGGCGCCATAGTCAAAAAAGATGAACTTCTTATGGAAATCCACCCTGAAAATGCCGAGGAATGGTGGGTACTGGCGGAATTTTCAAAAAATGACGCAAAAAAGCTCAAAAAACGGGAGCTTTGTACGGTTCTTACGGAAGATAAGGAAAAATTAACTGCCCGAATTTTCAGTATAGAAGATAAACAGGAATATGCCCTTGTAAAACTTTATATTCTTAATCCCCCGCAAAACCTCAAAGCTTCCCGGTTTGTCACAGTAAAAAGTAAATAAAGCTTGACCTCCCCAATAATTTCAGCTATTTTTTTCAAAATTTTTTTATTTGGGGCAATATGGTTTTTTCTTCCTTACCATTTCTTTTTTTGGTTTTCCCTCTTTTTATACTTGCACTTGTTTGCAGTTCTTTTTTCAAAAATGCCGGTTTGAGAAATATTTTCCTTATCCTTCTAAGCCTGTTTTTTTATATCTGGGAAGAATCTACAAATGTTTTTATACTCATCGCAATTTGCCTTATTAACTTTTATGGAGCTTTGTATCTTAACAACGAAAAATACGGGAAAAAAATTTTTATTGTTTTAATTGCTGTCAATCTTCTTGTTTTATTTACCTTTAAATACAGCCTGTGGTGTTTTTCCTTTTTTACCGATAGATTTATGGGGAAAAATATTATGCTTCTGGGCATTAGCTTTTTTATTTTCCATGCCATAAGCTACATTGCTGATGTGTATACTAAAAAAATTGAAGTCTGCAAAAGCCTAACCAATTTTTCTACCTATTTTTATATGTTTCCTCATTTGGTTGCAGGTCCAATTGTGCGCTATGCACAAATTAAAGATGATGTTTATGCGTGGCACCTTTCAAAAGAACTTTTTTCTTTTGGCATGTATAGATTTTTGCTCGGATTAAATAAAAAAATTATTATTGCCAATTCTGTTTCTATTCTTGCAGATTACACCTTTTCCGCAAGTTCACCGACTGTTTTTTCCTTTCTGGAAGCATGGATAGGCATTATTGCTTATGCCCTGCAAATTTATTTTGATTTTTCAGCCTACTCAGACATGGCTATAGGACTTGCCGCCATGGCAGGTTTTCGTTTTGAAGAAAACTTTAATCGTCCTTATATCAGCAAATCTATCCGTGAATTTTGGCGCCGCTGGCATATTTCCCTTTCTACGTGGCTGCGGGATTATCTTTATATTCCTCTTGGCGGAAGCAGGAAAAGCATACGCATTACGTATCGCAATCTTTTCCTGGTCTTCCTGCTTTGCGGTATTTGGCATGGTGCAAATTTTACCTTTATTATTTGGGGAATATGGCATGGTATCTTTATTTGTCTTGAGCGGGCATGGTTAGAGAAAAAGCTTATTGCCCTGCCTTCATTCATTCAACATGCATATTTATTAGTTGTTATTTTGCTTGGCTGGGTATTTTTTAGAGCAGAAAATCTCCCTTATGCCCTTGAATACCTCTCTGTACTTTTTAATTTTTCCTCTTTTGAATTTTCATTCGCTAATACGGCTTTCTCTTTATTTATGCTTCTGATTGGAATAATTATCTGCGTGTTACCACAAAATTTTATTATTGTTCCAACATCTCATACTCCTGCAAATTTTAAACTTTATCATCTCATTTTCCAATTTATTTTGAGCTGTTTTGCTGTCCTCCTTTTACTTTCATCAAGCAGAAATCCCTTTATTTATTTTAACTTTTAGGAACTATCCATGAATAAAAAATTCTTTTTTTCCTGCTTTGTTTGTATTCTTATTTTTTTTCTTGCAAGTACTTTTTTCTATAATAAACAAACAGTTATAAAAAGTGAAAACAGATACGTTACAACATTCCCCCAATTACCTCAAAAAATTTCCACATCAAAAATTAAACAGTATTTTAGACAGGTTTCAGAATTTTATAATGATAATTTTCCAAATAGAGAAGAAATTATTTTAACACTTACAGCTTTCATTCCCAGTATAAAAAATGAAAACATTTCGTATGATAAAGTTGTTATAGGTAAAGATGGCTGGATTTTTTTGGGAAATAACTATAACAAAACTATTGATAAGCTCACCGGCAAAATATATTATCATAACAGTGACAATAAAAAGTATGACACCAACACTCGGTGCATCTATTATAGAACTATTGCAGAGAAAATTTTAAAACATAATAAAGAAATCTTTTTTTTGATTGGTCCTAATAAAAGCTCCATTTATCCTGAATTTCTGCCCAAAACCGTTAAGCCTGCCCAAAAAACCTTCCATGACGAGCTCACACAAAGAATGCGGCAGGAAGGCTTAACCATTTATTATCCTCAGCAAGATTTATTACAGGCAAAAGAAAAAGCACTGCTCTATTATGTTACGGATACACATTGGAATAACTATGGAGCTTTCATTGTCTTTATCAATTTACTTTCTCAAATTGACCCAAATTTTTGCAAAGTGATAAAAGAAGAAGATTTTTCCTTTATTCCTGTCAAAAGTTTTGCCGGTGATTTAATCAATATAGGAAATTTAATTTTTAATGATAAAAACTATCAGGATAATTTTGATGTTTTTTATAAAAATATTCCCATACCAACGCTAAACAGTGTAGAAAAAGAAAACAACGGGGTAAAAATAATCCAAAGCACCAATCCTCATGCTCTCATCAATAAAACAGTTTGGATTATTGGTGATTCTTTTTCCGTTGCTCTGCGTCCGTATTTTTCTTTCTTTTTTAAGACGATGTATTTTATGCACAGGAATGATTTTCATTCTTTTGCTGACTATTCAGACATTCATGCTGATTACGTTATTTATGAAAGTGTGGAGCGAGATTTTTAATTGTTTTGACGCTGTAAAAAAGCCGTCTGCGGATATTCAGACGGCTTTTTTACAGCAAGAAAACCGGCTTGTGTTATTCTGCCTGTTTTGTATAATTAATTGTCATATCTCCATTTTTCAAAACAAGTTCATCATTTGAAAGTTTTTCAATCTGATAGGAATCCACAAAATCAATGGTTTGACCGTTGCCGAGGCTTTGTCCTGATAAGACAAGAGTATCGCCTTGCCGTACCCATGATTTATATTGCAGGGTCGCACTATTGATAGAACTTGCTTTGCCGTCTTTTTCAAGACTAATGCCCTGCATTTGGTCTTCCATACCGGGAATAGGCTCCACCCATTTTCCTTCAAGACCGGGGCTGCCGGCACAGCAGGCAGTTAACAAAGCAGCAGCCAACACGCCGAAACCACCAAAAATATTTTTTGTTTTCATGCCATTTTCCTTTTTCTGAAATGATATGGACAGGCTATCATAAATAAAAAACGAAAGCTACAAAAAACAGCCAAGAGAATTTAGAACTGTTTATTTCATTTCCTGCAAAAAATTTTCCGCAAAATAAGTTTTACTTGAAAGCAATTGTTAATTTGGTATACTCAGAGCCAACATTTTAAGTTTATAATTATAAAAATGAGGTAAGCATGGCTTTAAAAGAATTATCCAAAGCATACGAACCACAGGAAGTGGAAGAACATTGGCGCAATTATTGGGAAGAACACAACTGTTTTACCCCAAACATGGAAAGCCATGCAGAACCTTATTCTATAGTTATCCCCCCGCCAAACGTCACCGGTGCGCTCCATATCGGACATGCTTTTAACCAGACTTTACAGGACATACTTGCCCGCCATGCCCGCCAAAAGGGCAAAAAAGTACTGTGGCTCGTGGGCACTGACCATGCAGGCATTTCCACCCAGAACGTTGTAGAGCGCATGCTTTTAAAACAGGGCATTTCCCGCCGCGATTTAGGACGTGAAAAATTCCTGGAAAAAGTTTGGGCATGGAAAGAAGAGTACGGCGGAAAAATTCTTAAACAAATCCGTCAGTTGGGTTCTTCGGTTGACTGGACAAGGGAACGCTTTACCATGGACGACGACCTTGCCAAAGCAGTGCGCAAAGTTTTTGTCCGGCTCTATAATGAAGGGCTTATTTATAAGGGCAAATACATTGTCAACTGGTGTCCTCGCTGTCATACGGCGCTGGCTGACGATGAAGTTGACCATACCCCGCAGAAAGGCGCCTTATGGCACGTAAAATACCCTCTTGAGGACGGTTCAGGCTATATTATTATTGCAACGTCCCGCCCTGAAACCATTTTAGGCGACTCTGCCGTCTGTGTGCACCCTGATGATGAACGCTACCAGCATCTTATCGGCAAGAGGGTTATTGTTCCCATTGTCAACCGTGCTGTTCCCATTATTGCCGACCGTTATGTTGACAAAGAATTCGGAACAGGAGCGCTCAAAGTTACGCCCTGCCATGACCCCAATGACTGGAATTTGGGGCATAAACATCACATTGATTTTATTCAGGTTATTGATGATAACGGCAATATGAACGAAGAATCCGGCGTCTACAAGGGGCTTTCCCGCGAAGAATGCCGCGAACGCATTGTCAAAGATATTGACGCTCTCGGTCAGCTTGAAAAAATTGAAGAATTAGAACACAGCGTCGGAACCTGCTACCGCTGCAAGACCGTTATTGAACCCTATGTTTCCGTACAATGGTTTGTGGCAACTACAAAACTTGCTCCCAAAGCCCGTGCCGCGGTGCCTGCCGAAATTGAAATTCTGCCTGACACATGGACAAAAACCTATTATAACTGGCTGGATAATATCCGCGATTGGTGCATCAGCCGTCAATTATGGTGGGGACACAGGATTCCTGCATGGACGTGTCAGGACTGCGGAGAACTTATTGTTGCAGAACAAGATCCGACGGTTTGTCCAAAATGCGGTAAAAATCACTTGGAACAAGACCCTGATGTGCTTGATACATGGTTTTCTTCTGCGCTCTGGCCTTTCTCAACCATGGGCTGGCCGAATGAAACGGAAGACTTAAAAACCTTCTATCCTACCAGCGTACTTGTCACAGCCTTTGATATTCTCTTTTTCTGGGTTGCACGCATGATTATGATGGGACAGCACTTTATGGGTGAAATTCCCTTCAAACAAGTCTATATCCATGCCCTTGTCCGTGACGCCCAAGGCAGAAAAATGTCCAAATCCCTTGGCAATGGCATTGATCCTCTTGATATGATCAGCAAATACGGAGCTGACGCTCTGCGCTTCACCCTGGCATCTCTTGCGGCAATGGGCCGTGATATCCGCCTTTCAGAAGAACGCATTGAAGGCAACCGTAACTTTGTAAACAAAGTATGGAATGCTTCCCGTTTTGCCCTCATGAATTTGGAAGGCAATAAGCCTGAACCTGTTGATTTAAGCACAATTACTTCTCTGCACCATGTATGGATTTTGCACCGTCTGGAAGAAATGAAAACTGAAAGTGAAACAGCAATGAATGCCTATCGTTTCAACGACTTGGCACAATGCCTGTATAAATTTGTCTGGAATGAATTTTGCGACTGGTATCTGGAACTTGTCAAAGGGGATTTCAAGGGAACTGCTGAGCAAAAGAAAGAAGCCTCCTTTGTGCTGTATACTGTGCTTTCTGAAATTCTGATTTTACTGCATCCCATTATGCCCTTTGTCACCAGTGAAATCTGGCAGGCTCTTCCCGGCAATGAGGACGGCAATCTTGCAGAAGTGCTCCGCCCCGCCCTGCGTCCGCAATGTCTCAAGGAAAAAGAAGCTGCTGCAATGCTCTATTTACAGGAAGTTATTGTTGCTGTCCGTGCCATGAAGAGTGAACTTGGCATTGCTCCTTCCATGAAATTAAAAGCTCTCATAAAGCCTTTGACTGAAGAACAGGCTGAACTTTTGGAACACGGCAGAGCATGGCTTATGTTCCTTGCCCGTCTGGAAGATTTTGAAATCTCCAAAACAGCAGCTGCTCCAAAAGCAAGTGCCAGCAATATTATCCAAGGATCTGAAATTACTGTCTTATTAGAAGGCGTGTTAGATTTCAAAGCAGAACTGGCTCGTCTGGAAAAAGAGCTTGTCAAGCTGGAAAAAGAATTAACAGGCATTGAAGCACGGCTTTCCAATGAAAACTTCGTTGCCCATGCGCCTGAAGCCGTTGTTGCAAAAGACAAGGAAAAAGCTGCTGATTTAACAGACAAAAAAGCCAAACTTCTTACTTTGCAAAAACGTTTTCAGGAAGCTTTGGCATAACAAATGAAAAAAGAAGGGGCTTTTGCCCCTTTTCCATTTTTATAATTTTTTTTGCGAGGATACAATGAATTTCAACTTTAATAATTCTGTCAATCTTCTTTTTGGCAGCGGAAAAATCAATTGTGTTGGCGAAGAATGTAAAAAATTCGGAACAAAAGCTCTTATTGTCACCGGTGCAAACAGCACCAAGAAAAGCGGACTTCTGCAAAAAGTGCAGGATCTTTTAGCAAAAGAAAATATTGCCAGCCTTGTTGCCGACAATATTCCCCAAAACCCAACTACTGATGCGGTCATGCAGGCTGCTCGGTTTGCCCGTGAAAATAACTGTGACATGGTTATTGGTCTGGGCGGAGGATCTTCCCTTGATGCTTCCAAAGCTATTGCGTTTATGGCTGAACATGAAGGGCATGTCAGCGAATATATCTTGGCAAAACGCACCGCAAACGGCAGATGCCTGCCTGTTATTGCCATTCCGACCACCTGCGGAACAGGATCCGAAGCTGACTGTTTTGCCGTATTAAACGATATGGCAACCAATGATAAACGCACCCTGCGCCAACTTATCACCATGCCCAAGGTTTCCATTGTTGACCCTGACCTTATGCAGACCATGCCTGAAAAAGTGCTGCGCTCTGTTATTTTTGACGCATTCTGCCACAACCTTGAAGGCTATATTTCCCGCCATGCAAGCCCTATTTCTGAAATGTTTTCACTTAAAGGCGTAGAACTTTTTGCAAAGTATATGCCTGTCATTATAAAAGACCCTCAAAATAAAGAAGCATGGGACGCCATTTGCCTTGCCAGCACCTTTGGCGGATTTTCTCTGCAAAGTGCAGGCGGAACGGCTGTTCACGGCATTGAACACCCTGTCAGCGGACTTCGTAATGTTATCCACGGCAGAGGACTCGCAGCAGTTATTATCCCTGTTTATGAAAAAACAATTTCTCACTTCCCTGAAAAGTTTGCGACCCTTTCCAAGCTCATTGGCGGTACATGCGAAAAAGATTTTCTTGAACAAATTGAAAAAATCAAGAATATGCTTGGCTTGACCGACAGACTCCGCGATATGGGTGTACTTGAAGAAGACTTGCTATGGCTTGCAAAAAATGCTTTGGAAGTCTCCAAAACCCTGCTTTCCAACCACCCGCTTTCTTATACGGAAGAAGAAATCTTGGAAATGTATAAAAAAGCCTTCTAGACAGTGTCGTCATTTATTTATAACTTATTGATTTTATTATATAAATTTATT
>CAJTMS010000015.1:0-34096 GCA_910577155.1 uncultured Mailhella sp.
CTCAATGCCCTGTTATGAATAATATTCATAGCAGGGAAAATATTTTTCATTCCTCCTGATAACCGGAAATGCTCTATGCATAAAAATCCATACTTTTTTGCGGATAGGGTTTGACAAAAACAAGAGAATGCCTATACTGACTGCAACATACGTTTAACTTCCTTTCATTGCTGAGGTTAAAGCAAGGATTTTTTATGCCAGCCGAATGTTCACCTCCGGAAAAAATGTTCTGGGTTTACGTGTCACTATGGATTGCAAACTTTTTCTCTCCCTTGCTCTATAGCGGCGTTACAACAATTTTGCCCTCCATAGCCCTTGATTTTCATTCATCTGCCGCCACGCTTTCTCTTATTGTTATGCTTTTTGCCTATTCTCAAGGCTACGTTGGAATTATCGGCGGACGGCTCAGTGACCTTTTTGGGCTGCGCCGCATGATGATACTTGGCTTTATTATCTGCTTTATCACATTAATCGGACTGTTTCTTTCTCCGAATTTGCTTTCTTTAACCCTGTGCAGACTGTTTCAGGGTATTGGAACTGCCCTTCTTATCTGCACAAGTACCGCCATTGCTGTCAATATTACTCCTCTTTACCGCCGCGGAACCATTTTAGGGCTGCTCAGTTCCGCTTCTTATTTAGGAACATCTCTGGGACCTATCATAGCAGGTGCCATTGCAACCTATCTGAGCTGGCGGTATTTATTTATTTTCCTCCTTGTGCCCAATGTTGTCGGCTTCCTTCTGTTCAGAAGTTCTCTGCGTCTTGAATGGTGTACCTTAGATGGCGAACAGTTTAACACTAAAGGAGCCATTATGCTTGGGCTAGGCTCCGGAGCTGTTTCCGTCGGTGCAGGGCTTATGAGTTTATATTTTAACCTTGTCTGGCTTGTACCTATTGGCTTTGTTCTCCTTGGCGTTTTTGTCTATATGCAGAAACACACCAAATATCCTATCATTAATATGGATATTTTCACAGAAGTAAAAAGTTTCTCTTTGGGGCTTACTTCCATGATGATTAATTTTGGAGGAACAACAGCATTTGTCTATTTTTCAACCATGTATTTCCAGCAGGTACGGGGATTTACTCCCATAGCCGCCGGATTTTTCCTGCTTTTCAAAAGTCTGGCACAATTCAGCGTTGCACCGCTTTCCGGACGTCTGGCTGACAAGGTACACCCCGAGTATATCATTATTTTAGGGCTTATTCTTTGCACGGCGAGTTTGGTGGGAACTGCCTATTTGGACCAACACTCCAGCATGTACTATATTTATGCCACGCTTTTGATGTCCGGGGTAGGAATTGCCATTTACCATTCCCCTTGTACTGTTGCTTCCCTTCGGGACGTACCTAAAAAAGAAATGTCTGTTGCTTCAAGCATTATTGCCTCAGCACGAAGCATGGGAATTTTAGGCAGTCAAATCATTATTTCTCTTGCCATTTCTCATTATGTGGGCAACAAAGCAGTCAATCCCGAAACTATCCCTGCCTTCTTGCAGTCCATGAAGTTTTCTTTCCTTTTCTTATCAAGTCTTAATGTTGTCTGTATTCTTATTTATGCCAAGCTTGCCTTGAGAATTTTCAAAAATGATCGTAAGGATAAAACTGCATAAGATTATATTGACAGTTCCTCTCATTATGCATAAAATTTATCCATAAAAAGAAAGAGAGTTGATATGAAATTAGCACAACGAGTATCCAAAATAAAACCCTCAGCAACCCTTGCTGTCAATGCGAAAGCATTGGAATTGAAAAATAAAGGAATAAATATTCTTTCTCTTGTTGTAGGCGAGCCTGATTTTCCTACTCCCGATCATATTGCCAAAGCAGGAAAAGATGCTATTGACGCCCATTTTACACGCTATACCGCCGTTGCCGGCATTCCGGAACTTCGTGCTGCAATTTGCGAGTATTACCAAAAAAACTACCATGTGACACTGCAAAGTGAAAACGTCATTGTCGGAAATGGCGGCAAACAATGCCTGTATAATGTTTTGCTTTGCCTTTTAGACGATGGTGACGATGTGCTTATCCCTGTTCCTTACTGGACAAGTTATCCTGATATGGTTGCCCTTGTGGGAGCGAACCCTGTTTTTGTTCCTTCCGGTGCGGACAATGGATACCGGATTTCCCTTGAGGCTCTTAATAACAGCCTGACACCAAAAACAAAAATGCTCATTTTAAACAGCCCCAGCAATCCCTCAGGAGTAACCTATTCTCAGGAAGAACTTGATAAAATTTTGCAGTGGGCAATGGAAAAAGATATCTTTGTTATTGCCGATGAAGTGTATGAACAGCTTGTTTACAACCCGAATTATCGCTCCAGTGCCTGCAAATTCCGGGAACAATATCCCGAAAAAATTGCTATTATCAATGCCTTTTCCAAAACGTTCGCCATGACAGGCTGGCGTTTGGGTTTTGCTGTTGCCCATAAAGATCTTATTAAAGAAATGGCAAAAATGCAGGGACAAATAACTTCCAACGTCAATTCCATCAGCCAAAAAGCAGGGGTTGCTGCCCTTACTTCTTCCTATGACTGCATAAACTCCATGCGCGAGGCTTTTATGCGGCGCCGTGATTTTGCCCATGCGGAAATCAGTACATGGAAAGGCGTTATCTGTCCAAAACCGGAAGGTGCTTTTTATCTTTTCCCCGATGTCAGTGCACTTTTTTGCGATAAATACAAAAATGCGCAGGAACTTTGCTCCTATTTGCTGGAGGAAGCTCAAGTTGCCGTTATGCCCGGCGATGCCTTTGGTTTAGCCAATTGCATCAGAATTTCCTATGCGGTTTCCGATGAAGTTTTAGAAAAAGCACTCACTGCAATCAAAAAAGCCCTTTATCAATGATATGAAATTTTATAATTCTGAACAATTTTCGTATCCTGCCGAAGATCCTCTTGCAATCCATGTTATCAGGGAAGGTATTGAAAAATTACAGGAAGAGCAATTACCCTTTGTCACCCTTGATTTCATTCCTGAGCTTTTCAGCGAGCTTGAAAACCTGACAGATTATTTTGCACAGTTTGACCACCTCTTGCTTTTAGGAATTGGCGGCTCTGCCTTAGGTCCCCATGCACTCCAAACTGCCTTTCATCCTCAGGATAAATCCATTCTCTCTGTTCCTGCACAAAATTCCCAAAAATATTTATGGGTTATTGATAATGTCAACTCTGTGCATCTGGCAGAATGTCTGGAACAGCTCCCCTTGGAAAAAACTCTTGTGCTGACAATCAGCAAATCCGGTTCAACACTCGAAACCATTGCCCAATATTTTATCTGCAAAGAGTATTTTCAGCAGCATTTTCCGCATACGTGGCAAAAGAATTTTTTTGTTATTACAGATGAAAACAACGGTTTTTTGCGTCAGGAAGTTCTTGAACACAGCTATAAATCCTTGTCCGTCCCTGCCCTTCTCGGCGGACGTTTCAGTGTTTTTTGTGCTGTCGGCTTAGTGCCTGCCCTCTTTTTAGATATTGATTACAAAGCCTTTATCCAAGGTGCTCTTGATGCGAAAGAAGAATTTTTCATGCAGTGCGCAGAATACCTAAAAGATACCACATCGCCTTTGCCCTGCCTTTTTCATTTGGCTAATTTTGCATACAGTACCATGCAAAACGGGTATGACGACCTTATCTTTTTCAACTATATCCCCAAATGGAGCAGTCTAAATGACTGGTTCAGACAATTATGGTCTGAAAGTTTGGGAAAAAGCGGCAAAGGCTCAACCCCGATTATTGCACTTGGCACTGTTGACCAACACTCTATCCTGCAGCTGTTTTTAGACAGCAAACCGAATAAGTCAGCCATATTTTTAACCTCTTCCGAAAAAAATACGGATAATAACTGTACTCTTCCGCAAAATCTTCCACCGGAATGGCAATGGCTTGCAGGAAAAACCATTTCCGATATTCTTCATGCAGAAGCAAATGCAACAAAACAGTCCATGATAAATCACCATATTCCCCTTTGCAGCATGAACTTTGAAAAAACAGATGAATATGAATTCGGCAAAATCATGTGGGAATTATGCATGATGACGATTTTAACCGCCCATTTTCTGGGAATAAATCCCTATGACCAGCCTGCCGTAGAAGAAAGTAAAAAAATTGCCAAAGAAACACTGGGCAGGCAGCAATAAGGTTCAGCAGGCTCAAAATGCTCAACTTCCCACTCACCTCGCCATGAAGGATAATTATGTACACACTTCCCCAAGGTTTTTCATTAGCCGTTGCAAATGCCAATTTCAGAGGAAAAAATCTCCCCAGAAATGACTTAGCCTTGGTTTTATGCAATCAAGCTGCTATCGCGGCAGGACTTTTTACCACAAACCTGTTCAAAGCCGCCCCTATCCTCTGTTCCCAAAAAAATTTGGAGAAAAGTAAAGAAATTCGTGCTATTGTCATTAATTCTGGGCAAGCAAATGCCTGTACCGGCGAAAAAGGCATGCAAGCCTGTCTTGCCAGTCAAGCCTTGCTGGAAGAAATCTTTTCTCTGCCCGAACATTCTATCCTTACCGCTTCAACAGGCGTTATCGGTGCACATATGGATATGGAAAAATGGGAAGAAGCAAGCTATGAGCTCAAAGCCAATCTCGGCAAGGCAAGTCTTGAAGACTATGCAAAAAGTATTATGACTACAGACGCTTTCCCCAAAATTTCCTATAAAAAAATTGAAAAAAACGGGAAAGAAATTATTTTTGCCGGTGTTGCAAAAGGAGCAGGCATGATTTGCCCCAACATGGCAACCATGCTGAGTGTCCTTCTTTCTGATGTGCAGGTGGATAAAGAAACATGGACAGACGTTGTCAAAAATGCTGTCCGCCATGGTTTTAACCAAGTAAGCGTTGACGGGGATACATCCACTAATGACAGCCTTTTTGCTCTTTCCAGCTGCCAGTCCGGAATATGTCTTCCCAAAGAAGAACTGCAGGGCATTATTACGGAAATTATCCAAGAACTCTCATACTTGCTTGTTAAAGACGGGGAAGGCGCAAGCAAAGTTATGCATATTACGGTAAACGGGGCAAAAACAAACGAAGATGCTGAAAAAATCGCCCGCACCATTGGACATTCTCAGCTGGTAAAAACAGCCATGTTCGGCAACGATCCCAACTGGGGACGCATTGTTGCCGCTGCCGGACGAGCCGGGGCTGCATTCAATCCCGACAAACTCACCTTAACCCTTTGCGGAATAGAAATTTTCAAAAAAGGGCAGCCTCTTGCCATGGATATCGATGCCGTTTTTGCCCCGCTTCTCAAAAATACAGATATTGATATTCATATAAGCCTCGAAGAGGGACAGGGAAAAGCACGGTTAAAAGCTTCCGACCTTTCCCATGATTATGTTTCCCTCAATTCCGATTATCGCTCATAGGCTGACAAGGAAATACCATGCTTATTGCGGTTTTAACCGTTGAATACACTCTCCATGGCAATGACAATCTCAAAGCCAAACGCCGTGTTGCCAATAGTCTGAAAACAAAAGTCAGAAATACGTTCAATGTCGCCATAGCTGAAATCGGGACAGAAAATTCTCTGACAAAACTCCGTCTGCAAGTTATTTCTTTAAGTAATGAAGAACGGCACTTGCGCTCACGCATGGATAAATGCCTTGCCATGATGGAAGCAATTTGTGCTGAAGAAATGACATGGAGTGACATTGAACTTGTTGACTATTAGAAAAGAGCGGAGTATGTCCTTATTACTTTAACTTTTATATAAAAAATCTTTTTTTGACCTATTTTATTTAAAAATATGCCGATAAGAGATATAATTACAGATACTATAGTTAATCTATTAAAAATAGGAACATCTTGAGAGAGACTGCCATGAAAATATCATTAAGAACAAAAATTTTATTTCCCGCAATCGTCACCTTTATCCTAACGCTCAGCTTCTCCGGCTGGGATTCTTACACACAGGCAAAAAATGCACTCCATGACGCCATTGTAACCAACCTTAAATCAAATTTGCGTTCCGCCTGTTTAGGTTTGAGCGATTATAAAGAAAAAATCTTTGAGGACTTAGAAAATAACAGCTCTACACCTTCTGTACGGTCACTTTTTTCCGTACCCAAACATGAAGAAAGCATGGCTACGGTCTACACGTTTTTAAATACCCGTCCTCTTTTGAATACAGGTACCTATATCTATATCGATATTACCGATGAAAATGGAATTATCCTTGTCAGCTCAGACAAAAGCCGTGTAGGAACTTCCCTTGCAGCTTCAAAACCATTCAAAAATGCCATGGAAAGAAAAGAATCTATCGGTCAAGTTGTTCCCGGATCCGATAATAATGCCCTTGTTCCTTTCTCTGTGCCTGTTGTTATCAACAATAAAGTTTATGGCTCCATGATTGCCATGGTCAACTTTGAAAGAATTGCAGAAAAATACATTACTCCTATCAAAGTTGGCGAATTGGGCTATGTTATGGTTGTCACAGAAACAGGTGAATTTATGTCTCACCCTGACAATCAGAAAATAATGCGTGCCGGCACAGATATTTCTTTAACTTCTCAGCTGGCAAAATGGCGTACCGGCATTCATGAATATACTATGGATGACAGAGACTGGATTACAATTTTTGAAACAGACGAACAAACAAACTGGACGACCATTATCAAAGCAGAAAAAGATGAAGTATTTGCAGGTATTGCAGATATGACCAAATGTACGATTGTTTCAATGGTCATTTCCATTATTGTTTTTACTGTTATTATCTTCCTTGTTGTTCATGTTCTTATATCCTCTTTGGCAAAGACGGTAGATTTTGCAGAATCTGTTGCCAATGGTGACCTTGACAAAGAATTACCCATCAATGTTAAAGTCCAAGACGAAGTGGGCACACTTATCTGTGCATTAAAGAACATGGTGAAAAATTTAAAAGAAATCATTAAAACAAGCCAGCAAAACGAACATAAGGCTGTTGAACAAAGCAAACAAGTAGAAAAAGCTATGCAAGAAGCAGAAGCAAGCCGTAAACAAGCTGAGATTTCACGCAAACAAGGACTGCAAGATGCTTCAAAACAACTCACCTCTCTCATTCAAAATCTGGTAGGTCATATCGAAACCTTGGGTACTCGTTTGGAACATGCTGCAAACGGTGCCAATAGACAATACCAAAGCTCCATCGAAAACGTCAACGATATGGACACGTTAAACGAAAAAGTACAAGCTGTTGAAGAAAGCGCAACCTCTGCAGCTGATAATTCAAAACATGCTCGGGAAACAGCCATCAATGGACAAAGTGTTGTTTCCGGTGTTACGGAATCCATTTCTAAAGTAAGTGAAAGTGCCGTTTCTTTAAAAGAAAGCTTAAATAATTTAGGACAAAAAGCTGAAGGTATCGGAGCAATCTTAAATGTTATTACGGATATTGCCGACCAAACAAACCTCCTTGCTTTGAACGCTGCCATTGAAGCTGCCCGTGCAGGAGAAGCAGGACGGGGATTTGCCGTTGTTGCTGATGAAGTACGCAAACTTGCAGAAAAAACCATGCAGGCAACACAGGAAGTTGCCCAAGTGGCAAAAGCAATCCAAACCGGCACCAATGATAATATTTTTGTTATGGACAAGACTGTTGCTATTGTTCAACAAACAACGGAACTTGCTGTACAGGCAGGAGAAGCTCTTGTGGAAATTGTCAACAATGTTGAGAGCAATGCTTCCGAAGTGGAACATATTACAGGTTTAAGCCACTTACAAGCCCAAATCAGTGTTGAAGTAACAAATGGTATTAAATCTGTCGGTCAGGTTGCAGAAGAAACATTACAGCTTATGAATGAAGCAAACGAAGACTTAAAGGGCGTTTTAGCCATTTCCAATGAATTAAATTATAAAATTGAATCCCTTGGAAAATAAGGAAGCATAACCGCTATAAACGCTTCGGATTATAAATTCCGAAGCGTTTTTATTTTAATCTTGCTCTGCCTGTGATAAAGTTATGCTTTGTTACAGGATACAGTTGATTTTATAATGCTTTGATATAATTATAAAAATTACCTGTCAATCCTTTTATGGGAAAATGCTTATCTCTGCTGCCGCAAAATGTATTTGCCAATCCCCTTTTTTGTAAAAAGGAAAAACAGCTTTAAACTCCCAAATATCCCTTATTTTTACTGGACAAGCAAAAAAAAATAGGCTAAAAGGAAAAAGCGTTTTTAAAGAAACGTGTTTTTTATTGCGTCAAAATTTTATTGTTATACGGCAAATAATGAGCAACAATTTGATTTTATAACACGCTTTTTATGTATGGAACAAAAACACGGTATTCTTTTATTAAATAAGCCTAAAGGCATGAGTTCCGCCTTTGCCGTTGGACGCCTGAAAAAATTTGGACAAAAAAAAATTGGACATGCAGGCACCTTGGATCCCATGGCGACCGGACTTCTCATTGTGCTTTTAGGGGAAGCAACCAAAATATCCGGCTATCTGCTGGAAAATGGCGAAAAAACCTATTCCGGCACACTGGAACTGGGAAAAATCACAGATACGTGGGATGCTGAAGGAAAAATCCTGACGGAAAGCGATTATTCCTTTGTTACAGATGCAATGCTGGAAAATGCCGTCAAAAATTGGCTTGGAGCTTCAGTTCAGGAAGTGCCTCCCTATTCGGCAGCAAAGCATAACGGGCAAGCTTTGTATAAACTTGCTCGTGAAGGTAAAGAAACGCCTGTCAAAACAAAAGAAATTTATATTTCGCATGCGGACATTCAATGGGTGAATTTGCCATGCATGCGTTTTCGGGTAACGTGCAGTTCTGGCTCCTATATACGGTCCCTCGCCCACAGCTTGGGGATGC
Organism: uncultured Mailhella sp.; assembly: GCA_910577155.1. GTDB lineage: Bacteria > Desulfobacterota > Desulfovibrionia > Desulfovibrionales > Desulfovibrionaceae > Taurinivorans. The sequence continues at coordinate 8,801 of CAJTMS010000015.1, forward strand.
GACTAGGATGCGGAGCAATGCTCACAGAACTTACCCGCGAGTATAGTCACCCTTTTCATCTTCAAGATGCGATTACGCTTGAAGAATTGCAGGAAAATCCGGAAATACTCAATGAAAAACTTATTTCTTTGGAAAAAGGTTTGCCCGACTGGCGAGTAATTGAGTTATGCGAACAGGAAGTAAAAGCAGTGAAAAATGGAAATCCCATTACAGCCACTGACAAAAATTTTACGGAAAATGAAAAAGTATTTCTGCGCTATCAAGGAAATTTGCTCGCACTTGCCGAGGGAAAAATCCTTGAAAAGAAAAATTCCTGGCAAATACTAAGGGGACTTGTAACCCTATAACTCCATGTTTACATGGACAGGAGGATATTGCTGTGGCTATGGATACAGCTCAAAAACAAGCAGTTATTGCTGCTCACGCAAAACATGAAGGCGACACCGGTTCACCGGAAGTTCAAATTGCCCTTTTAACAGCTCGTATTGAAGCTCTTACCGAACACTTCAAAACACACAAGAAAGATTTTCACAGCCGTACAGGTCTTTTGAAACTTGTTGGTCATCGCCGTAAACTTCTTCAGTATTTGAAAGAAACCGATATCCAACGCTATCGTGCTCTTATTGAAAAACTTGGATTGCGTAAGTAATTTTCATAAGCAATTTTAAGGGGAAGTTTTCTTCCCCTTTATCTTAAGTCGTCGTGTAACGGAGGGTCCGTGAGAAGGACTAATTACTTAGTATTTTTCACGGAATCTCCTTACACAGGAGAAAAAAATGAGTTTATTAGATTGTACTCGCGTTACTGCCCATGTCGGCGGTAAAGAAATTATTTTGGAAACCGGCAGAATTGCCCGTCAAGCTGCCGGTGCTGTCTGGATTCAATGCGAAGGAACCGTTTGTCTGACAACAGTTTGCGAAACCCCTCTTGAAACCCCGAGAGACTTTTTCCCTCTCACTGTTGAATATGCTGAAAAAATGTATGCCGCAGGACGTATTCCCGGCAACTTCTTCCGCCGTGAAATCGGTCGCCCAAGCGATAATGAAACCCTTATTTCCCGCTTGATTGACCGCCCTATCCGTCCGCTTTTCCCAAAAGGATACGGCAACGAAGTGCAGGTTTTAGCACAGGTTCTTTCTGCTGACGGCAAAAATATGCCGGATGTGCAGTGCATCACGGCTGCTTCTGCTGCCCTTTGTGTTTCCCATATTCCTTTTGACGGACCCATTGCAGGAGCAAGACTCGGACGTGTGAACGGTCAGTTCATTATCAATCCGACTGTACAGGAACTTGAAGAAAGTGATTTGGATATCGTTTTTGCAGCTTCCGAAACCGCTGTTGTCATGGTGGAAGGCGAAGCAAAATTCGTTCCTGAAAATGTTATTATTGAAGCTCTTGACTGGGGGCATAAAGCCATTCAGCCTCTTATTGCCGCTCAAAAAGAACTTGCCCAAAAAGCAGGCAAAACAAAAGTTGTCTTTATTCCTAAAGAAGACGATGAAGCTCTCTATGCCCATGTTGAAAAATTGGCTCTTGACGCCGGTATGGATAAAGCGCTTCGTGTTCCCGATAAATTAGAACGCAAACTTGCCCGCAAAGAAGTAAAAGATGCTGTCCGTGAAATCATGCAAAACGATCCGGCTTATGCGGAAAATGAAGAAGCTCTCAAAGAAGTCGACACTATTTTGGAACATTTGGAAAAGAAAATTGTCCGTCAGCGTATTTTGAAAGAAGGCACACGCATTGATAACCGTGATACAAAGACGGTTCGTCCTATTGAGATTGAAACAAGCGTGCTCCCAAGAACACACGGTTCCGTTATTTTTGCCCGCGGGGAAACAAAAGCTCTTGTTGTCACAACCTTGGGTGCAAGCTCTGACGAGCTGAGAACTGATGGAATCAATAGCGGTGATGAAGTAAAACGCTTTATGCTCCACTATAATTTCCCACCCTTCAGCGTTGGTGAAGTAAAACCCATGCGTATCTCACGCCGCGAAATTGGACACGGACACCTTGCTGAACGCGCACTCAAAGCTGTTATCCCCAGTCAAGAGGAATTTCCATTTACCGTCCGCGTTGTTTCTGAAACAGTGGAATCAAACGGTTCTTCCTCCATGGCGGCTGTTTGCGGCGGCTGTTTGTCCCTTATGGACGCAGGCGTACCTATCAAAGCTCCTATTGCAGGCGTTGCCATGGGACTTATCAAAGAAAATGATGAATATCTTGTGCTTACCGATATTTTAGGCGATGAAGACGCCCTTGGCGATATGGACTTCAAGATTGCCGGCAGTGCTGACGGTATCACCGCTGTACAAATGGATATCAAAATCAATGGTCTTCCTACCGATGTTATGGCTCGCGCCATGGCTCAGGCAAAAGAAGCCCGTTTACATATTTTGAAAACCATGCTTACCGCCCTTCCGGAATACCGCAAAGAATTATCACCGTACGCACCGCAGCATGAAAAACTCATGGTAAATCCTGACACCATCCGCATGATTATCGGTCCCAGCGGCAAAAATATTAAAGCAATTACTGCTGCAACAGGCGCAGCCATTGATATTGACGACAGCGGCGAAATCAGTATTTTTGCGCCAACCAGTGAAGCTATGGCAAAAACGAAGGAAATGGTGCTTTATTACGACCAAAAACCGGAACTTGGCAAAAACTATACAGCTAAAGTTCGCCGTATTTTGGAAATCGGTGCTATTGTTGAAGTTCTCCCTAATGTGGAAGCGCTCGTTCACATTTCCCAGCTTGATATCAACCGTGTGCAAAAAACAGAAGACATTGCCCATCTTGGCGAAGATATGCGCGTAAAGGTTATTGAAATCAATGGTGATAAAATCCGTGCCAGCCGTAAGGCTGTTCTTTTGGAAGAACAAGGCGTGGAATGGAATCCTGAAGATACTGCCCGTCCTCAAAAAAGAGACCGCGGCGACAAAGATCACGGTGACAGAGAACGCAGAGGCGACCGCGGTGACCGTCATGACAGAAGACCACGCCGTGACCGTGAACCAAGAGATTAATATATCTTCTGCTAATAAATAAAAAGGGCCTGAAATTCAGGCTCTTTTTTATTTAACTAAATGAAATTTACAACAAATAAAATTAATATAATCTCACAAATATCCTACCAAATAACCTCATTTTCTTTAATACATTCTTCAATCGGTGTATTTAAACCTTCAATAATTTTTTCTTCCATGTCAGGAACAGATTGTAACTATTCCTTTTCCGCCATTTTCGTATATTCTTCATTCATAATCTATCCCTCAATTTTAAACTCTATTTTTTATGATGTTTAAAATCCCAAGGGGTAATTGGATTTTCTTCCTGCCATAAACCTTGGCGGGAACTTTTTGCTTCATCCTGCACACTTTGCCAGCCCACACAAAGAAGAATATCATCGCAAAATCTCGGATATACCCAAGCAAAGCCGTTTCTGATTAAATCCTCCTGAACGGCAATACCATTTTCATCATACAAAACAGCAACATAACGACCGTATTTATCTTTATAGTAAACATCGAGCGTATACAAAGAATTATCTGTCAAATCTTCTAAAAAAGCTCGTGCAGTATTGGCAAAATGCTGCCCTTTTTCAGGAGCGTCTATACCATATAAGCGCAATTTAATTCTTTTTCCATTTTTCCCTGCAACATCAAGACTATCCCCGTCATACACAGTCACGACCCTGACTTTGTTTTTTTGCACCAGACTTTCTTCTTCTGAAAAAAGTTCTGTTTCTATATCCCGACTTTCACTTATGCCCTTATCTGCAAACAAAATAAGCACTGTTCCAAAAATTGCAGGAAGAAAAAAAATACAATATTTTAATAGTTGTTGTATGCGCATAGAATTTCCTTCAAAATTTTCTGTATAACCTACTCTTATTCGCCAAAATAAACAAGTTGCAATTTTTCGTAGTTTACTCTATAGTAACAGCGTTTGAAATTCTTGATAATTTCAAAATGGTATGTGAACATCCCTTTAACCTTTATAACGCAGGAGCACCTATGAAACGCTTTTCGGCTTTGGTTGTTACTTTTTTAATCTTAGCTTTAGCACCTTTTGCACAAGCTAAAACCTATGTTAACGGTATTGATGCAAACTATCCTCCTTTTTCCTATATTGACGAACAAGGAAATCCGACAGGTTTTGACATTGAATCCATGAACTGGATTGCAAAGAAAATGGGATTTGAAGTTCAACATACCCCTATCAACTGGGACGGAATTATTCCTGCTCTTCAGGCAAAAAAAATTGATATGATTTGTTCCGGCATGAGTATTTCAGAAGAAAGAAAACAAGCTGTAAACTTTTCAACTCCTTACTACTCAATCAAAAAATATATTGCGGTAAAAAATGATTCAAACCTTACAGTTGAAGAACTTTTTAAAGGCAAATTTACTCTTGGTGTACAGCGCGGTACAAATGAACACGATCTTTTGCAGTCCCGTATTGATAAAGAAAATTTAGCTGTCAGCCTTCGTCTTTATGACAGCCCTCCCATGAGCGTTGAAGACCTTTTAAACGGACGTATTGACGCTATCGCTATTGATTCAGCTCCGGCTGAAGATGCTATCCGCAACGGCAAAGCTATCAAAATTGTTGGCGAATATGCAGAAGGCGATGATTTTGGTGTTGCCGTGAACAAGGACAATGCGGAACTTTTGAAGTTAATCAACGATGGCTATGAACTTCTGAAGAAAGATGCTCTTTGGGAAGAACTCCATACAAAATATTTGAGCAATCATTAATTATTTCTTGGGCGTGCCTTATGACAGGTACGCCCATCTATCGAGCAAAAAGTTTTTTTTGCCCTTTTTATTTTAATTTCACCGGAATACCAGACTGGAAAAATCGTGGAAACCATAAAAACTATTATTATCAATTTACCCTATATCCTTGAGGGCACCTATATTACGGTTTTGCTTGTGGTGGGGGCGCTCGCTCTCGGCTTTTGCATCGGTGTTCCTCTTGCTGTCTTACAAGTCTATGGCAACAATTTCATCCGCCGAATTGTTGGCTTATATGTATGGTTTTTCCGCGGTGTTCCTATTTTATTGCTTCTTTTTCTCTTTTATTTCGGTTTATTCAATGTTATTGGCTTAAATTTGGATGCCCTGACGGCTTCGGGGCTGGTGCTGGGACTTGCCAGTTCCGCCTATCAGTCACAAATTTTCCGCGGCTCCATTCAATCCCTTCCATTAGGGCAATTTAAAGCAGGTTCTGCCCTTGGCATGACAGATGGCCAAATTATTAAAAATGTTATTTTGCCGCAAGCTCTGCGCCTTTCCATTCCCGGCTGGTCCAATGAATTTTCTATTCTGCTCAAGGACTCTGCCCTTTGTTTTGCAGTCGGAGCTTCAGAAATTATGGCAAGAGCCCATTTTGTCGCTTCCCGTACCTATGAATATTTGCCTCTTTATATTACTGCAGGCTTTTTATATTTTCTCATTACCCTTGTGGGGATACGGATTTTACGCTCTGTAGAACGCAGATTTGCCATTCCCGGCTATACGCTTTCCGTATGATTTCCGTATAATTTAAGGATACCCTATGACAGCTCTTTTAAGTGTAAAAAATATTTCTCTCACCTTAGGAAACAGAAAAATTTTAGATAATGTTTCTTTAGATATTCACGCAGGGGAACTCAAAGTTCTGATTGGTCCTTCCGGTGCAGGAAAAAGTACGCTTTTACAGTGTATCAACCACCTTATCCCTCCCAATGAAGGGGAAATTTATCTGGAAGGAAAAAAAATCAATACCCAAAGCAATGCCGAGCTTTGCCATTTACGTCAAAATGTGGGCATGATTTTTCAGGATTTCAATTTATTTGACCACTTAACTGCACTGGATAATATTTGTTTAGCCCTTATTAAAGTCCATAAGCTGTCTAAACACGAAGCACAAAAACGCGCGAGAAAAGAACTGGAACGCGTAGGACTTGCCAACCGTGCAGGTCTCTATCCTGCCCAGCTTTCCGGCGGACAAAAACAACGTGTTGCTATAGCACGAGCCCTTGCCATGCAGCCTAAAATTCTTTTGCTTGACGAACCAACATCTGCCCTTGACCCGGAACTGGTGGGCGAAGTCATGACCGTTATCCAAGACCTTGCCCGCGGAGGCATGCCCATGATTATGGCAACGCACCAAATGGATTTTGTACGTTCCCTTGCCACAGAAGTTTTATTTATGGAACACGGTGTTATTATTGAAAAAGACACTCCGAAAGTTTTGCTTGCAGAAGGAGCAAAAACCCGTACTCTTGATTTTTGCACAAAACTTAATATCATTACCAACACAAGTAATGAGGGCTAAGCATGGAACTTTTTGATTTAACATTTTATTTGGAACGGGTTATTCCCAAACTCAATAAGGGACTGATTGAAAGCCTGTGGCTCATTATCCCTGCGGCTCTGATTGGAGGAAGTTTTGGCGTATTTATGGGAGTACTGCGTGTTTTTGGCACCAAATGGATCAAAAAAATTGCCGACAGCTTCGTTGCTGTTGTCCGCGGTGTTCCTCTTGTTATCCAGCTCATGATTTTATATTTCGGTTTGCCGTATCTGCCTTTTGTTAAAATATATTTAGACCCCTATCAGGCATCATTGCTTGGTTTTATTTTCTGTACCGGAGCCTATCAATCGGAATATATCCGCGGGGCACTGCTTTCCATCAAACAAGGGCAAATCAAAGCAGGACAAGCCCTTGGAATGACAAAATTCCAAATTATTTGGTCAGTCATCATTCCACAGGCTTTTCGGAAAGCAATACCCGGCTGCGGCAATGAAATTATTTACCTTATCAAATACAGCTCACTTGCCTATGTTGTCACCCACATTGAATTGACAGGAGAGGCAAAAATTCTTGTTTCGCGAACTTTCAGACCAACAGAAATTTATTTAATAGCCGGCTGCTACTATTTATTTTTAGTCACGCTGGCAACATGGATTCTTCATGCACTGGAGCGCAAGCTCTATATACCCGGCTTTGGTAAAGCCAATTCATAAACCCTATGGCAAATTCAAATTTAGATCATATCAGAAATTTCTCCATTATTGCGCATATCGACCACGGCAAATCCACTTTGGCTGACAGAATTTTGGAATTTACCAATCTTGTCAGCGACCGTGAAAAAAAGGACCAATATCTGGATAATATGGATTTGGAACGGGAACGCGGCATTACGATTAAAGCCCAGACTGTCCGTATTCCCTATACGGATAAGCACGGCAAAGAATATATTTTAAACCTCATCGATACGCCCGGACACGTGGATTTTAATTACGAAGTTTCCCGTTCCCTTGCTGCCTGTGACGGCTCTTTGCTGGTTGTTGATGCAACGCAGGGTGTGGAAGCGCAAACCCTTGCGAATGTTTACTTAGCCCTTGACCACAACCATGAAATTATCCCTGTCCTCAATAAAATTGATTTGCCAAGTGCTGATGTGGAACGGGTTTCCCATGAAATTGAAGAAAGCATTGGACTTGACTGTACTGACGCTGTGCCGGTTTCTGCAAAAACCGGACTTAATATTGATAAAGTCTTAGAAGCTATTGTTGAACGTCTGCCTGCTCCGAATGGGGATTTGGACTCGCCTTTAAAAGCTCTTATTTTTGACTCTTGGTATGATTCGTATCAAGGAATTGTCGTTCTTTTCAGAATTATGGACGGCAAAATCAAAAAAGGGGATAAAATCCGCCTCATGGCAACCGGAAAAGAATACGAAGTTATCCGTTTAGGGGTCTTCTCTCCCACTTCCCGGGATATGAATGAACTGGGCGCAGGCGAAGTAGGCTTTTTATGCGGAAATATCAAGGAACTGGGCGATGCAAGAGTCGGCGATACCATTACCCTTGCCGCCAATCCTGCACAAGAACCAGTACCCGGCTTTAAAGACGTGCAGTCCATGGTTTTTTGCGGCTTGTATCCGACCGATTCCGCTGATTATGAAAACCTAAAAGTGGCTTTGGAAAAACTACAGCTAAACGATGCGGCTTTTTCTTTTGAACCGGAAACATCACAGGCTCTGGGTTTTGGTTTTCGCTGCGGCTTTCTCGGACTTTTACACATGGAAATTATCCAAGAACGCCTCGAGCGGGAATTTCAGGTGGAACTCATTGCCACTGCTCCCTCTGTTATTTATAAAGTCCGCACCACAGACGGACAGGAACTTTCCATTGATAATCCTTCCAAGCTTCCGGACGCGGGGAAAATTGAAGTTCTCTATGAACCCTATGTTAAAATGGATATCCACGTTCCGCAGGAATACGTGGGCAATGTGTTTAAGCTTTGTGAAGAAAAACGCGGTATTCAAAAAAATATGGGCTATTTGACCTCTTCACGGGTTATTATTACCTATGAGCTTCCTTTTGCAGAAATTGTCTATGATTTCTTTGACAGGCTCAAATCCGGCACAAAGGGCTATGCGTCCATGGATTATGAGCCCATTGATTACCGAGCTTCCAACCTTGTCAAGCTGGATATTATGTTAAACGGTGACCCTGTTGACGCACTGGCAGTTATTGTCCATCGGGATAAAGCCTATTATTATGGCAGAAATCTTGCTCTTAAGCTCAAACGCACCATTCCGCGGCAGCTTTTTGAAGTGGCTATTCAGGCTGCCATTGGACAAAAAATTATCGCCCGGGAAACAGTTTCCGCTTTCCGCAAAAACGTGACCGCAAAATGCTATGGCGGCGATATTACTCGTAAACGTAAACTTCTTGAAAAACAAAAAGAAGGCAAAAAACGCATGAAACGTATGGGCAATGTGGAACTGCCGCAGGAAGCATTTTTAGCAGCCCTTTCTGTGGATAATGAAAATTAATTGCTTTGCAGTATTATCCGGTTATTTTTTTTGCAAGATATAAGGGTAACAGATTCTAAACCTTCATTTTTCTTTTCATGGGGAACCAAGTTCCCTCATCCCTCCGCAGCCCTTGTTTTTCTTTCAGAAAAACAAAAAAATAATTAAATTTTGATATTTTTTGCTTGCTTTTAATTTAAAAAAATGCAAAATAACTTTCTCAACATTGTAACCATGCAATTTTTATTGCAGAGGAATTAAGGAAAGGAGAGAACTCATGCCTAAAATGAAAACGAGTCGCTCTGCCGCAAAGCGTTTCAGCGTGACCGGAAGCGGTAAAATCCGCCGCCGCCGCCAAGGCTTACGTCACATTTTAACAAAGAAATGTGCAAAACGCCGCATGCTTTTAGGTCAAGGAGCATTAGTTGACAAAACAAATGCAAAGGCTGTCCGCCGTCTTATGCCTTATGCATAATATGGCGGTGTTATTGAATTTATTGTAACATATTTAAACACTTCACTGGCTTATAACGATCTCCGCCTCGTGAAGTTTGACTGGAGGTTTTCCATGCGTGTAAAGAGAGGTCTTGCTAGTCATCGCAGACATAAAAAATATTTAGATTTAGCAAAAGGTTTCCGTGGCGGACGCAGCCGTTTGTACCGCACTGCCCGTGAAGCTGTTGAACGTTCATTAGTCTATTCTTATCACGGACGTAAACTCCGTAAACGTGATTTCCGTAAACTTTGGATTATGCGTATTAACGCTGGTGCACGTTTAAACGGTCTTTCCTATTCACGTTTTATGCACGGCTTAGAACTTGCCGGTGTTGTTATCAACCGCAAAATGCTTGCCGATTTAGCTGTACGTGAAAAATCAGACTTTGCTTCTTTAGTGGAATTAGCGAAAGCTAAACTTGCTTAATCTCCCACACTTAATGCAATGTTTCAGGTAGGGTAAGCTCTTGCTTATTCTGCCTTTTTTTCATTTTTATCCCAAAAATTTATCAGACGAGAGTTTATAATGGATATTCAAAGTCAACTTGATAACCTCGCAAGTGAATTAGAAAAAGCACTGCAAACAATTAATTCCTTACAGGATCTTGAAGCACAACGGGTTAATTTCCTTGGCAGAAAAGGACATTTGGCACAAATTATGTCCCGCCTGCCGGAACTTGATCCTTCCGAACGCCCAGCCTTTGGTCAGGCTGCCAACGCTGTTAAGAACAAACTGACAAACATGCTGGAAGAACGCAAAATTTCTTTGGAACAGGAAAAAGAAGCATCCCTTCTTGCAAGCTTTGACGCAACTATCCCCGGCAGAAAACCTTGGCAGGGCTCCCTGCACCCCATTACCCGCGCCATGCAGGATGTCACTTCTGTGTTCCAAAACATGGGTTATCAAATTGTTTCAGGTCCGGAAGTTGATACCGATTTCCACTGCTTTGAAGCTCTCAATATGCCTCCGGAACATCCTGCCCGCGATATGCAGGATACCCTCTATATTCAGGATAAAGTCGTTCTGCGTACGCACACTTCCACCATGCAGATTAGAACCATGCTCAAAAATAAACCGCCCCTTGCCATTATTGCTCCCGGGAAGGTATACCGCCGAGACTCTGACCTGACCCATACTCCCATGTTTCACCAAATTGAAGGTCTTGTGGTGGATAAGCACATTACCATGGCGGATTTGCGCGGTACCCTGACAGCCTTTTTGCAATCAGTTTTCGGCAAACAAACCAAAGTACGTTTTCGTCCCAGCTTTTTTCCGTTCACAGAACCCAGTGTTGAAGTCGATATGAGCTGCACACAATGCGGCGGCAAAGGGCATTTAGCTGACGGCAGTCCTTGCCGTATTTGCAAAACAACGGGCTGGCTTGAAATTTTAGGTGCAGGCATGGTTGATCCTGCTGTTTTTGAATCAGTCGGCTATGACCCCGGCGAAGTCACCGGTTTTGCTTTTGGACTTGGGGTTGAGCGCATTGCCATGCTCAAATATGGCATTACCGATTTACGTATTAATTTTGAAAATGATATGAGATATTTATCCCAATTCACGGGTGCATAATCTCTTTTAATATAAGGAACTTGCTATGTTATTGAGTTTGAATTGGCTTCGTGAATTTGTGCCGTATAAAGGTACTGCGGAAGAACTTGGCGATCATCTTACCATGCTTGGGCTGGAAGTGGAAGAAATTGTCCATCCTTTCCATGAAATCAGAGAAATGATACTGGGACGCGTTCTGACTTGTGAAGATCACCCTGATTCTGACCATTTGCACGTCTGCACTGTGGATTTGGGAACTGAAGAACCGGCAACCATTGTTTGCGGTGCACCGAACGTGGCAAAAGGGCAGCTTGTTGTTGTCGCCCCTGTTGGCTCCACCATGCCCGGCGGATTCCAAATCAAAAAAGCAAAACTTCGCGGTGTCCCCTCCCATGGAATGATTTGCTCTGAACGGGAAATGGGGCTGAGCGAAGATCATTCCGGTATTCTTGTTCTTCCGGAAACAGACAGACACGGCAATCCTTTTAAAACAGGAACAAGCTTTGTAGAAGCCATGGAAATGGATACCGAAGTTTTGGATATCAGCATTACCCCGAACCGTGCCGACTGTCTTTCCGTTCTTGGCATTGCCCGCATGGTTGCTGCAAGCTATAAGCTTCCTTTAACATTGCCGCAAATTGAGCTTGCAGAACAGGGAGCAGACTGTTCCCATGAATATCCTATTGAGATTAAAGACACAGATTTTTGTCCCTGCTATTCCGGACGTGTCATTGAAAACTGTATTACGGAAAAATCTCCTTATTGGATCCGTTATCGTCTGGTAGCTGTGGGACTTCGCCCTATTTCCAATCTTGTTGACATTACCAACTATATTCTCATGGAACTCGGTCAGCCTTTGCACGCCTTTGACGCTGAAACGCTGAAAGGCAGCAAAATCATTGTCCAATCAGCAAAAGAAGAACAGAAATTTACCACCCTTGACGGACAGGAACGCACACTCAAAGAAAGTGACGGGCTTATTTGTGACGCAGAAAATGCCATTGCCCTCGCCGGAGTTATGGGCGGACTTGCCACAGAAATTTCCGATACAAGTAAAAAAGTTTTCCTTGAATGTGCGTTGTTCAAACCTGCACGCATACGCCGAACTGCCCGCCGTCTGGGTCTTAGCTCGGATTCAAGCTACCGTTACGAACGGGGCGTAGATCAGGAAGGCATGGCATTTGCCCTCGATAGAGCAGCCTATCTTATGCAAATCTATGCAAAAGGGACTGTTCGCAAAGGAATTTGTAAATCTGAACCAAAACCATTCAGTCCTGTAAAAATTATTTTCCGCCCGAGCCGTCCGGAATTTGTGCTTGGTGTGCCTGTCAGCGAAGAATTTTGTGAAAAAACCTTGCTTGCCCTTGACTGTAAAATTGAAAAAACAAGCAAAGACACATGGACTGTTTACGCTCCCGGACGCCGTTATGATTTGACCCGGGAAGCAGATTTGGTAGAAGAAATTGCTATTTTCAACGGCATTGACAATATGCCTGCAACACTGCCGAAACTTTCCCAGACCCTTGATACATGCGGTGACCCTGAAGGACGTCACCATTTTATCATGCGGGCAAAAAATTTCCTTGCCGGTCTTGGTATGAACGAAGCCATTAACTACAGCTTTGTCGGCAATAAGGATTTGGATACTCTCAATCTTCCTCAGGAAGACAGGGTTAACATTATCAATCCTCTCAGTGCTGAGCAGGATGTGCTCCGAACCCACCTTGCTGCGGGCATTTTACAAAGCGTTCGCCAAAATATTGCCCATGGTGCAAACGGACTGCGTCTTTTTGAAATTGCCCACACGTTCCATAAGGACAGCCAAAGCGAAACAACAGTAAAAGAACGCCTGCACCTTATTTTTGCCTTGTACGGCAACAGATATGATGATGCGTGGAGGAACGGCGAAGAAGAAGTTGATTATGCGGATCTTCGCGGTTTTGTTGACCATTTCATTGCTGATTTTCTGCACATTGACGCCATGCAGGTACAAAAATGTGCCTCTCACCCTTACCTTAGCCCTGCTGTGGAACTTTCCGCTGCACAAGGACAAGTCATTGGCGTCATGGGACGCGTACAAAAAAATATTGCAGATGAATATTATGCGAAAAAGCCTGTTTGGATTGCAGATTTGGAACTTGATACGCTGGAAGAGCTCAGCCTTGGCAGGAAACCCGGCTTTACGCCGCTTGCCGTTTATCCTGCTGTGCGCCGTGATATCACCTTTATTTGCCCGCAAGACATGCCAATTAAGACTGTTCTTGACGCAATTTACCAAAATAAAGGCAAATTCTTCACCGAGGCAGAGCTCCGAGACTTGTATATCCCCAAGGACAGCAGCGAACGCAACCTGACTTTCCGCCTCACCTTCCAATCCCCGGATAAAACACTGGAAGATAAAGAAGTGGATAAGGAAAGAGAAAAAATCACCCAAGCAGTTATCAAAACTCTTGGTATCAGAATGTAAATTCCTTACACAAACGAATTAACTTCTAAAAAAAAAACATATCACAAAACAGCAAGCATTTTTGTTTGCTGTTTTTTTATTTTAAAAACTTGCAGAAAACCCCTTAAATTTTACTGGTAAATATTAAAAAAATAAGATAAAATAAAAGCAATAAAACAAAAGGAAATTTTATGGCGTCACGAGTTTACAGAATTGGCGAAGCCGCTAAAATTCTCAATGTAAAAACGAGTGTTTTACGCTTTTGGGAATCAGAATTTTCTCAAATCCGCCCCAAAAGGACAGAAACAGGGCAGCGCTATTATTCTGAAAAAGACATGCAAATTTTAAAAAAAATCCATACCTTGCTTTATCAGGAAGGCATGACAATCAATGGAGCAAAAAGAACATTAAAAGGCTCCGCTGCTCCCCTTGCCAACGAAATTACCCTGCCCTTAGAACAAAATACGCTGCTTGCTGAAGAATATCCTCTTGAAAACAATTCCACGTACAAAGAAACACTCCATGAAGTATTTTGTGAATTAAAACAATTACATAATCTTTTAGAAACAAAATAATGAGAAAACTATGATAGTATCTCCTTCCTTGCTTTCAGCTGATTTCGGAAATCTTGAACAAGTACTTGGTGACCTTGAAAAAGCAGGACTATCTTGGGTCCACTGGGATGTTATGGACGGGCTCTTTGTCCCTAACATTACCTTTGGACAGCATGTCATTAAACTGCTCCGTCCAAAATCCAAACTTTACTTTGATGTACATTTAATGATTGAAAAACCTGAACGCTATTTGGAAGATTTTAAAAAAGCAGGAGCGGATATGCTGGTTATCCATGCAGAAGCAACCCGGCATATTCAGCGCACACTTGCGGAAATCCACCGTCTTGGCATGCAGGCAGGACTTGCCTTAAATCCTGCTACTCCCCTTCATGTCTGTGAATATGTGCTTGATGATGTGGATATGATTTTACTGATGAGTGTGAACCCCGGTTTTGGCGGACAAAGTTTTCTCCCCGCTACCTATGAAAAAATCCGCAGTCTCCGCAAAATGCTGGGCAGCCGAAAATGCCATATTCAAATTGACGGCGGGGTATGCCCTGAAAACACAAAAGAACTTTGCAGAGCCGGGGCTGACGTCCTCGTTTCCGGCTCCGCTTTTTTTGCGTATCCTCCTTTTGATGAACGCCACAAGGCTTTTCAAAAGGAAGCAATATAAATTAACTTGATAAGGAATTACCATGGAACTTCGCAAAGAATGTGCCAATGCTGTCCGTGCTTTAACCATGGACGCAATTGACAAATCTAAATCCGGTCACCCAGGTGCCCCAATGGGTATGGCAAATATGGCTGAAGCGTTGTGGCTCCATGCTTATAAGCATAATCCAAAAAATCCCGCGTGGGTAAACCGTGACCGCTTTGTTTTATCCAATGGACATGCGTCTATGCTCCTCTACAGCCTTTTACATTTAACGGGCTATAATCTCAGCATGGACGATATTAAAAATTTCCGTCAGCTTCACTCCAAAACTCCCGGACACCCGGAAATTGACAGGACTGAAGGCGTAGATATCGGAACCGGACCCTTAGGGCAGGGCATTGCTACGGCTGTGGGTATGGCTCTTGCGGAAAAACTCCTTGCAAAAAAATTTAATAAAGAAAATCATAAAATCGTTGATCATAACACATGGGTATTTCTTGGTGACGGCTGCCTTATGGAAGGGGTCAGCCAAGAAGCTGTTTCCCTTGCCGGAACATGGAAACTGAATAAATTGATTGCCCTTTATGACAGCAATGCCATTTCCATTGACGGCAATATCAAAGACTGGTTTACGGATGACGTTGCCAAACGTTTTGAAGCAAGCAACTGGCTTGTTATCAAAGATGTTGACGGTCACGACCCAAAAGCCCTTGACGCCGCGATAAAAAAAGCCCGGACAAGCACCGATAAACCGGTTCTTATTATCTGTCACACCATTATTGGCTATGGCTCACCGAATAAAGCAGGAAAGTCCTCCTGCCATGGCTCACCCATGGGTGCAGAAGAAAATGAGGCAACGAAAAAGGCTCTTGGCTGGAACTATGCGCCATTTGAAATTCCAGACCATATTTATAAGGCTTGGAACTGTGTCGAAAAAGGAAAAAATGCCAATGAGGAATGGGATAACGCCTTTTCAGCCTATGAAAAAGCCTATCCTGAACTGGCAAAAGAATTTACTCGCCGCATGAAAGGTGAATTTTCTCCTGAATACAAAGAAGCATTCAATACTCTTTTTGCTCATCTTCTGCAAAATCAGGAAGAGCTTGCAACCCGCAACGCCGGCAAAAAAGTCCTTGATGCCGTTGCAGAGTGCCTGCCGGAACTTCTAGGCGGTTCCGCCGATCTGACCGGCTCTGTGGGAACAAAGCATGCAAACGCGAAAGACCTTGATTTGGATAGTTTTGAAGGCAATTACATTCATTATGGTGTTCGTGAATTTGCCATGAGTACCATTATGAACGGTTTAAGCCTTCACGGCGGTTTTATCCCCTATGGCGGAACATTCCTTGTTTTTTCCGATTATGCCAAAAATGCTATCCGTCTTGCCGCTCTTTCAAAAATCCGCGGTATTTGGGTGCTTACCCACGATTCCATAGGCGTTGGAGAAGACGGTCCTACTCACCAGCCCATAGAACAGATTTCCGCTCTCCGTCTTACCCCCAATGTGGATATATGGCGTCCTTGTGATACCATTGAAAGCGCCATTGCATGGAAAGCCGGGATTGAGAAAAAAGACGGTCCGACCTGTCTTGCCATGAGCCGTCAAAACCTCAAACCGCAGCCCCACACCCAAGAACAGCTTGCTGACATTGCAAAGGGCGCCTACATTCTTTTTGACAGCGACGAAACACCTGATATTATTTTCATTGCCACAGGCTCCGAAGTGGAACTTGCCATGGCGGGAGCAAAAGCACTCACGGAACAAGGAAAATTTGTCCGCGTTGTTTCCATGCCCTGTGCCGATGTTTTTGACAGGCAAGATGATGCCTATAAAGAAAAAGTACTGCCAAAAGCAGTCCGTGCCCGTATTGCCGTAGAAGCCGGCAGTGCTGATTTTTGGTATAAATATGTGGGACTTGACGGAGCAATTATTGCCATGACAAGTTTTGGCGAATCAGCTCCGGCAAGCAAACTTTTCCCTTATTATGGCTTTAGCCTTGAAAACCTTTTAGCAAAATCCAAAGAACTTTTAGGAGCATAAGATGAAAGCATTAAGCATGAATGATGTTGATTTGAAAAATAAACACGTTGTTATCCGCTGTGACTTGAACGTTCCCTTGAAAAACGGCGTTATCAAAGGCGATAAAAGAATACGTGCAGTTCTTCCGACTATTCAGAAAGCCCTTGATAATAACTGTGCCGTGATTGTTTTATCCCATTTGGGACGCCCCACGGAAGGAACCTTTGAAGAAGAATTCAGCCTTGCTCCTGTTGCAAAACGTCTTGGTGAACTTTTAGGCAAAGAAGTCCGTTTCCACGCCTACGATCCGGAACTCAAGGTTGAGGCTAAAAACGGCGAAGTTGTTTTGCTGGAAAACGTCCGCTTCCTTGTCGGTGAAAAGAAAAACAATGCTGAACTGGGGGCTAAATTTGCCTCCTTGGGCGATGTATATATTATGGATGCTTTTGGGGCTGCTCACAGAGCCCATTCTTCTACAGAATCTGCTATCCGTCAGGCAAAAGTCGCCGTGGCAGGTCCTCTGATGCTCGCAGAAATGGAAGCTGCAAACAAAATTCTGCAAGAACCTAAACGTCCGCTTTATGCCATTGTTGGCGGTTCAAAAGTATCCACAAAAGTAACAGTTCTGGAAAACCTCCTCGGTTTTGTTGACGGATTAATTGTTGCCGGGGGAATTGCCAATACTTTCCTTTTGGCAGAAGGCTACAATGTCGGAAAATCCCTTGTGGAAGAAGATTTTGTTGAACAGGCAAAAGCCCTTATCAAGCTTGCAAAAAGCAAAAATGTTGATTTGCCCCTTGCAAAAGATGTTGTTGTGGCAAAGGATTTAGCTACAGGCGAAGGACTGAGAACCTGTGCAATCAATGATATTAAAGCAGAGGAATCCATTTTTGACCTTGGTGAAGAAAGCTGCAAAGAATTTGCAAAAATCCTTGAAAAAGCCAATACTGTTGTTTGGAACGGTCCTCTCGGCGTTTTTGAACAAACACCATTTGACAAAGGAACACGCTTTATTGGCAATACCCTTGCCAATGCAAAAGCGTATACCCTCGTTTGCGGCGGCGACAGTGTGACAGCTGTTGAACAATTTGGCATTCAGGACAAAATGGGCTATTTATCCACAGGCGGCGGTGCATTTTTAGAAGTATTGGAAGGAAAAACGCTCCCTTCTGTTGCCGCTCTTGCTGACCGTGCATAAGTTATAAACAAAGAAAAAAAGTCCTTTTTCATTCTTTATGGAAAAGGACTTTTTTCTTCACGGAAAAATGATGAGCCCTGCCGTCACTATCCGTAAATCAACAAGTTAGCAGCGGCTGCCGCTCCCCCAATATCCCTCAATGCCTTGTTATGAATACTATTTCATAACAGGGAAAATATTTTCTATTCCTCATATTAACCGGAAATGCTCTAAAGCATTCCCGCATACCGTTCATCATTTTTGCTATAAAAGTTAAAAAGTTTTGTAAAGGAGTGCAGGAGAAGAAACTTTTTCAGCCACCGAATGGTCGCGTAACCGTTTCTGCTAGACGAAGCATGAGTCTTGCAGAAATGGACATCAGAGATAAACTTTTTCCCCTGCATAAAAATAAAAGCTAATATATCCCAAATTCGTCTGTATCTAATTCCCGGGTGGCAAGAAGTTTATCATGCCATTTATTGCCTTGCATCAATTGATGGAATTTCTGTTCATGAATTATTTTTTTCTCTTTCATTTCAGCTAATTGCTTTAACGTTACACTTTTGACATCTTCATAAATTTTTTCATCGTTTAATGTTTGTGCTAACTCCAGCAAAAGTTTTAAATTACGCTCTGAGAAACAATAGGATATCGCCCGCTGACAATACGCAAACGCATCCGATACCTTTCCTTGTTTCAATAAGCTTTTGATAAAAATTTGGTATCCGTCATGCCAAAAGGGTTCTTTTAAAAGAAGTTCCTTACAAAGCTCATCGGAATAGGAGGATAAAACAGCTTTATTCAATTCCTTTCTTTTTTCTTCAGACAAACGAGGATAAAAAACAAAATCTTTTGTTAAAGCAGGAAGATAGCCGTCTTGAACATAATATAAATGGGCATCGGGAATAATTTGCGGTTTGCGTTCCAGCAGCAGTTTTCCGTTTTGCAAGCCTGCAACACCGTCCAAACGTCCTTCTGTCTGGCTAGTATAATGATAAACTATGCTCTCTGACACAACCTGATGCATGAAGCCCTGTTCCACGTAGGTGTAGCACAGGTCAATATCTTCCATGCCATTTTTATAGCCTTCAAAAAATTTGCCCAATGCAAAAAACTGCTCTGTCCGGCATAAAAGCACGGCTCCGGTAATAATTCGGAATTTTCTTTTCCGAAGAACAGCCGGATGCGCTGGCAAAAAACCATGATAAATATGCCCAACTTGCTGAATAGGCGTTACCGTTACACCGCAATGCTGCACTGTCTTATCCGGAAATAAAAGCAGGGGACCAACCATGCCCACACGTGGATTTTCAAGAGCATTCACTAACGGAGGAAGCCAAGCAGCCGTCACAACGGTATCATTATTTAAAAATAAAATATAGGCATGCCCGTCTTTTTTTGCCTGCTCTGCCCCTTGATTACAGGCTATGGCAAAGCCCATGTTTTCCTGATTTTTGATATACGTAAAACGGCTGGCTCCAAACAGGGACTGTCCTATTTTTTCTGCATGGGTTGCTGTCTTATCAGTCGAAGCATTATCCACTAAATAGACATGGATATCATTAAGATTTGTATGTTTCAGCAAAGACTGCAAACACGGAAATGTCATTTTATCCCATAAATTCCAAACAGGTATGACAATGCCAATGCCCATACTTTCTCCTAATTAAAGTCAGCCAATAAGGCTTTTAAATCAAAATCGCCAAACTGATATTGCTTACATTCCGTACGAAGTCGTGCCATGGCATCATATAAATGAGCAGAAGACACCCCATGATAAATGGAAGTATACACTTCTAAAAGGGCTGCCAGCGTATCACAGGCTTTAATCAATGTACCGTCTTTGCCATTGTACCTGTCATCATTAAATTCTTTCATTTTTTCA
Organism: uncultured Mailhella sp.; assembly: GCA_910577155.1. Classification (GTDB taxonomy): domain Bacteria; phylum Desulfobacterota; class Desulfovibrionia; order Desulfovibrionales; family Desulfovibrionaceae; genus Taurinivorans. The sequence goes on from CAJTMS010000015.1 coordinate 28,406, forward strand.
AAAGTGTCCAGAGTATGCACAATGCCAAGCTCGTCCTGATATTGTTCCAAAAACTCTGACTGATAGCCAACTCCCAAATAATAGGACAGGCAGTCAACAATATCTTCATAGCCGGCGCTGCGCAGAGGATCCAAAATACGGCGTTCTAATTCATCTTTTTCGTATTGATGGATAATTTCCGGCAATTCTTTTACAGATTTTTTCACAGGATTGATAATATCCCGAGTAAGAAGCTCAGGCAAATCATGGAATAAGCCGCTGAAAAAGTTATTGACAGCTCTTGCTTTGGAAAGCTTTTGCTCAATAGACATAAGATACGCGATAACAGCCACAATAAACATATGCCCAAGCACGGAAGTTTCCGGCACGCGGGCAGTTTGTGACCAGCGGATTTGAAAACGCAACTGCCCGCAAAGATTTGCCACCCGAGCAAAAGGATTATTGCCGACATTAATAAGCAAATCAGAAACTCCCTGCACATCTTTCATGGATTGCAGCTGCTCTGTAAAGGAAGCGTCAATATCCCGCAGTTCCTCATCAAAAAAATTTAAAGAACGGATTAAATTAAATTCCCATTTTGAGGCAAATAAATGAGAAGCAGTTAAAATACGTTTTGCCGGACTGTCATTTTGATGATCAAGAGCATCAACATGATAGGCAACAAAACGTTTCCAGAAATCTTCATCAATGGGTTTAACAATAGGTTCCAGTTCTTCAAAAACCCAATTGGTAAGCTCAGCAAAATGTTCACGATTTTCACGGATTTGATAAAAGACAGGAGGTTTTATATCAGTAATAACAAGGCGATACATATAATCAAAAAGACAGCCTTCAATAATTTCTGCTCCCAAATCAAGGGCAATATCGTCTTCAAGGTCACGGGATTTCAGTTTATACAGCAAAAAAGCCGTAATCATTTTATGGGCTTGCTTATCCACTTCATACAGCTCAACAGGGCGAAGCTTGTCATTCCACCGTCTCATGAGTGAACCGGAAAAAATAAATTGTAAAAAACTTTTTCTTATTTTTGTCATACTTACCTCACATGCAAATATTAAAATAATGAAGAAAAATAAGCAAGAGTAAAAAAATTTTTTTTTATAAAAAAAGACGTGCATTTTTTTTTAAAATAGTATATAAAAGTTTTCTGTTTTTATTTCTGCTATCCCGTTACTCGCAGATTTAAAAGACAAAACCTTTTAAACCATGTGGAATAAGCTAAAAAATTTATTTTTTTAGTTTCTTTTTTGTTGACATAGAGTCAAAAAAAACCTATTAATCCCTCTTTGCGATTATAGCTTTGCGATTAAAGCGAGACAGGAGCGATATACATGAAAACTTATAGTCCAAAACCAGAAAACATTGATCGTGAATGGTTTTTGGTTGACGCACAAAATCAAATTCTCGGTCGGTTAGCATCTCAAATTGCTCACCGTTTACGCGGCAAACATAAACCGGAATTTGCTCCGCACATGGACAATGGCGACTTTATTGTTGTTGTAAACTGTGAAAAAATTAAAGTTACCGGTAATAAACTCCAAAAGAAACAGTATTACCACCATACCGGTTATGTAGGTAATTTAAAATCCATTTCTCTGGAAAAGCAATTGCAGCAAAAACCGGAAGAAGTACTCCGTACTGCTGTTCGCGGCATGCTTCCTAAAAACAGACTTGGCCGTGCAATGCTTAAAAAATTAAAAATTTATGCCGGTGCAGAACATCCTCATCAGGCACAAGAACCTAAGACCTTGACTTTTGAACGCTAGGAGTAACCATGTCAACTCAATTTGATTACGGTACTGGTCGTCGTAAAACTGCTACTGCTCGTACCCGTTTATATGCAGGAAGTGGCAACATTGAAATCAATGGTCGCCCGATGGAACAATATTTCCCACGTAAAACCTTGCAGATGATTATCCGTCAGCCACTAGTTCTGACGAAAAATACAGAACGTTTTGACATTAAAGTTAATGTCAGCGGCGGTGGTCAGGCAGGTCAGGCAGCTGCAGTACGTCATGGTATTTCCCGTGCATTATTGCAGGCAGATGCCGAACTTCGCGGCATTTTAAAACGTGCAGGCTTCTTAACCCGTGATGCACGTAAGAAAGAACGTAAAAAATACGGCTTGGCTGCAGCTCGTGCCCGCTACCAATACTCAAAACGTTAATACTTTCTTTCTTCAGTTCTCAATATGAATGCCCCTTTTTTAAGGGGCATTTTCTGCCGAATTGAATGATGTCGCAGCAGGTTTTCCATGTCCACACATACTATTATCCGTGCCACATCCCCTACTCCCTGTATCACAATCATAGGCATGGCGGGTGCAGGCAAAAGCACTGTGGGCAAAACGCTGGCTCATCATCTCAACTGGGCATATGTTGATACTGATCATATTATTGAAGCAACCTATGCAACAAAGCTGCAAAATGTTGCAGACAGCCTTTCTAAAGAGGAATTTTTAGATGCTGAAGCTTCAATAGTACAAAGTTGTTTTTTCAACAGAACTGTTATTGCTACCGGAGGTTCTGTGGTTTATCGCGAAAAAACCATGGAACATCTTGCCAACTTGGGAATTTGTGTTTATTTAAGAGTAGACTTAAATCTTATTTTGGAAAGAATAGCAAAAAATCCTGAACGGGGTCTTGCTATTGCACCGGGACAAACCATTGAAGAGTTATTTTTTGAACGGGAATTATTGTATCAAAAGTATGCAAATATTACCTTAGACGCCAAGTCTATGCCTCCAAAAGATTGCGTACTCAGCCTTATGGAATTATTCCCAAAGGATTTTTTACAATACCTTCAAAATTAAACTTGCATGGCAATTAAGAACAGTTTATACTTATCTTGTTATTAATGAGGAGAAAAGCATGAAAGACGGCATACATCCAAAAATTTATAAAGCAAAAATTCAATGTGCTTGCGGTTTTGAAGTTGAAGCACTTTCTACAAAAGGTGAAATTGTTCACACAGAAATTTGCTCAAACTGCCACCCATTCTATACCGGTAAACAACGTTTTGTTGATACCGCCGGCAGAATTGACCGTTTCCGTAAAAAATACGCTAAATTTGAAAATAAATAGTTTCGTTTTATACGGATATAAAAATTATTTCCATTACCTCCCCAATAACCTCCTAGGTTTTCCGGGAGGTCTTTTTAGTTTTAGTCCACAGTAAATATGAAATTTTTTTATTTTCTTTTTGCCTTATTCTGCAAATTCTCAACCCATATTGGCGGACAAGCGGTTATGGGCGGTCTTATCATGCGCAATTACAATAATTATGCCCTTGTCATTCGCAATGATAAAAAGGAGATATTGGTAGAACACCATTCATGGTATTCCCTTTCAAGACATTCCCTTTTACAAAAGACTTTTGTCCGCGGCTTTCCGATTTTACTGGAAACGCTCATCAACGGTATTCAGGCTTTAAACCGTTCTGCGGAACTTGTGGACAGCAAAGCACAAAAAAACTCCCTTCTGCAAACTATTTTGAGCCTTGCAGTTGCGTTGTTTCTGGCAATTTTTTTATTTGTTGTTCTTCCGCATTTATTTGCTCTAAGCATGGAATATTTCGGTTTTGGCGGTACAATAGAAAATCTTTCTTTCCATGTTTGGGACGGACTTTTTAAAATTTTTCTTTTTTTAGGTTATATTTATGCCATTTCCCTTATACCTGCCATAAAAGAAGTGCTTGAGTACCATGGCGCAGAGCATAAAGTTATTTCCTGCTATGAAAATGAAATGCTTGTAAGTGCCCAAAACGCAAAGCATTGTTCACGCCTGCATCCGCGCTGCGGCACCAGTTTTATTCTTTTTGTTTTATTTCTTGCCATTATTATTCACAGTATTTTTATCCCTCTTATTTTATTCTTTCCTCTTTTGGAAAATAATGCTATTATGCACTGCGTTGTCATTCTTTTTAAGATTGTTCTGATTATTCCTATAAGTGCCTGTGCCTATGAATTAATCCGGGCATCTGCAAAGGGGACAACAAATCGTTTTTTAAAAATTTGCTTGAAACTTCTTTCTTTTCCCGGCTTGGTACTGCAAATTCTGACGACAAAAGAACCAAGCATAGAACAACTTGAAGTGGCAGTTATTGCCTTAAAAGAAGTTGCGCATGATTATTCGCAATTATTTGAAACAGTACCATATAAAACCCTTGATGATATGAACAAAGGATAACCCATGTTTGAGAAATTAGAAGCCTTAGAAAAACAATACCTTGATTTGGAAAAAGAATTAGCCAAACCGGAAATTTTTGAAGATCAGGAAAAATACCGCAAAGTTGCCAAAGCCCACGCAGATCTTGATGATATTATTCATCTTTTTAGAAAATATAAAAGTGCAAAACAGCAATATGAAGAAAATAAAGAGCTGATGCACGATGGGGATCCGGAAATTAAAAGCATGGCAGAAGAAGAAAATGCCCTGCTCCATGATGAATTTCCCAAAATGGAACAGGAATTAAGAGTTATGCTCCTGCCCCCTGACCCGCTGGATGAAAAGAATATTGTGCTTGAAATCCGTGCAGGTACAGGAGGTGAAGAGGCTGCCCTTTTTGCAGGTGACCTGCTGCGTATGTATTTCCGCTATGCTGAACGCATGAACTGGAAAGTGGAAATCATGAGCGAAAACCCCACGGATAACGGCGGCTACAAAGAAGTCATCGCCCTTATCACAGGAAACCGCGTGTACAGCCGTTTAAAATATGAATCAGGCACCCACCGAGTTCAGCGTGTTCCTGCAACAGAATCTCAGGGCAGAATCCATACTTCTGCAGCAACCGTTGCCGTTATGCCCGAAGCAGAAGAAGTTGACGTGGATATCCGTCCCGAAGATTTGCGTATTGACGTCTACCGAGCTTCAGGTGCCGGCGGTCAGCATGTTAACAAAACAGAATCTGCCGTGCGTATTACCCATATTCCCACAGGCACTGTGGTAACCTGTCAGGATGAAAAATCCCAGCACAAAAATAAAGCCCGTGCCATGAAAGTCCTTGCTTCCCGTATTTTGCAGGCTGAACAGGAACGGCAGCAGTCAGAGCAGGCTGCGGACAGGAAATCACAGGTGGGCAGCGGCGACAGATCGGAACGTATCCGCACCTATAACTATCCGCAAGGCAGAATAACCGATCACCGGGTCAATATGACCCTGTACTCTTTGGAACGCTTTATGGACGGCGAAATCCAAAGCATGATTGATGAACTTGCCAGCCATGCCCAGGCAGAAAAACTCAAGGCAGAAAATCTTTAACAATTATAATGCACAAAAATTCCTGCAAACAAACAAGGCGCAAATAATGAACAATATCAGCCCCTTTTGCACATGCAGAGATTTAACTTGTCCTCTCAATCCTGCAAACCACGAAAAAGGATGTTCCCTTTGTATCCAAAAGAATTTAAAGCAAAAGGAAATTCCCAATTGTTTTTTCCGCCTTGCAGGCAGTACTGAAAAAAGAGCAAGTTATTCTTTTGAGGAATTTGCAAAGCTTGTGCTTAAAAAATAAAAGCAATACTCAACCATTTCTTCAGAAGAGCTGTCTTTCATAGCTCTTTTTTATTTTGTCGCTTTGTTATAGAAAGAGGTTGATACTGGAGCAATTCCTGTTAACATCAAGAATATTAATTCTCTGTTATGGACGTTGTCCATAACAGGGCTTTGAGGGGGATTGGGGGAGCGGTAGCCG
>CAJTMS010000015.1:34117-37072 GCA_910577155.1 uncultured Mailhella sp.
ACGGATAGCGACAGCAGCGATAATCATTTCCCCCCATAAAAAATTTTATAATTATATTTTGTAGTGATAAAATCAACCTGATACTGGAACAACGCATATTTTTTTTCATAAAATTGCTTGCAAGTTTATTTTCCATGCTTATTTTTATGATGAGGTATCATTATGAGTAATAATCCATCAGAAAATCAACCTTTGCTTGAAAATGACCAAGATATTCAAGAACCTAAATTATATAAAGTAATTATGCATAACGATAATATCACAACCATGGATTTTGTTGTGCAAATTCTTGTTGATGTTTTCCATAAAAGTGTGGAAGACGCTTCTGAAATTATGATGAAAATCCACACACAAGGCAAAGAAATTTGCGGAATTTACCCGCGTGAAATTGCCGAATTTCGTATTTTTAAAACATTCCAGCTGGCAAAAAATGCCCATTTTCCATTAGTCTGCACAATGGAAGAAGTGTAGAAAAAATAACGCATAAGGAAAAAAATATGGGACGCTCACTCATGCAAGCCCTTGCCTTGGCAGTCTTGCAAATCAGAAATAAACGTCATGAATTTATGACCCTTGAACATATACTCCTTGCTATTACCTATGAAAAAACAGGACAAAGGATTTTAGCCGCCTGCAATATCGATGTTCATGAACTGCGGAGAAATCTGGAACAATATCTCAATGAAAATATGACAGTTGTTTCTCCTGAAGACAAGGGGGAAATCCTACAAACCCCCGCTGTGACACGGGTTTTGGAACGCTGCCTGCGCGAACAGGCACAAACCAACAGACAGGCGGAAATAGGAAATTTTCTTATTCACCTCTTTGCTGAACAGGATTCATGGGCTGTTTATTTTATCAAAAAACAAGGCGTTATCCTTGAGCATATCAAAGATATTGTCAGCCGTGAAAAACCTAAAAACACGGCTCTGATTGACAACGTTATCATCAGTGATATCAGTGAAATGAGCGAAAGCGATCTTCAGTCACTCAAATGTTCACAGGCTCAGGACAAGACAGATCCCAATGCAGAAAAGCAGTCCGCTTTGGAACTCTTTACTGTTGACCTTATTGCCAAAGCCAAAAAGGGAAAAATAGATCCGCTTATCGGACGGGAAAATGAATTGCAGCGCACCTTGGAAGTACTTTCCCGCCGCAAAAAAAATAATCCGCTCTTCCTTGGCGAACCGGGAACAGGGAAAACTGCCATTGCAGAAGGAGTTGCCCTTGCCATAGCAAGCGGCAATGTTCCCGAAGATTTTAAAAATTGTCAGGTTTTTGCTCTTGACATGGGAGCGCTCCTTGCAGGAGCAAAATACCGGGGTGATTTTGAAAATCGTCTTAAGCAGGTGGTTAAAGAATTGCAGGAACTGCCCCATTCTATTCTTGTCATTGATGAAATCCATACCCTTGTTGGTGCAGGTGCCACAAGCGGCGGAGCGATGGATGCCTCCAACTTATTAAAACCCATTCTGGCAAGCGGTGATTTACGCTGTATTGGATCAACCACCTATGAAGAATACCGTAATCACTTTGAAAAGGACAGAGCCTTATCCCGCCGTTTTCAGGTTATTGACGTAAAAGAGCCAAGCCGTGATGACTGTCTTGCCATTTTAAAGGGCTTGCAAAAATATTATGAACAATTCCACAATGTAAAATACGGAAAAGGCGTACTGGAAGCTGCCGTTGATTTATCTATTAAATATATGCAGGACAGACTGCTGCCTGACAAAGCCATTGATATATTGGACGAAGTGGCTGCCTCCGTAAAACTGGGATTTTACCATAATACAAAAGCAGAAACAAAACGCGCATTGCCCGTGACTGTCAAACATATTGAAGAAACCATTGCCCGCATGAAAAATATCCCCACATCCCAAGTCAGTATCAATGAAAAAAATAAACTTCGTCATTTGAAATCTGATTTGCTGGCTCGAATTTTTGGACAGGAACAGGCTATTGACACGGTCAGCAATGCAATTTGGCGGGCACGTGCAGGACTGAATGGCGAAAATCGCCCGCAGGCAAGTTTTCTCTTCCATGGACCTACCGGTGTGGGTAAAACGGAACTGGCTAAAAATATTGCCGAATTATTGCAAATTCCCTTTTTACGCTTCGATATGAGCGAGTATATGGAAAAGCATACGGTCGCACGGCTTATCGGTTCTCCTCCCGGCTATGTGGGCTATGAGCAAGGCGGGCTTTTGACCGATGCTGTTCGCAAAAATCCCCATGCTGTTCTTTTGCTGGACGAAATTGAAAAAGCTCACCCGGATATCTATAATATCCTGCTCCAAGTTATGGATTATGCAACGCTGACAGATAATAACGGCTATAAGGCAGACTTTCGCCATGTGATTATTATTATGACGACCAATGCCGGTGCAAATGAAATGCAAAGCAATACCCTTGGATTTGTCGATAAAAACAAGGCAAGCAGTAAAAGCACCAAAGCTGTTGAAAATACCTTTAGCCCTGAATTTCGCAACAGGCTTGACGCCATGATCGGTTTCAACAGTCTGACCATTGAGCAGATGCACCCCATTGTAGATAAGGTTTTGCTCACCCTTAAAAACGGATTGTTTGAAAAAAATGTATTTTTCGAATTGACTTCTTCTGCACGTGAATGGCTTGCCCGCAAAGGCTATGACCCAAAATTGGGAGCAAGACCCCTGCAGCGCCTTGTCCGCACAGAAATTGAAGACGTGCTGGCAAAAGAAGTGCTTTTTGGCAAACTTACAAAGGGCGGCAAAGTAAAGATTATTGCAAAAACTCCCCAAGCCGAACATCCGGATTTTATTTTTGAAAAACCTCAAAAACAAAAAACAACGAAAAAAGTCCTTGAGGAAATAACGGAAAAATAAGCAAATCCCCCTGAGTATAGAGCATTTCCGCATAATATTCATAATTTTTATTTTCTTTGGGGGAAATGATTATCTCTGCTGTCGCTATCCG
>CAJTMS010000016.1 GCA_910577155.1 uncultured Mailhella sp.
TCAGAAAAACAGGAAGATACGTTTTATAGGCAATTGATTATCAACCTCTTTCTATGACTATGTAAAGTAAAATTAATTTTCCTGTCTTGACTAATCCCATTTTCTCCTTATTTATTGTTTGAATAACAGATAAGGAGTTTTTTATGTCTTCAACCTATAAATTTAAAGCAGAAACCCATAAGGTTTTAAATATTTTGACCCACTCACTGTATACAAACCGTGAGATTTTTTTACGCGAATTACTTTCCAACGCCTCAGACGCTCTGGATAAACTCCGTTTCAAGCAAAATAAAGGGGAAAGCATCATTGCTCCGGAACTTCCGCTGGAGATTAAAATTACTGCGGATAAAGAAGGGCATGTTCTTACCGTTCAAGACAGCGGTATCGGCATGACAAAACAGGAAATGCAGGATAATTTAGGAATTATTGCAAAATCAGGCTCTGAAAAATTTTTGAAGGATATTGGTGACAGCTCCTGCGACAGCAGTAATTTAAAAATCGATCCCTACGCTGAAGAAGAAATTGTTGAAAAAGACGGCGCCAATACGGATGCTTCCCAAATCATCGGACGTTTTGGGATTGGTTTTTATTCTGTGTTTATGGTGGCTGATAAGGTGGAAGTCTATTCAATTCCGGCTCTTGAAAGTGAAAAGGCAGCCGATGATGCTAAGGCATACGTTTGGACGTCCAAGGGTTCTGACAGTTTTTCCATTAGTCCTTTGGAGGAAGTTCAGGGACTTACCCGCGGCACCATGATTAAAATTTATCTGAAAGAAGATGCTAAGGAATTTGCAGAAGAGTACCGCCTTGAAAACATTATCCGCCGTCATTCCAATTTCCTCCCATTTTCCATTTTATTGAATGATAAAGTCATTAATACTATTCCTGCACTTTGGCGTGAACCAAAATTCAGTATTAAAAAAGAGCAGTATGACGAATTTTATAAATTCCTCACCTATGATACGGAAAATCCTTTTGACGTCATCCACTTATCTGTGGACGCCCCTGTTCAGTTCAATGCCTTGCTCTTTATTCCGGAAAAAAGCGAAGATTATTTTCTGGATCAAAAGGATCAATGGGGGCTTGATTTATACGTTCGGCGGGTACTGATTGAAAAAAACAGACAGGAACTATTGCCTAACTACTTTGCTTTTGTCAAAGGCGTTGTGGATACGGAAGATTTGCCTTTGAATATTTCCCGTGAAACCTTGCAGGAAAATATTGTCTTGAAAAAGATTTCCCAGACCATTGTCCGTCAGCTAATGAACCATTTTGAAAAAATGGCAGCGCAGGATAAAGAAAAATATAATGTGTTCTGGAAAAAACACGGAAAATATTTCAAATTTGCTTTCAATGACTTTGTCTATCGTGACAGGGTAGCAAAGCTGATGCGTTTTATTTCCTCAAGTTCTGATGAGCTTTTGAGCCTTGAAGAATATATCAGCCGAGCCAAAGCGGGACAAAAAGAAATCTGGTATGTGAGCGCTTCTTCCAAAGAGGCTGCAAAACTCAATCCTCATTTGGAACGCTTTACCCGCAAGGGACTTGAAGTCCTCTATTTATTAGAACCTGTTGAAGAAATTGCCCTTGAAAGTTTGCAGAAATTTAATGACTATACCTTTAAAAATATTGAATCCGCAGACGCCCATGCCCTTGATGCCTTTGCCGATGTGGAAAAGAAGGAAGAAGAACTGCCGAAGCTTTCCGAACTGGAACAAACAGAATTCGAGCAAATGCTGGAACGCATGAAGGAAGTGCTGGGGGATAAAGTCAAGGATGTCAAAAGTACGGACAGACTGGCGGGCAGCCCTGCCTGCATGGCATCATCCGACGGCGTCAGCTCCACCATGGAAAAACTGATGCGTTCTTTCCAGAAAGATGACAGTATTCCTCAAAAAGTTCTGGAAATTAACCCGGATCATGCCCTTATCCGCTCCCTTCTTGCTATTTATAAAGATGACAGAAGTTCAAAACTGTTCGAAGAAATGGTTTGGGGCATTTTTGATAATACTATTCTGCTGGACGGGTATATGAATGATCCTTTCCAAATGGCACAGCGCAGTTTGAAGCTTATGGAAAAAGCAGGACAATGGTATATGGATTTGCGTGCGAAATAGGATTTATTATTAAAGAAAAAATATGAAAGAGAGCCTTGCTGCTCTCTTTTTTTTCTTTTCATTTTGTGCTAGGGTATACAAAATAAAAAAGTAATCTGTGACAGCAGAACAGTGATTTTGTTTTGGCACGTTCTTTGCTTAATAGGGTATAAGAAAAAAATATTCTTTAATTTGTCAGAATAATGACAATAGTTTTAACGGCAAGGAGTTTGTATGCAAAATTCACTTTATACCGGATTGTTTGCGTCACTGACAACTGAACATAGAATGGCTATGATAAGCAACAACTTAGCCAACGTCAATACAGCAGGATACAAAGCTGACGCACTGGCGTTTAAGGATACAATGCTGCATTTTGCGCATGATTTTATTCGCGAGCCGCTTGAAAATTTACGTTCAGAACCTTTATTTCCGGAAGAATGTTTAAGAGCAAGAACTCGTATTGCCACGAAAAAAACGGATTTTTCTCAGGGCAGTATGCAGTTTACAGGAAATCAACTGGATATAGCCATTGTGGGAGAAGGGTTTTACCGTGTTCAAACTCCGCAGGGAGAATATTTGACACGCTCCAGTGCCTTTACAAAAGGACCAAATGGCACCATTATGACAAAACAGGGATATCCTTTGCAGGGAACAGGAGGAAATATCGTTATTCCTCCGGGAACAAGCAATGTGCATATTTCATCAGACGGAGCCGTCTATGCTGACGGTAACCAAATTGGGCAGATTGCTGTTGTAACAGTGGAAGATCCGCAGCTTTTACGGAAAGTGGGGAATAACCTGTATGCAACAACAGAAGATATGGATCTGCAAAATACATTGGCTGCACGGCAAACCATGGTCAGTCAGGGCTATACGGAAGCTGCCAATGTGAATGTCGTAACGGAAATGGTAAACATGATTGAAGTACAAAGAATGTTTGAAGCTCAGCAAAAAGTAATGTCAACAGCCAATGATGTGGACAGACAAGTCATTACGACCGTTGGTAAGGCTCGATAATAAAGTGAGGATAGCGATATGATGCGTTCATTGTGGTCAGCTGCATCAGGTATGCATGCACAGCAATTAAATATTGATGTTATTTCAAATAACTTGGCAAACGTTAATACGTCCGGTTTCAAAAAAAGCCGGGCAGAATTTGAAGACTTGATGTATCAAACCATGCGGATAGCCGGTTCCCGCGGACCCAACGATCAGCAAGTACCTGTAGGTATTCAGGTTGGTCTGGGGGTTCGGAATGTATCCGTGCATAAATTCTTTACAGAAGGGAACCTGCAAAATACGGATAACTCTTTGGATATAGCCATTGAGGGAGACGGATTTTTTCAGGTTCAAGTAGGTGAAGATTTGATGTATACCCGTTCAGGGGCATTCAAATTAAACTCTGACGGTGTCATTGTAACAGCCAATGGCTATGTTTTGCAGCCGGAATTTACTGTTCCTTCTGAAACCCGCTCCATTGCGGTTTCCGAAGACGGAGAAATTGTTTGTCTGGACGGACAATCCAATATTATCGCAGAAGGGGATATTCCTTTGTATACCTTTGTCAATAATGCCGGTTTGGACGCACGGGGCAGAAACCTTTATATGCCGACAGAAGCTTCCGGGGATGCAATACAGGGTGTGCCCGGAGAAGATAATGTAGGGACCTTGGCACAAGGTTTTTTGGAAATGTCAAACGTTGAAATCGTTGAAGAAATGGTTAATATGATTGTCGGACAGCGTGCCTATGAAATGAACTCAAAAGCAATCCAAACCTCTGACTCCATGCTGCAGACAGCGATTAACGTAAAACGGCAATAAATTTTTAGGCTAAAAAGGAGAAAATCATGGAACAAACAAAAGAAAAAATATATAGTCATGAATTTGACATATTTTGTCTTTTGCTGATTTTCTCCTTTTTTGCTTTGTGTTTTCCAAGCAAAACACATGCGGCTCAAGCCTATAGTACGAGCAACAGTGTTGAAAGTGAACGGCAAAGTCAGGCTCTTTCACAAGATGTCTGGCGATTAAAAATTTACGAAGCAGCTATTGTCCGCGGTGACAAAGTGCTCTTAGGCGAAATTGCCGAACCTTTGGGGACAATTTCTCCTGAAAAGTGGCAGGAACTTGCCAAAAAAGAATTGTGGGACAGTCCGCCTCAGCTTGGCAAAGCCTATAAAATCAGTAAGGCAAATCTGAAAAATGCCTTGCAGTCAGCACTTGGCATGTATGCCGATTCCTGTTTATTGCCCAATTCTCTTGTTTTGCAAAAGGGCGGGGATATTGTGCGGGAAGACACGTTACGGCAAATGGTTGTCCAATATTTAACTCCGCAGATGAATAAACTTGCAGGAAGAAGCGAGTTAACGGATTTTCGTTTGCCCCCCTATATTTTTGTCAGCAGCCGTTCTCAGGAATTAGTGCTGGAAAAAGCTATCGTCGAACCGGGACGGATTGCTCTTCGCTTTGCTATTCAGGAAATTGACGGAAAAGTTTTACAGCGTTTTACCGGCACGGCGTTTTTAAATGTTTGGGTGGATACGCCTGCTGCAGGAAAGCCTCTCGCTAAGGGGGATACCTTGTATCAGCAGGATATTGTTTATAAAAAAGTTAATTTAGCCTATGAACGGGCTGATTTGTGGGACGGCAAGGGAGGTCCTTGGCAGGTGATCAGACCCCTTGGAGCAAATGAAGCCATCAGTACCACTGATTTAAAGCCTTTATCAGCCATAAAAAAAGGGGAAAAAATAACCCTTGTCTATGATAAGGGAGGCATACATCTTTCTGTGCTTGTGGAAGCAATGGAAGACGGTGCACTCGGTGATACAATTCTTGTCCGCAACCTTGATTCAAAAAAACAAATTTATGGGAAAGTGCAAGATCAAAATACAGTACTTGCAAAGTAGGATAGTATGAAAAAACATCTTTTGCTAACAGTAATAGGAATGGCATGCATGGCGGCAGGCTGCACGGCAACACGGGAAGCTCCTGTTATTACCCAGCCCGTTATCCAGCCCCAAACCTATCAGGAGCCTGCAACCTATAATCCCGGAAGTTTATATAATCCTAATCAATACCGTTCCCTTTATGAAGACGGCAGAGCAAGACGTGTTGGCGATATTGTCACCATTAATGTCATAGAACAACAGGCCGGTACGCAGGAAGTCACAACAGACGCAACAAGGACAAATTCTACTTCTGCCACTATTTCCGCCTTAGGAACCCGCAAAAGTTTATTTGGTATCCCTATCGGGGCATCAGCACCGCTTTTTGAAGCCTCCAGTGCCAGTGATTTACAGGGGGACGCTGAAACAACACGGACAAATACAATTACTGCAACCCTTGCTGCCCGTGTTATCAATGTGCTGCCTGACGGAAATTTACAAATCGAAGCCGTGCGTGAAATAACCTTGAATAATGAAACCCAGTATATGGTTGTCACAGGACTTATCAGAGCAAGGGATATTGCGGCAAATAATACGATAGCTTCAACCCAGATTGCCAATGCAAAAATTGAATACTACGGACAGGGCGTTTTGAGTCAAAAGAATAAGCCCGGCTGGCTGACACGCTTTTTAGAAATGATTTCACCGTTCTAGAGATTTTCCTGATAACATTCGGAATATTTTATCATAAAGTTTAAAAAGTTTTGTAAAGGGGTGCAGGGGGAGAAACTTTTACAAAAGTTTTCCCCCTGCATAAAAACTCCTCATGTTAATCGGAATTGCTCCTAAATTTATTTTGACAGTATAAAAAAACGTCAATCAATGAGAATGATTGACGTTTTTTTATATTGATTTGAGAAGAGCAGTTATTTTTGTTCCGGTTTCAGCGGTCCATAAAAAAAAGAAGCTGTTGCTCCGCCGTCAATGAGAAAATCTGCGCCGGTGATAAAAACGCCGTTCGGTGACATAAGAAGCTCTGCCACACCCGCCACCTCGTCAGCTGTGCCCGGACGTCCGGCAGGGCATTTTGCAAACATATTTTTATAAAAATCACCGCGGGGACCGTTAAATTCATCAATGGCAAGGGGAGTAACGATAATTCCCGGAGAAATGGAATTAATGCGGGCGCCCCGTTCACCCCATTTCACTGCTTCTGCCATGACCCGCTTAACATTGCAGCGTTTTGCCATTTGATAGGCATGCAGAGTATCCTTGATATTTTGGACTTGTAATAAATCAAGATTTAGTAATTATTCTGTCGGGGTGGTGGCAAGAAGTTCATCTTCTTTTGGACTAAGAGCAGGCATGCGGTGTCCTGACGGGCTGGAAATAGTCACTCCAACCCCGCCTCTTTTGATGACTTTGCCGACTTCTTCCAGCAAAACGGCAGTGCCGTATAAATCAACTTTTAAAATAACTTCAATAGGCGCCTGACTGGGGGAAACGCCGGCTGCATTCACAAGCATGGCAATTTCGCCAAATTCCTGCGCTTTGGCAATCATGTTTTGTATGGATTTGCGAGAGGATAAATCCATTTCCGCTGCTTCCACATCAAAGCCTGCATTCTTCATGGTTGCAGCTATGGTGTTTGCATTATTGATATTTTTATCTCCAATGAGAATTTTTTTATCCATTCCCATGCGGCGGGCGATAGCCATGCCGATTTGTCCGGCACCTGTTAAGATAAGTACGTCTTTATTCATATCGTTCCCCTTTTGTCTTTGTTCTGTTATAATTATACTTTTTTTCTTAAAAAATTCAGCCTAATCCTGCTATTTTTTTGCCTGATAGTCTCACTTGCATTGACTGATATCAATCAGCAAAAAATACGGGCGTAACGATACGTATTGATTTGTATTGAAAAGATTGCTTCGCTGCCGGAGAATTTTCAGTTAGCGTCAGGAATTTTTATTGAGGGGAAAAGTGTGGAATGGATTTAAGGAAGGGGTAACAAAGAGGAAACCTTAAAGAAGCTTAGCCCCTTTAAGGTTTCCCCTTTGAAAAACTTTTATTTTACAAAAAGCATATGCTGATAGCTGGGGAACGGCCACAAATCTTCGGCAACCATGATTTCCAGCGTATCCACAATGCTGCGCAATGCTCCCATGGCAGGCACGATTTTATGCAGGCAGTGTTCTGCTTCTGCAATTTGGATATTGGCAGAAAGTCCTGGATTTTTAATCGCATTGGCATGGTCTTTTTCGTCAACGGGGTCAATGTCGATTTGGGTTTGCAGCTCACGGACAGCACTGTCAAGCCTGATAATCAGTTCACTGACTTCCTTGAGAATTTTATCGGAATTTTCAATACCTAAGGACTCAAGCACCTTGGCGTTTTTCGCCAGCTCCGTCTGGTAGCGCATAACAGCAGGATAAATATTGGTACGAGCCATTCTGAGGGCAAGTTTTGCTTCCGTATGGGTGGTTTTGATGTATTGTTCAAAATAGACTTCCTGCCGTGAGCGCAGTTCTTCACGGCAAAGCACATTGTAACGGGTGCAAAGGTCAATGACTTCCGGATAGGTAAAGGCAGGCAGGGCGTCAGGCGTATAGGGGTGGATAGGAAGTTTCCGGCGTTCCGCTTCTTTATGCCAGACATCGGAATAGCCGTCGCCGTTAAATAAAACAGCGCTGTGTTCTTCCACGATATAGGCAACAAGTTTTTGCACAGCCTCACCGAGGGGGCAATTTTTTTGCAGTTCCCGTTCAAGGAAAGTGGCTGAAAAATCAAGGCTTTCCGCTATCATGGTGTTGAGGGCGACAATGGAACCTGCGGGGTTTTGGGAAGAGCCGACAGCCCTAAATTCAAAACGGTTGCCCACAAAAGCAAAGGGACTGGTGCGGTTTCTGTCCCCCGGATCAGCAGGAATAGGAGGAAGAATATCAACGCCGATATTCATCATGCGCTTTTTGCGGCTTCCTTTGACTTTGCCAATTCTAAACTGGTCAAGCACTTCTTGGAGCTGGTCGCCAAGGAAGAGGGAGATAATCGCAGGCGGTGCTTCATGGGCGCCCAGACGAAAATCATTGGAAGCAGAGGCAACGGTTGCCCGTAAAAATGCCCCGTATTTATGGATAGCCCTGATAACGGAGCAGAGGAAAACAAGGAACTGTGCATTTTCGTGGGGTGTTTCACCGGGGTCAAAAAGATTGCCGACTTCTTTGTTGCCGATGGAGTAGTTGACGTGTTTGCCGGAACCGTTAACGCCTTGGAAAGGTTTTTCATGGAGTATGCAGACAAGATTATGCTTTCTTGCCACGCGGCGAAGAATAGTCATAATCAGCTGGTTATGGTCCGTAGCAAGATTTGCAGATTCATAGAGAGGGGCAATTTCATATTGGCTGGGGGCAACTTCATTATGGCGGGTTTTGACAGGAATACCCAGCTTATACAGTTCTTCCTCCACTTCAATCATATAGGAAAAAACACGTTCGGGAATAACGCCGTAATACTGATCTTCAAATTCCTGTCCCTTTGGCGGTTTTGCGCCGAAAAGGGTGCGCCCTGCAATGAGCAGGTCGGGGCGTTTCATGACATAGTCGCGGTCAACAAGGAAATATTCCTGTTCAAGACCACCGTTCGCAGCAATGGGCAAATTGGTTTCAATGCCAAAAAGTTTTAACACACGCTGGGCTTGTTTATTAATCGCCTGATTAGAACGTAAAAGCGGTGTTTTTTTATCCAAGGCAAGACCTGTCCATGAAAGGAAAAGCGTAGGAATACAAAGAACAATACCTCCTGCATTTTCAATGACATAGGCAGGACTGGTAATATCCCATGCCGTATATCCGCGGGCTTCAAAGGTGGAACGTAGTCCGCCGGAGGGCAGGCTGGAACCGTCCGCTTCGCCTTTTACAAGGTTGGAACCGCTGAATTCGGCTATTGCTCCGCCGTTTCCGTCAGGGGTTAAAAAGCTGTCATGTTTTTCTGCACTGTTATCAGTCAGGGGATAAAAAACGTGGGTATAGTGGGTAGCCCCTTTGCTGACTGCCCAGTCTTTTATGGCAGAAGCAACCATATCGGCAATGGCGGGGTCAAGCTGTTCCCCTTTTTCAATGGTTTGTTTTAAGGATTTATACACATTTCGGGGCAGGTGTTCGCGCATTGCCTTATCATTAAAAACATTTTCTCCATAATATTCAGTGGGAAGTGCTTTTCGTTCACAATGAGTGTGACAGGACATGGTAGCTCCTTTTTCAGTTTATTTTGATATGCGGCTGTATTGACCGCCAACAGCATAAAATGTGTCTTCAACAGTAAACATGGCGTGGGGGTCATGCCTAAATACAAGTTCTTCAAGTGACTTAATGGCTGTCTTTGTGGTAATGGTAATGACAATTTCCCTTGCCTCATGAGTGTACCCGCCATAGGCAGGCAAAAGCGTTGTCCGCCCGCCTGTTTTGGTGATTTCCTGACAAAGTTCCTGTCCTTTATTGGTAATAATAACAACCATTTTTCGTTGGTTAAACATCCCAACAACATAGTTTGTCACTTGTCCTACAATAAAAATTTGGATAAAGGAAATAATAATCAGATCCGGGGTGATGCTAAAAGCGGACGCCATGAAAATAACGCAGTTAAAAACAAAGGAGAAACTGCCAAACTGGACGCCCCATTTTTGGTTCAAATACGCAGCAATAAAGTCTAGTCCACCGCTGGAGCCCTTTGTTTTGAGCATAACACCGCAGCCAACTCCGTAGAGCACACCGGATAAAATGCAGGCATAAAGAGGGTCTTGAATGGGAACTGTTACCCCTTCCAAAATAATGCCCCATGCAGACATGGCAAAGGTGCCGTAGGTTGTATAAATAACAAAGGCACGGCTGATATTGAACCAGCTGAACGCCATGAGCGGAATATTAAAGAGCAGGTTCCATGTGGTTGCCGTAATAAAATCGCCGAAAATATAGGTGCATAAAAGGCTGACACCCATAACCCCGCCGGTTAAAAAGCCGTGGGGTGCGGCAACATTTTGGACGGCAAAAGTCACAAAGGCGGCTCCAATAGTCAGGAGAAATAAATTCCACAGGGTATAATCATATAAACGGCGTTTCATGTCCGGTTACCAGCCTTGTTTACCTATTAAATCAACAAAAGTGGTTGCTCCCAAGTTTTCTTTGCGGCAGCTGCCGCCCAGTTTAAAAACCCGGATAAGATTTTGGCTCATTTTTTCTTTTCCCACAGGGATAAGCATAATACCGTTATCCGCTAATTGGTTTTTGAGTGCTTCGGGAATGGCAGGTCCTCCTGCTGCAACAATAATCCTGTCATAGGGAGCAAAAAGTTCCAAACCCAGCGTACCGTCGGAAAGAAAAAGCTGCATATCATGATAGCCGAGTTTTGCAGTCAAAAATTCCTTGGTATGTGTATACAGTTCTTTTATGCGCTCCACAGAAAAGACTTTTAATCCCATTTCTCGAAGGACAGCAGCCTGATAGCCTGAGCCAGTGCCGATTTCAAGGATTTTCATTCCCTTTTCCGCCATAAGCATTTGGCACATAAGAGCCACGGTATAGGGCTGGGAAATGGTCTGCCCGCAGGCTATGGGAAGAGGTCTGTCTTCATATGCCGTGGGATACAGGGCTTCATTGACAAATAAATGACGGGGCACTGCTGCCATGGCTCGCAGGACATTCTCATCATTGATACCCCGGGCGATGAGCTGCTCTTTAACCATACGCTGACGGGAATAGGCATAGATATCAGCTTGCCCGTGATGTTCCGGTTTTGCAAAAGGGGAGCGGGCAGGCTTTCTTGTTTTTATCAAAAGTTCGGCAGGGGTAATAAGGTGACGGATAATTTCTTTGCGGTCAGAATATTCAGGATTATTTTGGGTATACTGTGCGTTCAGACGGATAACCCGTTCCGTGGGCATACCCAATGGTTCATAGGCTAAGTCCTTGATTTTATGAGAAGATATCTGCAAATTTCCCGTGCTTTTACGACTTGACATAGTATTCCCTTATTGCTTTGCAAGTGTAATAAATTCGGGCTCTCTAGTCAAAGTATTTCTGAGGAGCGGAGTATTTTTTCAAGGTCGGTTAAAACTGTTTGTTTTAATGCCGTAAATTGCTCTTCTGTTTTTGCTTCGAAGCGCAGGGTGATTTGTTCGCTTGTTTGCGAAGCACGCACAAGAAACCATGCGGAGTTAAAGACGCAGCGTATGCCGTCAAGAGTGATACATTCTGCCATGCCTTGGTATTTTTGGGTAAAATATTGAACAGCGAGCCGATTAATATGTTTTTTTTGTTCTTTCGTGCAGGGAACGGCAATTTCTTCGGTGGAAAAGGTATGCTCCCACTTGGGCAGAACGGTTAAATCCAGCTTGTTTTTTTCCAGTAAGGAAATAGCCCGCAAGGCGGTTAAAATACCGTCATCGGTTTTATACCAGTTTTCACTGTGGAAAAAATGCCCTGAAAGTTCGCCTCCAAAATCTGCCTCCGTGCTCAGCATGTGTTGTTTCAGGTGAGAGTGCCCGGTAGGGGTAAGAAGATAGTTTGCGCCGAGCTTTTCAATTTCTTTGATGAGTTCCTGTGAGCATTTGACATCAAGCAAAAAAAGGGCATTTGGTTTTCGTGCCGTGATATCATTGATAAAAATGCTCATCAGCGCATCACTTTTCAGCACCCGGCAGTTTTTGTCCACAAGGACGACACGGTCTCCGTCCCCGTCAAGGGCAATGCCGTATTTTGCCTGATGTTCCTGCATAGTCTTGCATAAAGCCTGCAAATTCTTTTTCCGTGTGGGGTCAGGTTCATGATGGGGAAAATCCTCTTCCTCTTCGCAGAAAAGCTCGATAACATTTGCCCCTGCTTTTTTGAAAAGGTCGGCGCAGAGTTTTCCTGCGGCGCCGTTGGCTCCGTCCACCACCAGAGAGCAGGTTGATTTGGAGAGAGGGATTATGGTTTCAAGCACTTTTTCCCTGTAGCTTGGCAGACAGTCATAAACGCCAATAAAGCCTCTCGGGGAATTTTCCTGCAGGAGGAGATGGCAGTACTTCTGAGCAGTGAGAGATTTTTTTTGCAGCCTATGCAGAAATTCCTGCATGGAGCAAAAAAGTTTCTGTATTTCTGCACCGCACAGACTTGTTTTTTTGTTCCAAAGCTTAAAGCCTGTATATTCTGCGGGGTTATGGCTTGCGGTTACTTCAACGCCTGCAAAAATGCCCAGATGATGTATGGAAAAATACAGGCAGGGCGTGGGCACCAGTCCAAGGCTTATGACATGCAGTCCCTTTACGGAAAAAACTTGTGTCAGGATATCGTGATAACGGGCAGAATTTTTACGAGTATCATACCCGATTAAAAGACGCGTATGCCCTTCCTGCAAATAAAAATCAGCCAGCACAAAGCCAAGTGCATACACAAAATCATCATTAATTTCTGTATCTATTATTCCTCTGATATCGTATTCTCTAAAAATATGTGCCAGCTTTTCTATCTGCATAATTTTCTTTACTCTTTGCCTGATTATAGATACAAATAAGGACGTTTTGAAAAATTCTCTGCTGAATACAGTTGGTGAGTATAAAAGAAATTGAAAATTTTACAAGTAGGCGATGATGATTGAAAATATCCTTTTTTGTTTTGCCTTTGCACTGCAAATTTTTGCATGGATTTTGGCAGGGGGAAAAATTGGCATTCGTCCCCGCAAGGATGATACTCAAGCAAAAACTGCTTCTCAAGCGGTATGGTATAACAGCCTGCTGCTTCGGCGTGTTTATTTGTGTCTTGGGGCAGGCACAGTTGCTCTTTATGCATACGGTCAGCATGATTTTGTTTTGCTGGCAGGGCAAGGGGCGCTTTTTGCCATATTATGGTTTCGAGTTTCCCTGACAGCTGAAAAATGATGAAACAGGTGCGATTTCTTCTTATTCCCCTTTTGAAAGCAAGTTCTTTGCTTGTATTTTTCATTTGCCTTTATGTTATTTTTCAATATATAGGCGTTGATGTGCCTTCGTTTATGGCGTTGACGGAAGAATATATCCTCAGTAAAGGGGGAACAGGGCTTTTTGTTTTTTTTGTGCTGAGTGCCTTTGGAACATTTTTCTTTGTGCCGCGTCAGCTGCTCGGCTTGGTGGCGGGGTATTTTTATGGTGTTTGGCAGGCGCTTCTTGTGGTATCCTGCGGAGTGGGGCTCGGCTGTCTTTTTTCTATGGGCTACGGGAATTTTTTGGCAAAAAAATTTTTTCTGAAAAATATGCGCAGGCGTATATATTGCCTTGAAAACATTTTTGCAAAATCCACCTTTGGCATAGCTCTTGGAATACGTATTATGCCCATTGGCTGTAATACGCTGCTGAATATGCTTGTTGGAGCAACAAAAATCCCGTTTTGGAAATTTTGGGCGGGCTCTGTCCTCGGCTATATTCCCCAAAATTTCATTTTTGCCTTGCTGGGAAATGCAGGAAAAACAGAAAGCAATACCACCGTTCTGATGAGTGTTTTGCTGTACGGTTCCTTGCTAGTGGTGGGTTTTGCCATTATAAAAACCAACCTTCCCAAATATATTACCTTGAAATATTTATATAATGGTATCGTGAAAGGTGAAGGATAGATGTTTACTTCTATTTATGTGCTTGCGGCGGGTATTCCCCTTGGTTTTCTTTTTCGCAAATCAGGCTTTGCTGTCAGATGGACGGATAAACTGCTGACATTTTCCGTCTGGATTTTATTGTTTTTGCTGGGTATCGGTCTTGGCGCCGATGAAAGCCTTACCGCGCAGATGAGCACGCTGGGTCTGCAGGCGTTTTGCATTACATTTTTTGCCGTTTTGGGCTCCCTTATTTTTGCCTATGCGGTGGCAAAATGTTGGTATAAGGAAGCGCTGTACCCGGAATTGCACAGTATTTCCCATAAAAATGACAAAGAAATTGACGGCAGTAAATGGACAGCAATAAAGAGTTCCTGCATTGTGCTTTGCTTTTTTATAAGCGGGATATGTTTAGGCTGTCTGCACGTTCTTCCTGCTGAAATCAGCAATGGTTTTTATGCCCTGTGGACACTGTATATTTTGCTTTTTTTGGCAGGGATGAGTGTGGGCTTTGATTTGCATGCCTTTAAAATTATTCGGGAATTAAAAGGCACCATTCTCATTATTCCTGTGGCGACAGTGGCGGGCACAGTGCTTGGTTCCATGCTGGCGAGTGCTCTTTTGCCAAATCTTGCCATGCTTGATGCGGTGGCAGTGGGGCTTGGGCTTGGCTATTACAGCTTATCGTCAACCGTTATTTCTCAGGAAGTAAGTCCTGCGCTTGGTTCTGTGGCGTTATTATCCAATATTATGCGGGAAGTGTCTTGCCTTGTGTTTACGCCTGTTATGCTGCGTTATTTCGGCTTGTTGGGACCTCTTTTTGCAGGCGGGGCAACGTCCAATGACAGTTCCCTGCCCATTATTGCAAAATTTTGCGGAGAGCGATATGCTATTCTTGCGATTTTTACAGGAGTGGTTTTAACGCTTGCGGTGCCGTTTCTTGTTCCTTTTGTGCTCTATTTACGTTCTTTATAAGAGGTTTTTATGTTGAAAAATAAAGAAGAAATCCTTTTCCCCAAGACCCGCTCACAGCTGACAAAGCGGGATTTATTGCTCTACGAAGATACGCTCTGCAATGATTTACGGCATTTTATTCCGTTTGACAGCCATGCTCTGTATTTCCCCGTGGCAGATGAGTTGCAGGCGTATAAGTATATTGCTGAGGAAAAAAAACTTCTTCTGCCTCTTCGTTTCCATGATTTATTGCTGGGGATTTTTTTGCTCAAAGGGGTGACCGATAATGAAAAGATTTTTGCCGAGCTGCCTGCCCTTGTGCAGCTTTGCCTTGAAAAAATCCACCTCTATAAACGGGAACGGCTTGATGAAAAAAGCGGGCTTTTGCGTCCCCGCTTTTTCATGGAAAAATTAACCCGTGATGTGCAAAGCATTAATGCATATTTCCAAAGCACCATGCAGCATGATATGCAAAAGCAGGAAAATGAATTTCCCCTCACCGGCGTGAATACGCTTTCCTCGTCTTTTTTTGCTGTTTCCAATGCTTTTTCTGTTTCTGCAAATACATCTGCTTTGCAGGAAGAGACGGAACTTTCAGCCATAAACCGTCAAAGTTCCGTAGGGCTTATGGTGCTGTCCATCCTTGGTATCAAAAAAGTGCGGGAAGTCATGGGCTATCATGCGGCAGAGCGGTATTATCCCGTGCTTGCAAAAAAAATCCGTGCAAGTATCCCCGCAGATGCCTACTGCACATTGCTTGATGAAGATAACTTCGCCATTTTATTTCCCGGGGCAAGCCGAAAAATGATGGATAATCTTGCCCATGACTGCCTTGCCATTGAAGAGAATGTTCTTTTTGATACTTATAAGCGACCATTTTTAAAAGAAAAAAATGCAAAACTTTCTTTTTGTGCGGGCTATGCGCTTTTTCCGCAGGACTGGGACGGTTCATCCGATTCGAGGGCTGTGGAGGAAGTACCGTATTTATTGGTGCATAAGGCAAAAATCACGGCAAAGCGTCTGCAGGAAGCAAAGGAAAGGCAAACAGCGCTGGCAGGTATGCAAAGTTTGGCGTATCGGCAAATTGTTCTGCATGGCGGCTCTGTAACAGGAGTGCTTCCCTATGCGCAAATTCAGGTGGATTTAGGACGCGAATGCGGAGCGTATGAAGGGATGTGCTTTAGCGTTGGTTTAGGCATGGATACGCGCAAAGGTGAAATTATTTTGCGCAAAGTGTATAAAGAGTATGCGGAAGCGGAAATACTCATGCTGGAAGATCCTACAGTGACTGTCAACGCGGGGGACAGGCTTTTTTATATTGCGGAGCGTTCCTTTGCAACCATGGATATTGATAAAAAAACACGCTGTTATGCCTACAGTGATTTTGTCAATGTGGTCAATGATACTGTCGCAAGGGAAGAAAATCCCGTTTTTAGCCTTGCTTTGCTGTTTCTGCAGTGGAATGAGATGGAAGAACAGTCTTCAGAAACAGTTTCTTCCGAGCAGCATGAAAACAGGATGAAAAAAGCGGCGGCGGCACTTGCTCAGTATTTGCATAAGCATGGTTTGAAAAAAAATATTTTTGCGGAAGTGCCGACATTTGGCAGTTTGAGTTTTAACAGCATTTTGGTATATCATAAAAATGTGCAGGCTGACGCATTGCAGGCTTTGTATGCAGATGCATTGCAGCATATCCAAAAGAAATTTAATATGCGCGGAGCTGTGGGTTTATGTTCGTATCCCTATTTGCATTACAGCCCCGCCGAGATGTGGGAAAGCGTGCGGAAAGCCTTGAATTATGCCTTGCTTTTGCCGGAACCCCATGTGGGAATTTTGGATAGTTTGGCAATTAATATCAGTGCGGACAGGAAATTCAGCTTGGGTGACACCTTCGGGGCGGTGGAAGAATACCGCATGGCACTTTTAGCGGATACAGACAATATTTTAGCGTGGAACTCCCTAGGCGTTTGCCTTGCGGATTTGGGGCGGCATGCTGAAGCAAAAAATGCCTTTGAAATTGCCTACAGTAAAAATAATAAAGATTTTACAACTTGTTATAATCTCGGTACGACGTGTCTTGCTCTTGAAGATAAAAAATCAGCCAAGGAATTTTTCCTTGCAAGCCTTGCCATAAACCCCGAACATCTTTATGCCAGAATACGGCTTGGGGAAATAGCTGAAAAGGAAAGAGATTTTGAAACCGCAAGGGAGCAATATGCACTTGCCCGACAGGCTGCCCCTGAAAGTTCCGTGCCCTACCGTTCCATGGCAAAGCTTTTTATGCAGGAAGGGGATTTTGAAAATGCCCGTGAATATTTACAAAAGGCTTTGCATAAAAACAGTGAGGACGCAGTAAGCCTGCAGCTGCTCGCCGGATTGTATTTGGACAGCCGCGAAGATGCGGGACTGGCGGAAATGCTTGCACGGCAAAGTATAGCTCTTTTGCCCTATCGGCGCGCGGCATGGGCAGAGCTTGCCAGAGCCCTTGATATGCAGGGTAAAACCGGAGAAGCGCTTGAAATACGCCGTACAAGCATGAGGTTTTGATGACAAAAGAAGAACGCGTTGCTTTGGCGCAAAAACTTATGGAAGAAGAGGCAAAGGGCATGAGCGTGCAGGCTTTGGGAAATGCCGTGCTTGCTGAGGTTCTGCGGCTTGAAAAGGCAGGAGAAACTGCGGAAGCAAAGGCTTTTGAAGCGTTTTTACCCATAGACGAGGGATTTTTGGCTTCTCTTCTTCCGCTTTTAGGGCAGGAAGAATTTGAAAAAACGCTTGTATTGTATAAAGCGGAAAAAACAAAACAGCGCACAGCGTATTTAAGTTAGTTTTATCAGATTTTCTTTTATATTAAGACTGCTTTATGCTTTTCAAAACTTGACCAAAGAAGGATTGAACGATATATAGAGAAAAAATGCCTTGTATGGAGGTTCGCATGTTTGGAATTGGTACGCAGGAACTTTTAATTATTTTCATTTTAATTTTTGTTATTTTTGGAGCAAAGCGTCTTCCGTCTTTGGGAAGTGGACTTGGTAAAGCTATCCGCAATTTTAAACAAGGTGTTTCAGAACCTGATGAAATTGACATTACACCTCATAAAAATGATGATACAAAAAATGAACATAAAGAAGGGTAGCCATGATTGTTGAACAAATTTCCGTATTTCTTGAAAATAAAGCCGGCAGGCTCATGGAAGTGACAAGAACTTTGTCCGAAGCGCAGGTCAATATTCGGGCTTTGTCTTTAGCCGATACTTCTGATTTTGGAATTTTGCGTCTTATAGTAGATGACACGGACAAGGCACAAAGTGTTTTGAAAGAAAAAGGCTTTACCATTGGCAAAACAGGGGTTGTTGCGGTGGAAGTAGGCGATCATCCCGGTGGCTTGCAGGCAATTTTGGAAGTTTTTGAAAGCGCAGGCGTCAATGTGGAATATATGTATGCTTTTGTGCAGAAAAACAGTGAAAATGCAACGCTTATTTTCCGTTTGGACAGAACGGAAACAGCTCTGGAAGAATTGCAAAATCATCATATTAATGTTCTTTCCGTTGAAAAAGTTTGCGGCTCCAAGTAGGACAAAAAGGCAATGCGTGAGCATTGCTTTTTTTGTAATTTTTTAGTGACAGCGTGCAGGGAAAAATGACAGAAGAAAATACTGCAAAAATTGTGGCTGTACTTGATCTCGGCACCAATTCCGTGCGTATGAATATTGTGCAGATTGAGGCAAATGGTTCTCCGGTGCTTTTAACGCAAAAAAAAGAAATGGTGCAGCTTGGGACCGGGGCTATAAGCCATATCGCAGCCGATGCCATGGAAAGAACGTTGCAGGCACTGCGGCAATTTGCAGAAATCTGCAAAGAATATCATGTGACGGAATATCTGGCAGTTGCCACTTCTGCCGTTCGGGAAGCAGCAAACGGCAATGAGTTTTTAGCAGAA
This sequence comes from uncultured Mailhella sp., assembly GCA_910577155.1. Classification (GTDB taxonomy): domain Bacteria; phylum Desulfobacterota; class Desulfovibrionia; order Desulfovibrionales; family Desulfovibrionaceae; genus Taurinivorans. The sequence continues at coordinate 18,466 of CAJTMS010000016.1, forward strand.
ATAGAGCGGCAGACAGGCATAGTTTTTAATACTGTTTCCGGTGTTGAAGAAGCCCGCCTTATTTATAAGGGGGTTGCAAAAGATTTTCTGCCCAGTGATACGCTGCGGTTATTTTTGGATATTGGCGGCGGCAGCAGCGAATGTATAGTAGGCGATACCACTTCCTACAGGGAGCTTGACAGTGTCAAGGTTGGCTGTGTGCGTTTGGCAAACATGTTTATGGAAGATAAGCACGGCACGGTGAGTGAGCAGGAATACAGCGAAATACAAAATTATATCCGCCTTGTCATGAGCCATACGTTTGCCCGTTTATCTTCCTATGCGCTGAAAGAAATGGTCGTAAGCTCAGGTACCGCCCGCTGTCTTTTGCTTATGGCTAAGAATTTAGACAGGGAACACTGCGTGCAGGAAAATTGCCTTTCTTATGCAAGTGTGTGCAGGCTTGCCCGTTTTCTTTGTTCACAAACAGAAGAAGAGAGAAAGCAAATTATCGGTATGCACCCAAAACGGGTGAATATTATTATCCCCGGCATTGCTATTTTGCAGACTGTCATGGAAGTCCTCGGTTTTCATTCTTGCTTTGTCAGTGAAGCCGGGCTCCGTGAAGGGCTTTTACAAGAATACCTTGCAAAGCATTATGCTCCTTTCCACTCTTCAAATCCTGTGTCCATTCAGGAGCAAAGCGTTCTTAAATTAGCTAAATCAGGAAAATTTGAAGAACAGCATGCCCGTCATGTTGCGGATTTGGCACTGCGTGTATTTGACAGTGCCCGGGAATTTTCTTTGCATCATTTTACGGAGCAAAGCCGTCAGCTTCTTTATTTTGCAGGGCTTTTGCATGATATCGGTATTGCCATCGGCTATTCCGGACATGATATGCACGGCTATTATATTGTCAAAAATTATATAAATTTACTTGGCTTTACGGAAAAAAGCCGACTGGAGCTTGCTCTTCTTGTCGGTTCCCACAGAATGAAAGAAAATACCTGCCTGCAGGAATGTGATGAAATCAGCCCTGCGCAGCGAAAGGAACTGGAACACTTGTCCTGTTTTCTCAAAATTGCCGAATCCCTTGACAGAAGCTATGAGCAATACGTGGAAGACGTCTATTTTGCCGTGGAAGGGGAAGACTTGAATTTATGCATTGAATGTGCTGTGCCAACCTGTCTTGAACAAAAGAAAATCGACGAGGGTTTTCCCTTTATTAAAAAAGTTTTTCCGGATTTAAACGCCATTGTCTGGAAGATTAAAGAATAATTTTTTGCTTCGTCATTGCACGCTATACCGGCATAATACCTCATTGCCGTCATTACACCTATTGCGGGGAATGAAGTGACGCTGCAATTTTTTAAAGGCAGCAGGGTATCTCCGTTTATTTCTTCCAAATAATTGCAGAACAGAAATGGACAGCAGAGATAAAAGTTTTCCCTTGCATAAAATTGTTCTCAATAATTACCTGAACTGCTTATTTTTAATGAGAAATGCTCAAAATTGTTATTTCTTGACTTTGATTGTCGCGGCATAAGCACTGTTGCAAAGTCCCAGCAGGGCTGAGAGGACAAATAAGGTTTCTATGCCGAGAACTTTCCATATCCAGCCGCCGCAAAGGGCAATGAGCACGCTGATAAGGTGATTGACGGATAAACCTGTGGAAATGGTTGCCCGCACTTCGTCTGTCGTTTCTGATAAATCCTGCACGTATACATTGGAAGCCATGGAAGCCAATGAAATGACAGAATCTAAGATATAGTTGATACAGCAGATAATAAAGGCAATATACATGGGGAAAATATGGTGGGCAAAGCCATAGAAAAAGCAAACAATCACTAAAATCAACGTGTCTGCAATCATAACGGTTTTGTAGCCGATACGGTCAATAATTTTCCCGACAATGGGCGAAGCAAAAAAGCAGCAAATGGAAGAGACAGCAAATAAGGTGCTGATAATCATTGCGTTCGCCCCATAAAACAGAACAAGAACATAGGGACCAAAGGTTAAAAATATTTGTTTTCTTGCCCCGTAAAAGACTTCGAGGATGTAATATTTATTGTATTTTTTACGAAAATAAAATCTGCGTTTTGTTTTGTCTGTGGCGCTGTTTCCTGTCATTTGCAGGGAGGAAAAAAGCCCTAAAAGCATGACAGCCGCCGTACCCCAAAAAACGGAAGTGAATAATTCCCCTGTGCTTGCAAAAAAAGAAAATACGACAATAACAACAGCAAAACCGGCAAGATTGCCGATTTGGTACATGGCAGTCTGCAATCCAAGTGCTTCGCCTCCGTGGTCTTTTTTGGCATATTCCAAAGACAGCGTACTTCGCATGCCTACCTGCATGTGTTCGCCAAGGGAAAAAACAAACATGGCAAGAATGGCATATACCCGTACAGCAGGTACGACTGCGTGCATGCACATCCCTATCATCATAATAAGCGAGCCAATTTTATAGATTTTTTCAGCAGAAAACATATAAAGTGCAGCAAGGATAAAAATAAAGGCAAGTCCCGGAAGTTCTCGGAAAAATTCTGACACACCTTTATCAAATGCAGACATGCTGACAATTTCAGCTAAATAGTTATCGAGTATGCCTTTATATAAGCCGCAGCCAATTCCAAAAATAAGTATGGAAAGGAAAAAAGGTTTGTATTTTGCGCCGGGTTTAAAGATGTTTTGAAATTTGCTCATAGTCTTTGCTTTGGGGATAACGTTGCAGGATATAACTCATTCTTGTGACAGTATTTATAAAGAGAGTAACGCGATATTGCAACAAAAATTATGCGGCTGCCAAACGATTTTGTCTTTGAGGAAAAGATTTTTTTTGTGGAAAAAGGATAGCACAAGCAAATTTTAAAAGAGTTTTATGAAAATAATATATAATTATAGTAAGTTATTATAAAAAATTTCATTTTTTTAAATTGATATTGACATTCAATTTCAATTAAGCGATAGTGTCTTTAACGAAACGCTACAATATATTTTATGAGAAAAGGAGTGAATATGAACACAGCAGGATATAGTATTGAGTATAGGCACAGCAACGGAAATATGCATGTTGGTGTGCACGGTGAATTTAATCATAATACTGCAGATGCAGTCTTGGAGATTTTGCATACTGCCTACAAAGGCAGCGGACGTATTTTTATTGATACGGCAAAAATTCAGCACATAGTGGAAAGCGGTGCAGAATATTTTAAAACAGCCTGTGCGGTACGGGGTGTTCCCATAACCTGTTTGTTTTTTAAAGGAGAAAAGGGAAAACATCTTGGACCCAACGGCTCAAAAGTACTTTTGATGAAGGAACGGGAAAAGAAATGCTGTGGAAACTGTAAAAACTGTGCGTGTAAAAATCATAAAGCCAATTCTGCAGAAAAGAGGACATGCTGTGCAGAGTGAAAGCGCAGGGGAGAAGAAAACGGAAATTGCTGACGGCTTGAAAAGATTGTCCACAGTTTGTCAAATAAGAAGGAAAAAGAGCATTGGCTCTGCGAAGACTTTTCAAAAAGATACCTTTACGACATATATCTTATAAGAAAATTTTTTGTCTGCCATGACTGTTCATAATCTACCGTAAAGTTATGACAACCTCCTGAAAAAAACGAGTTTTAGAACTCGTTTTTTTTTTACTGCGTTATATATATTTTGAGAATTTCTTATGCAGGGGGAAAACTTTTATCGCTGCTGTCCGGTAATTGAGCGTTTACATTCTGTCAGATAACTCCAAGAGTGTAAATCTTGCAGAATGTTAAGGTTCTCGTACGCGGCGAGGCAGGAAAATGAAATATCCTCATTCGGGTGCCATAACAGTGCGAAATGATGAGGCTGTACGGGGAAATGAAAGAAGGGGTACGGACAGAGGGGGAATATCCCCCGAAGCGTACCCCTCTTTCCGAGCAGGAGTAAAACCCTTTATAACTAATGATGATATTATTAGTTACGTTAAAAAAGAGGGTTACAAACGTTATAAGCTTTCAAAAAATACGTATGAAAGTTCCATGAAAATGCCCTACTCTACCCTTTCAGGCACAATATGCGGTGCAGATGTTTTCAGGCATTGCAGGAGTTCATTGGCTTCTGTCAAGTCAGGAGCAAAAATAACGGTTGAAGCTCCCGTTCCTCCGTTTTTCCCAAACCAGCCTTTCCCGCTTACACCGTTTTTGGAAATATCCACCACGCTGAAGCCGTCCTTTTCCACAGGTTCGGAAACTTCCATACCCCGTTTGCGCATATTCTCAGCTGTTTTTTCTGCCATCAGTTCTTTGGTGAAAGGTATTTTAAAAATATTCAAAGCCACTCTTGTGAAATCTCCTTTCATAAAAACAGCAGAAACGCGGTCGCCGGCAGGAACAACCGGTTTTTCCAGTTTCCAGCCTTCGGGCAGGGTTATGGAAAAAAAACTGTTTTGTACTTCTTTGATGTTCGCTGCTTGCTGCGGAACTGTGTTTTGTTCACTATGGCGTTTGAGATGGCGGGATGAGGGGATGTGGACAGGACGGGCGTCAGAAGTATTCGGACAAGCCATGATAAACAGAAGAAAAAGTATACTTACAGCGGTAAAACGCATATTTGCCGCTCCTCTTCTTTTTTCTAAACGGTTGTCTGAAAAATAATGTATTCAGCACGCGTTATTGTGCTTTTTGAGGGAAAAGTCCTTCCGCTTTTGCTTTGAGGACAGAGAAAAACTCGTCTGCTTTTTCAACATTATCGCCTGTAATAATCGTGACAGAAACTATCCCGTTATTTTCGCCAAACCAAATAGAGCCTTTTCCTTTACCGGAAAGCTCAGCATGCCATAAGCCGTCTTTTTCTTCCAGCGGTGTAGCGGTAATTCCGCCTTTTTTCATGTTTTCAAGGGTCATTTCACCGATTTGACGAGCGCTTGCAGGCGCCTGCATGACAGAAATAGAAACAGCAGGGCTTTGGCTCATACTTGCAAAAAGAGCGGAATAGCCATTGTTGTCGGGTGCGTTTTGGATAGGGGTTGGCATACTCCAGCCGGAAGGAATAACAACACTGAAATACTTGGTATCGACTTCCTGTCCGCCCATTTCTTTAAGTTTTGGAGCTGCTGACGCTATGCTTGCAAAGCAAAAAAGAGCAGCTAACACTACGGCAAAAGAAATACGTTTCATAAATGCCTCCTCAAATGGAAAAAAGTTGGTATAGTGAGTATAATTTATAGGCATTGGAACATAACGTCAATGGTATTCGGGATAAACTGCACAAAATTATAAGGTGTAATATAAATAAAGCGCCACCAGAGCACTGCCCAGAATGGTGATGATAAGGCGGGCAAACTGCATGGAAAAAACAATAATCAGGGCAACTTTAATGGGAAAAATGCCGAGAGCAACGGGCAAATTTCTGCGCAGGGTACGGATAGGGTTGCCAATGGCACTTGCCACCAGCATGGCAAGGAGGATTTGGGCATGATTAACCATGTTTTCAGCAAGAAAATGGGAGGAAACGCTGGCAGACTGGATAAGTCCGCCAATTTGAGCAATAACAATGGCAATAAGTTCAGCGGGGAAAAATTTTGCCACTTGACAGGGAACTGCCTCTTCCCAAAAATCCAGCATGCCTGATTTAATAATCCATTCTGTCCCGAGCATAAGCGGAACAGTGATATAGCCCATGCGAAAAAGGATAGCAAAGCTTCGCAGCAAACCTTGTTTTATGGCAATCTTCCATGCAAGAGGCTCTTTTGGGCTAAGGGTCAAATGGGATAAATCCTGTTCCCCTTGCTCCTTTTGTTTGCTTATATACCAATGAACCAAAAAACAGCCGCAAATAAGTAAAAATCCTCCTGACAGCTGTATGGCAAAAAAGCCAATGCCGGCAATTCCAATCAGGGCAATAACAGGATACATAACCCGCACTGAATGGGAAAAATGGGTCAGATAGCTGTTTGCCATTCCGCCTGTTATAAGCGCCGAGGTGGGAATCTCGCCGCTTTTATGGCTTGCCACAAGCATGCTGTTTGCCCCTACGGAGGAATAAAGGGCAATGGGCATGGCAAGTCCGATAATTTCCGGGAGGCGCGCTTTTTGGGTAATTTTTATGAGCCCCTTGCCAAGGCAGCGGTACCATTGCCTTGCCTCCATGAGCGAACCGATAAATGCGGCAATACCCACCATGAGAAAAAGGCGTCCAATTGTTTTGCATTTTGCAAGGATTTTTTCAAATGGTGCTGCTTTTTTTTCGCCTTTTACTGTTTTGCCTGATTTGCCTGCTTCGCCTGATGTACGTTTTTCCTGTGTCATTAGCTGATCTTGCAGATAACGTTTTGCATTATCCAGTTCTGCCTGTTCGCCGGCGGAAATTTTGGTATTGGCATGAACAGCAAAATCTTTGCGGGGCATGTTGAGGGTCAGATAAAGAGCAAAGCAAAGGGCAGCAACAAGAAAGAGGCAGCGCAAAGGTGATTGCCAAGGGTATTGTTTTTTTGTTTTTTTATGCATAAAAAGGGGAAAAACGCCAAGCAGAGGACTTGGCGTTTATTTAAAGTTTAGTGAGAAAGAATGGTGCCGTCTTTGATATTATCGTGGCTGTTTTGCGTGTGCTCCATAAAAATTGCCTGAATACCGTCAAGCGAGCCTAAACCGTCGAGCACCGTATGTACTTCAAAGCCGTTTTGCATGAGCATACTTTTCCAGCTGTCTTCCTCTTCGCCTGCCATATCATTTTTTGCATGATCGCCTGCTACAATCATGAAGGGTCTGAGCCAAACTTTTTTTACCTTTGTTTGTTTGAGTTCTGCAAGGGTATTTTCAAAGGCTAATGCTCCTTCAACAGTTGCCAGCCAACATTTTGGGTCAGCTTTATGGAAGGCATCGGCTGCTGCCAGCAGGCTTAAATCTCCTGTTCCTCTGTCATTGCCGTGTCCCATGAGGATAACCGCATCCTCTTTTGTTCGTTCCTCGGGAAGGGCGGCAAGGACAACGGCAATGATTTTGTCTAAATCCTCTTTAGATGAGAGAAGCGGATGCCCCATGATGACAGAATCGAAATTTTTGCTGTTTATTTCCATATAACGGCTGATGAGGCGGCAGATTTTCATGTATTCTTCAGCGGGAACCACGTGCAGGGATTGGATTTTTACATCTTTGTAGCCATTTTTTACAGCATAATCCAAAGCTTCGCTGATGGAATAGACAACCTGTTTTTCCTTGTTCAGCTTAGCCCGGATAATATTGGAAGAATATGCCCAAATAACAGTGTCGCCCTTTTTTTCATAGGCTGTTTTAATTGCAGTCAAAGATTTGGCTGCTTCTTTGTCACTTGTGCCAAAAGCCGCTAAAATGGTCAGCTCTTTTGCAAAACAGGGGTTTGGAACGGATAAAGGGGAAAAGGAAAGAACAAAAACGGAAATAAGAAAAGACACAAGCAAGACGCTTGCTTTTGCAAGAAAACGATTCATATGCACTCCTTGTTCAGAAACCGTGAACAACAGTAAAATTCTTAGAGGCTGGTTTTCCGGCTCAAGGATCAACCTGTTTTATGCCTTCCCATTTTCACAGTGGCGTGTATAAAACAGTCCCCTTTCACGGCTACGGTCTAGCGTTTTTAACTTCCCATTTACCTGCATATGCAGAACCTGTAAGTAAAAAGAATAGTATAGACATTATCAGGAAAAGTCAAGAATGAGACATGATACTTGTTTTGTTTAATGGGCGAAGCGATTATTTTGCCGACGGAGAAAATGTAAAGGAAGCAACAAATTCCCATGGGAAATTGAGCATGACTTTGGTGTGTCCCTGCTTTGTTTTGAGATATTCCAACACACCTGTCAAATCTCTGGACAGGCTGTGTTCAAGGGCAATACTGTTGGCGTTTGGGGTCGTTTCTCTGATATGTCCGAAACGTTTAAAATTCATGCCGTGGCTGGTGATATATTTTCTGAAATAAATATCATCGCCGTAGGTGCCGACAATATCTTCATCATATCCGTTGAAATTTAAAAAAGTAGATTTTAAAATGGCAAAAATATTAGGCACGCATAGTGCATGTTTTGCTCTTGCATATCCGTTTTCTGTTAAAACTTGTCTGTGAAAGACAATCATTTCATCGGGATTGATTTTTCCGTATATTAAGCTTTCGAGAGTTTTTTCTTCAACAACAAAATCAAGGTCAGAAAAAACAAGTTTACTGCACTGTGAATAACAGGCTCCCAGATTCCGTGCTCCGCAGGAATTCCATGCTTTATCTTCAAGAATTCTGAGAAGCGTTATATTTAAATTAAATGTATTTTCAGGGATAGTTAAAGGATTGGGGGAGCCATCGTCCACCAAAATGAGCTCCATTTGATTTTTGATGCTCTCATCATAGCTGTCGTATACGGACAGCATGTCATAGAGAGGCGTGAAATCGCTTTTATTGATGTAAATGCCGTAAATGAGAGAAATTTTGGGAGCGTTAATAAAGGAATCTGTTTCCAAAGAAAGGGTTTCTGGCAGGCGTTTATAGGTAACCGTTCCTTCGCTGAGTTTATCCATAACCGTTTTTTTTCTTAAAAATTTGGGAACAAGATTCATATCGTTTCCTTTACAAAACAATTTTGGGTAGTATAGCCGGCAAGATAAGAAAAGTAAACACTTTTTCCGTTAACCGCTAAGGTATTTCCCAAAAACAGCAATACTTATCGCTCTGCAAAAAGATTTGCCTATTTCCGCAAAATTTGGCTTATGGCATACAAAAACAGGAACAAAGCGTTTTTTATTTCGAACAACGCAAAAAAAAGGAGCGAAAAATCGCTCCTTTTTTTATATGGTTGTAAGCTGATGAATTACTCTTGGTCAAAGTCAACCAGAATGGGGTTTTCTTCAAGTTCCATGAGGAATTTATCAGGTCTTTCCTTTTGTTCCGGAACAGTAATATCCTGATGGACATATTCACGGTAACCGGTACCTGCAGGGATAAGACGACCGACAATAACGTTTTCTTTTAAGCCGCGCAGTGAGTCGTGTTTACCCTTGAGGGAAGCTTCGGTAAGAACCTTTGTTGTTTCTTGGAAGGATGCCGCAGCAACCCATGAAAGAGAAGACAAGGAAGCTTGCGTAATACCAAGAACCAGAGGTTCGGCGGTAGCAGGCTGTCTGCCTTCATTGACTGCCTTTTGGTTTTCTTCTCTAAATTCCGTCTTATCCACTTGTTCCCCGATAAGGAAGGTGGTGTCGCCCGGATCAAGGATAGAAACCTTTTTGAGCATCTGGCGGACAATAACTTCAATGTGTTTATCGTCAATGGCAACACCTTGGAAACGGTACACTTCCTGAATTTCGTCAACAAGATAGCGGGCAAGGTGTTTTTCGCCGCGTGTTTTCAAAATATCATGGAGTTCCGGATGACCTTCTGTGAGCAGATCGCCTGCGTCCACAAAGTCGCCGTCAGAAACAATGATATGTTTACCCTTAGGAATGAGGTATTCTTTTGCTTCCCCTGTATCGGGACGGACAACGATTTTTCTCTTTCCTTTGGATTCGCCTGAAAATTCAACACTGCCTGCGATTTCAGAAACAACAGCCATATCCTTGGGTTTTCGGACTTCAAAGAGTTCGGCAACACGGGGAAGACCGCCGACGATATCCTTTGTTTTTGAAGATTCGCGAGGCTTACGGGCAATAATATCACCGGCAGCAATAGTCTGTCCTTCTTTTACCATCAAAATTGCTCCCACGGGCATTGCATAGGTTGCAGGGCTTGCAGGTGCAGTGCCATGGGCAGGACGGGTTTTGATAACGCCGTTTTCATCGGTCACGGAAAGGGCAGGACGGAAGTTTGTTGTCCGGTAGTCAATAATGGTTTGTGAAGTTTGGTGTGTTGCTTCGTCCATTTTATCCTGAACGGTTTTGCCTTCGATAATATCGGAGAAGCGGATGACACCGTCAACTTCAGATACATAGGGTTCCACTGACGGATCCCATTCAGCCAGTTTATCGCCTTTTTTCACTGCCTGCTGATCGGTAACAAAAAGTCTGGCGCCGTTAGGCAGAATATATTTTTCTACTTCTCTTCCCTGATCGTCAATAATGCTTACCTGACCGCTCTTGCCAAGAACAGTGGTTACACCGTCTTTATTGACAACAGTGCGGACACGGGTAAGAACGGCATTTCCGGAATACTGGGCAAAGTAGTTGGATTGTTCAACCTTACGGGAAGCCGTACCGCCGATGTGGAAGGTACGCATGGTAAGCTGCGTTCCCGGTTCCCCAATGGACTGCGCTGCAATGGTACCAACGGTTTCGCCGACGTTGACAAGGTGTCCGCGGGCAAGGTCACGTCCGTAACATTTTGCACAGATACCGCGTTCGGCCTTACAGGTAAGGGCAGAGCGGACAGTAACTGCAGTAATGCCGATTTCTTCGATTTTTTCGGCAATTTCTTTTGTTACCAAGGTATTTTCAGGGAAAACAAGTTCACGGGTGGCAGGGTGGTAAACAGGGTAGAGCAAGGTTCTGCCCATGATGCGTTCTTTCAGGGTCAGCTTTACGTCCGTACCGTCCATGAGCGCTGTCATTTCGATACCGTCAACAGTGCCGCAGTCTTCCATGGAAACAATAACATCTTGGACAACGTCAACAAGACGACGGGTCAGGTAACCTGAGTTTGCCGTCTTCAAAGCGGTATCGGCAAGACCTTTACGGGCTCCGTGGGTTGAGGTGAAGTATTGAAGCACAGTCAGCCCTTCACGGAAGGAAGAAGTAATAGGTGTTTCAATAATATCCCCTGAAGGTTTAGCCATAAGACCACGCATACCTGCAAGCTGTCTCATTTGGTCAGCGTTACCGCGGGCACCTGAGTTTGACATCATGTAGATTGGATTGAAGCTTGTATCTTCGTGGGTTTCCCCCTTGGCGTTCTTGACCTTATCCACGGAAATTTCTTTAACCATTTCTTTGGAAACGGCATCTGTGGTATTGGTCCATACGTCAATAACCTTATTATATTTTTCCGTTCTGGTAATGATACCGTCACGGTACTGGCGGGTGATATCGTCAACTTCGCTTTGTGCCTTGTCGATAATAGCTTTTTTGCGTGTAGGAATAATCATATCCTTAACGCCAATGGTTACGCCTGCACGGGTAGCAAATTCATACCCGACAGCTTTTAAGCGGTCGCAAAGAATTACGGTTGCTTTAATACCGGACAGTTCGTAACAGATACTTACCAGTCTGCCAATGGTTTTCTTGGTAAGAATAGTGTTGACTTCCTTGAAAGGAAGGGTATGGGGGAGGCGTTCCCAAACAAGGATACGACCCACAGTTGTATCCACAAGTTTGCCGTCTTCCATACGCACTTTAATCCGTGCATGCAAATCAACAGTGCCGGCATCATAGGCAGCTTCAACTTCCCATGGTGCACAGAAAATCATGCCTTCGCCCTTTTCAAAAGAACGGTCGACAGTCATGTAATAAAGACCAAGAACAATGTCTTGTGACGGAATAATTACAGGATTGCCGTTTGCAGGGGAAAGAATGTTGTTGGTACTCATCATGAGCACGCGGCATTCGATTTGTGCTTCCACAGAAAGCGGAATATGCACAGCCATTTGGTCACCGTCAAAGTCAGCGTTATAGGCTGTACAAACGAGCGGGTGCAGCTGGATAGCCTTTCCTTCCACAAGCAGGGGTTCAAATGCCTGAATACCAAGACGGTGCAGGGTAGGTGCACGGTTGAGCAAAATGGGGTATTCACGGACAACTTCAGATAAAATATCCCATACAACCAACTCTTCTCTTTCCACCATTTTCTTTGCACTCTTAATGGTGGACGCATGACCGCGTTTTTCCAGCTCAGAGTAGATAAATGGTTTAAAGAGCTCAAGAGCCATTTTCTTCGGCAGACCGCATTGGTGCAGTTTGAGGTTAGGACCTACAACAATAACGGAACGACCGGAGTAGTCGACACGTTTACCGAGAAGGTTCTGACGGAAGCGTCCCTGCTTGCCTTTAATCATATCGGACAAGGATTTCAAAGGACGTCCGTTTGTACCGGTAATGGCACGTCCGCGGCGGCCGTTATCGAAAAGTGCATCCACAGCTTCTTGAAGCATACGCTTTTCGTTACGGATAATAATATCGGGAGCACCCAGTTCTTTTAAGCGTTTTAAACGGTTGTTGCGGTTGATAACACGGCGGTATAAATCGTTTAAATCGGAAGTTGCAAAGCGTCCGCCGTCAAGGGGCACAAGAGGACGTAAATCCGGCGGAATAACGGGGATAACTTCCAAAATCATCCACTCAGGCTTGTTTTCACTTTCGAGGAATGCTTCCACAACTTTGAGGCGTTTAGTCAGTTTTTTCTTTTTGGTTTGGCTCTTGGTGGTATGGGATTCTTCCCGAAGTTCGGTACGTAATTTTTCAAGGTCAAGTTCACGCAAAAGTTCGTGGACAGCTTCAGCACCCATGCCCACACGAAGGGCATCTTCACCGAAACGCTCGATAATCTGATAATAGTGATCTTCGGAAATAACCTGAAGTTTTGAAAGGTTTGTGGAACCCGGATCCAAAACTACATAGGAGTCAAAATATAATACCTTTTCCAAGTCGTTCATGGTCATGTCAAGGAGCATGCCGATTTTGGAAGGAAGTGTTTTTAAGAACCAAATATGGGCAACCGGTGCAGCAAGCTCAATGTGACCCATACGTTCACGGCGAACTTTTGATGCAATAACTTCAACTCCGCACTTTTCACAAACAATACCGCGGTGTTTCATGCGTTTATACTTACCGCAGTTACATTCATAGTCTTTGACCGGTCCAAAAATCTTGGCGCAGAAAAGTCCGTCGCGTTCCGGTTTGAACGTACGATAGTTGATAGTTTCCGGTTTTTTTACTTCACCAAAAGACCACTCACGGATATTTTCAGGAGAGGCAATGGTGATTTGAATGGATTTTAAGTTGCGAATATTAGTTACACCGGTATTTGCGTTGCTGCGCACGGAGAACAAATCGTCCAAACTCATTTTTTTCTCCCTTTGTCAGGGTTTGGGCGGGGAAATACCCCGCCTTTATGTCATCGCGTTTAGCGAACCAATCTTTTATTCTTCTTCAGTTGTAATCGCAGGCTGTGTAAAACTGCTGCGTTTCGGGCGTTTTTTGCCTTCTTCCTGGTGAAGATTTACATTCAGACCAAGACTCATGAGTTCTTTTACAAGAACGTTAAAGGATTCCGGAAGACCGGCTTCTAAGAAGTTATCACCCTTAACAATCTTTTCGTACATCTTTACACGACCGGATACGTCGTCAGATTTTACGGTTAAGAATTCCTGCAAGAGATAGGAAGCACCATAGGCTTCGAGCGCCCATACTTCCATTTCCCCAAGTCTTTGCCCGCCGAATTGAGCCTTACCGCCCAGTGGCTGCTGGGTAACAAGGGAGTAAGGACCGGTTGAACGGGCATGGATTTTTTCGTCAACCAAGTGGTGGAGTTTGAGGTAATACATAACCCCTGTTGTGACACGGTTTTGGAACGGTTCACCTGTTCTGCCGTCATAAAGCACGCTCTTTCCGTCATTGGGAAGTCCCGCTCTTTCAAGCCATGACCAGATTTGTTCTTCTCTTGCACCGTCAAAAACAGGTGTTTTTGTCACAATACCTTTTCGCAGTTCCCGTACAGCTTTTTTGAAGGTTTCATCATCCATGCCGTCCACAAGGGCGTCAATGTCAAGTCCTTCCATTTCTGAGGAGAAGATGTCTTTTACTTCTTTGCGGACTGTCGCAAGGGCAGTGCCGTTGTCAATCATATCCGCAAGCTGAATACCAAGTTCTTTTGCAGCCCAGCCTAAGTGGGTTTCCAAAATTTGTCCGATATTCATACGGGAAGGCACACCAAGCGGGTTCAAAACAATATCCACAGGACGACCGTCAGCAAAGAACGGCATATCCTCTTCGGGAAGAATACAGGATACAACCCCTTTGTTACCGTGGCGTCCTGCCATTTTGTCACCCACAGAAAGTTTACGTTTAACAGCAATGTAAACTTTTGCCATTTTGATAACGCCCGGAGGCAAATCGTCGCCTTCGGTAACTTTTTCCCGTTTTGCGTCATACAATTTTTTAATAATATCCACCTGCTTGTCATAGGCGTCAAGCATTGCGGCAATTTCTTCGTTCACGTTAGCGTTTTTAAAGGCAGCAACGAGTTTTTTTACAGGAAGATCCTGCATAACATTCCATGAAAGTTTCTCGCCTTTTTTCGCGAGCACTTCATCTTTGCGTTTGCCTTGGATTTCCGCAGCAAGTTCTTTGCCTTCGCAAATTTCACGCAGCCGTTCACGGGTACGGCTGGTGAGTGCGCGAATGTGATCGGCTTCCTTCTTGTCGAGTTTTGCTATTTCGTAATTTTCAATTTCGTGTGTTCTTTCGTCTTTTTCTCCGGAACGGCGGTTGAAAAGCTTTACGTCAATAACAGTTCCTTCAATTCCCGGAGGAACTTTCAAAGAAGTATTTTTTACATCACGAGCCTTGTCCCCGAAAATAGCACGCAAAAGTTTTTCTTCAGGGGTGAGCTGCGTTTCGCCCTTCGGTGTAATTTTACCAACCAGAATATCATCAGGCTTTACTGGTGCGCCAATACGGATAACACCGCTGCTGTCAAGGTTGCGGAGCATATCGTCACTGACGTTCGGAATATCGCTGGTGATTTCTTCAGGTCCGAGCTTGGTGTCGCGGGCAACCACTTCAAATTCTTCAATATGGACAGAAGTATAAATATCTTCTTTGACCATTTTTTCAGAAATAAGAACAGAGTCTTCGTAGTTGTAACCGCACCATGGCATGAACGCGACAGTGAGGTTTTTACCGAGGGCAAGTTCCCCTTGGTCGATGCCGGGACCGTCTGCAAGGATATCGCCTTTTTTGAAGCGCTGACCGGGCATACAGCTTGGTTTTTGACCAAAGCAGGAATTTTGGTTGGATTTATGGAATTTCAAAAGATTATAGGTACGTACACCGCCATAATCTTCCATATATAAATCATCATAGGCAACAATAATGCGTTCTGCATCCGCATAGCGGACAACGCCGTCCCCCTCTGCCACAAGACAGGCACCGGAGTCACGGGCAACGTCAATTTCCATGCCTGTGCCGACAAGCGGACGTTCAGAGCGGAGAAGCGGCACAGCCTGACGCTGCATGTTTGAACCCATGAGCGCACGGTTTGCGTCATCGTGTTCAAGGAAGGGGATAAGGGCGGCGGAAATAGAAACCATTTGTCCGGGGGAAACGTCCTGCAGGGTAATTTCTTCTTTGGTAACCTGCAAAACGTCGCCGTCTGTTGAACGGGCAGTAATCAAATCTCCTTTCAAAGTACCGTCTTTTTCTGTTGGAACTGTAGCTTGTGCAATGATTTGATTGAGTTCTCTTGTTGCGTCAACATGGACAATTTCATTGGTTACTTTACCGTCTTTAACAACGCGGTACGGTGTTTCAATGAAACCGAATTCATTGACTTTTGCATAGGTTGTCAAAGAAACGATAAGACCGATGTTTGGTCCTTCAGGCGTTTCAATAGGACAAATACGTCCATAGTGGGAGGAGTGAACGTCACGAACTTCAAAACCTGCCCGTTCACGGGTAAGACCACCGGGACCAAGGGCAGAAAGACGGCGTTTATGGGTCACTTCTGACAGGGAGTTGGTTTGGTCCATGAACTGGGAAAGCTGGCTTGTGCCGAAAAATTCCTTGAGCACAGCTGCCACAGGTTTTGGATTGATTAAATCGTGAGGCATTAAAGAGCTGACTTCCTGAATGCTCATGCGTTCTTTAATTGCCCGTTCCATACGTACCAAACCGATGCGGTATTGGTTTTCAACAAGTTCACCGACAAGGCGGACACGGCGGTTGCCAAGGTGGTCAATATCGTCAGCTGCGGCATGGGTGTCTTTCAAATTGACAAGCACTTTCATGGCAGAGAGAATATCGTTGTCAGTCAAAGTACGTAAATTTGTATCTTCATTTATTCCAAGACGTTGGTTGATTTTATAGCGGCCAACGGAAGATAAGTCATAGTAGTCGATATTGCGGAAAAGATTATTGAAAAATGTAGCCGCAATTTCAGGGGTGGGAGGAGAGCTCGGGCGCAGTCTGCGGTAGATTTCTTCCTGTGCTTTTTCCTGATTGATGGTTTTATCAATGGCAAGGGTATCACGGATGGAAGAAGAAGTATCTGTTCCGCGGGTATAAAGAATTTGAATATCGCGAATTCCGGCTTCATGGATTTCCGCAACTAAACCTGCAGTCAGTTCATCTCCGGCTTCAGCAATAATTTCGCCGGTTTGAGGATTGACAAGGTCGTTTGCAAGGAAAAGACCGAGGATGGAGGCGGGATCAACTTCCAAATATTCTCTTCCGGAATTGCAGAGGTTGCGCCAGTCACGGGTAGTCATGACTTTGCCCTGCTTAATGATCACATTGCCGTCTTTGTCGGTCACTTCTGCATAGCAGGGTTCTTTGCGGTACATTTCTTTTTGGATTTTCCAAAGAACTTTATTTTCTTCCAGACGATATTCTTCTTTTTTGTAGAACGTATCCAAAATTTCCGTCTTGGTCATGCCCATGGCTTTTAAAAGCACGGTGGCAGGCATTTTACGGCGTCTGTCTATACGAACATAGAGAATATCCTTGTGGTCAAAGTCAAAATCAAGCCATGAACCGCGCATGGGAATAACTCGGCAGGAATACAGGACCTTGTGGGATGTATGTGTTTTTCCGCCGTCATGTTCAAAGATTATGCCGGGAGAACGCTGTAATTGGTTCACAATAACACGTTCTGTACCGTTAATAATAAAGGTACCTTTTTCTGTCATCAGGGGGAGAGTGCCGAAATAGATATCTTGTTCTTTTCCGTCACGGAAGGTACGGTTGCCGGTTGTTTCGTCCACATCATAGATGTCCAGACGAACTTTCAGCCGGATAGGAGCTTCATAAGTAAGACCTTTGGAAATACATTCTGCCTGGTCGTACTTAGGTTCGCTGATGTCGTAGCTTAGATATTCCAAGCTGGCAGTGCGGTTAAAGTCTTCAATGGGAAAAACGGAACGGAATACGCCTTCAAGACCTTCATCGGGCAGGCGTTCTTTTCTTCCTTCCTGCAAAAAGACTTTGTAAGAGTCCACCTGTAAATTGAGCAGGTGGGGAATAGGTATGGAAACCTTGATTTTACCGAATTGCTTCGTTAATTGGCCCATTACTTTACCTCAAAATGGTTTTTCCTGTTCTGTCACAGGAAAGTTCTCCCAAAAAATGATTTTTTTGGCAGGCTAGTTAACGCTAAAAAAAACACGAAAAAGCCCCCAACTTTTCTTATGAAAAATTAGGAGATAAATTCTGTGTTGCTCTTAGTATCTGTTTGAATTGTTTGCACAATTTCCTTTTTTTGTTTAATCCGAAGGATAAAGAAGTGTCCTTTGGAATTAGAAAAAATAGCTTTTTTTATGTTAAATAGCAAGCTTT
>CAJTMS010000017.1:0-25405 GCA_910577155.1 uncultured Mailhella sp.
AATAAATTTATATAATAAAATCAATAAGTTATAAATAAATGACGACACTGTCTAGGAATATAACAACATTTTATTATTACGTTAATAGCAATCTCTATAAAGATTTGTCAAGTCAACTACGAAATTTCATATGCTGAATTGTCAAGCCAAGTGCGACACTTCGTATAGAAAGACTTGCCAAGGGGTTTTCCAGTTTAGGCATTTTCTGGGACGATTATTTATAAACTCCAGTTTTTGCCTAAGTTCCTGTTGTGTTACTTTTGCCAAATCGATTTTCTTGGGGTAAAACTCTCTAAGTAAACTATTCCCGTTTTCATTGCTTCTACGCTGCCATGGGGCATACGCATTGGCGAAGAAAAAGCCTATCTCTAACTTTTCCTTTACGCTGGCATGGCAAGCAAACTCTTACCTCTATCACTTGTTGCTGATTTGAAAGCTCCTTTTGGGAGTGCTTTATGAAGCCTGCTGATAGCCTGTTCCATGGTGTCTGCTGTTCTGTCTTTGCCAACAACCGCCGTATATAATCGAGATTTTCTCTTAATGAACGTGCTGAACACTCCTTTACTTTCACCTCGGCTTGACACCATACTGTCAAGTACCCAATGCCCAAATTCTGTGCGGTTATTGGCTTGTTCTGAACGTTCCGAAATGGAAACTCCATTAGAAAAAATTCCTCGTTTATCAGCTCTCTTGCGTTTTCTGCCTTTATGCCGCAGCAACGCTAAATTGTCTGTGTTAATTTTGCCTGCATAAATCCAACGATATATGCTTTTAAAGCTGACAACACCTTTCAATACCGTGTTGGAAATTTGCTCAGGTGACCATGTTTCCTGCAGCTTCTTCTCAATAATTGTAATGGGTTTTGCAGATAACTTTGTTCTTGTTGAAGGCTTTGTCCGCCTTTGGCTTGCTGCTTCATCGGCTGCCATTGCATAATAATCATTACTATTTCGCTTGAGTTCTCTGGCAATAGTTGAATGATGCCGCTCCATTAGAGTTGCGATTTCTCTGGTACTCATTCTAGGGGCTAAAAATCCCTCCAGCTTTCCTCGTTCAATTAGGCTAAGAGCATATAGCTCAACGGTAAACCTCCCGTAAAATTTTGTGGCAAACTAATTCTACACGAAGTTTTATTGTTGGGCTACTTCTTTATCCACCCCTGTCGCACTTCAGTTTACAATTAATAATATAAAAATACATAATTGAAGTATGTCAATATGAGATTTTGATTGACAATTCAGCATATTTGCATTAAAATTTATATATGCTATTACATCGAGAGAAAATCATGAATAATAATATATTTAAATATCATTGGTATTCATTATTAAAAAATAATAAAAAAAAAGAAAAGTATTATGATAGGATTGTTGTCGATTATGACTATATTCTAAATTTTTTTGATAAAAAAGCAAAATTGGATCTTACGGACATTGAAAAGCTTGCTGAACGTCCTTTTCGTTTTTACACCTCAGAATTATTTTATTTTACTGACTGTTATGGTAATAACTACACATTAAAGAAATATTTGACTTTGCCCAACTCCTATCAATTTAAACTTGTAATCCAACATGCTACAAATTTTAGAGACAGAAAAGTTGATCAAGAATTTGATCAAAATTTACCCATTATTTTAACTAACTCAACACTTACAAAAAAACTCTTAAGTAAATATGCACCTCAAGCAGAATTAATTCCTATTTCTTACCCTTTTCTTTATGCTTCTGATTATTTTTCTAAGGAAAAATTTTTAAAAGAAAAACAAAGATTGGGGAAAAATTTATTATTTTTTCCTATTCACTCAGATTGTAATTTATCTATTTCATTCAATTTGCAATATCTACTTGAAAAACTAGAAAAAATCAAAGAGGATTATCATTTTGATTCAATAACTATTTGTTGTTATTGGCTAGATATACTTAATAATAGTATTCATCAAATTTGTAAGAATTTTTCTCATAATTACAATATAGTTTGTGCAGGACATCTTATGGATATAAATTTTTTACCAAGATTAAAAACAATTATCAATTTATCTGACTTAGTAGTTTCTAACTTTCCTGGTTCATATTTATTCTATTCGATGGCACTTAATAAACCTTTTTATCTTATGGAGGACGATAGTATCCAAAACACAATAAAACCAGGGAATGAACATGTTAAAGAATTTCAGGATTGGAAAGAAAAACTTTTTTCCCTACCTGAAGTAAAAGAATTTTTTGAGGTATTGAACGAACCACGATTAACAGCCAGTGACAAACAAATTGAGCTTAGAGATCGTTATTGTGGCTTGGATTCCTTCAAAAACCCACAGGAACTGAGAGAAATTATTGACTATTCAGAAGAATTATATAAAAATGGAAATTATAAAAAATATGCACTTCCAACTGAAATATATTGGTAAGAATAAATAACACAAGAAATTTTTGGAAATAAACCATTAATAATAAAATCCCTTATAAAGGATTTAAATATTACGCTCCAAAATGACTTAGTTAAGGATGGTATTTTTTCTTTGGAATTTCTGCTTCGCACTTACAAAGATAAACTAAACATAAGGTGATATTAATGCTAAAACTTTTTAAGAAAAAAGAACCAAAAGTTATTCCAAGCACTGAGGCTTTTGCATGTCAAGCATTTGAAAATGAAGCGTATAAAGCTTTGGAAATAAATTATGACAATTTTTTTGAAAAGTGTTTAATAAATTTTGATAAGCAAGAAGAATATACGCTAAAAGATATCAAACGAATATCATTTGAATTATCAAATATCTGCAACTATTCCTATATACATAAGAAATGTCCTTTATCTTTAGTAAAAGACAAAAAAGTGCTCTCTTCCCAAATAATATACAAATGCATTGATGAATTGGCAACTATTAATTTTGATGGGGTTGTAGCTTTTCATCGCTATAACGAACCGCTTATTGACCCCCGGCTTTGCCAATTTATTGAATATACAAATAAGAAACTGCCGCTTGCCAAAATCCTTATTTTAACGAATGGTTTTTATTTATCGGAAGAAATTGTAAAGCATTTTGAAGAGTATAAAATTTGGTGTATCTGTGTTTCAGCTTATTTCAAAAGTGAATATGAGAGAATATCAAAAATAGAGACAAATATTCCATTAAGAGTTTTCTATTCAATTTTAGATGACAGGGAATCAATTTATGATGATACCCCAAAAAACTGTAATACACCTTGTATCTCACCCCTTTCTGATTTAACAGTAACTTGTGAAGGTACTGTTGGGCTTTGCTGCCTCGATTGGAAAAACAGGTTTACTTTTGGCAAGTTACATGAGAAATCAATTTCGGAGATAATTGATTCAGATTATTTTCAAGCTACTTGCCTTGATTTACAAAAAGGGAATAGAAAGCTTTTAATTTGCAAAAATTGCGACTGGATAAGATAAAATGAAAAATAGAGAATTAGCAAAAATTAAAAAATTTATTACGGAAGAAAGAGAAATCTTTTTTAAAATTGCATGTAATTATATTTCGAATGAAAGCATAATCTTAGATGTGGGTTCCGGAGACGGTCATTTTGCAAAATGCATTAACAGAAGTGATGTATATATGGTAGACGGAAATATTGAATCTGTAAACAACCTAAAAAAACAGTATAAAAATGTATTTCATAGTACTCTGCCAGAGCTGCCGTTTACGGATAAGCAATTTAATGTAATCCACTGCTCTCATGTTATTGAGCATTTATCTCCAGAAAATTTATATCTTACCCTCAAAGAGTTTGATAGATGTTTAAATGATAATGGCTATTTAATTATCAGTGCCCCTTTACTGTGGAATGAATTTTATGATGATTTGTCACATTTAAAACCTTATAACCCAAAAGTATTTGAAAAATATTTTACTTGGAATAATCCCAGTTGCTGCACCCGCTCTCTTATCAGCAGTAATTATACAGTAAAAGAAAAAATTTTCAGATACTCTTTGGTTGAATTGCATAGTGATGTAGTGAATACTTCTTCCCCATTTTTAAATTCAATTTTTCATTATTATTACAAAGCGGTAAAAAAATTAGGATTTAGAAGTTTAGAAAAGAGTGGTTTTACACTTGTTTTGCAAAAAGGAAATTGAATTTGAACCACATCCATGTTTCCGTTATTATTCCTGCTTATAACAGAGAAAAAACGATTAAATACTGCTTAGACTCCGTACTTGGTCAGTCATATCCTTATTTTGAAGTTATTATTGTTGACGATGCCTCCTCAGACAATACAGTTAATATAATCAAAAGTTATCAAGACGAACGGATAAAGCTGATTGAACAAAAAGAAAATAGGGGCGCGCAGCATTGCCGAAATGTTGGGATAAAAAATGCCCAATATGATTGGATAGCTTTTTTAGACAGCGATGATACATGGAATAACGATAAATTAGCAAAGCAAATTGAAGAGCTGAAAAAATGGAATACTCCCTATATTGTTATTCATTCTGATGCACTTCTTATTGATACTATTAACAAGGAAGAAAAAATTTTTGGCATTTCCCGCACAGAAGGTGAAAATGTCTATCCTCTTCTTTTAACCCGTCCTGCACCGATGTTTCAGGCAATATTAACGTCAAAACAAGCTTTGCATGAAATTGGATACTTGGATGAAAATGTACCATCATACCAAGAATGGGATACTTCCATACGGCTGGCAAAAATTTGCCGTTTTATTCAGCTACCTTCTCCAACGTTCAGTTATTATTACCACACCGGTGAAACTATCAGCAAAAATAAATTGCGGGATCTTCAAGGCTATGATTACATTATGACTAAATTTAAGGCTGATATTTTTAAATACCATGGAAAAAGACAATGGAAACAACATCTGTTAATCCAATACGATAAGTGTATGAATTGGAAAATGTACAAGGAAGCATTCCATTATCTCAACCTATATCCTCTTTGCAGTAAAAAGATTGAACTTTATTATGAATTTTTCAAAGACTGCATAAAAAATAGGTAATAAACTTCATAACAGTTGCTAAGACTAGAGCATTTCCGGTAAATCTTGCAAAGAAATTTTATAATATATTCATTTTTAGCCTTTAATCTTTTTAAATCTATAATAAGTTTGAAATAGAAAATTAGAAATGGATATTGTTATGAAATATACATCACCAGAGACCAGGAAAATAGCTATCACTGCTGCTATTAATCAAAGTTTATCTCCGGAAGAAGCTGCTGAAGTTTTTGGAGTTAACCTTTCAACTATTTACAGGTGGGTTTCAACTTATAAAAAAAGCGGAAGGTATGAAGTAAGGCATTCTGCTGGGAGACCTTGTAAATTTACTCAGGAACATAAAGAAAAATTACGCAAACTTATTGAAGAAAATAATGACCGCACATTAAAAGAGTTAGTGGAACTTTTAGATAATATTGTTCAAAAATCAGTTATAAGTAAACAACTTATAAAAATGGGTTATTCCTATAAAAAAACTCTAAAGGCAGCAGAACAAAATCGTCCTGATGTCCTTACAGCCAGAACAAAATGGCTTTTTAGACAAGATTTTCTTTCAACGAACAAAATCGTCTGCTCCGATGAATCATCAGCAAAAACGAATATGACCCGTCTTTATGGTCGTTCAGTAACAAATCAAAGATGTTACGGAAGTGCCCCTGATGGAAGATGGAAAACCACAACCATGCTTTCTTCTTTGAAAAGTAATGGAGAAACACAATGCATTGTGTATGAAGGCGGAACAAGCAAAGCTATTTTTGAGCAATATATTGAAAAACAACTTTGTCCTTTTCTCAACCCGGGTGATGTGGTTATAATGGATAATTTATCAGCACACAAAAGCTCAAAAGTTACAAAACTCATTGAAGCTTGCGGAGTCCAGGTTTTGTATTTACCCCCCTACAGCCCGGACCTTAATCCTATTGAAAAAATGTGGAGTAAAATAAAGGCTATTCTTCGTAAAATTGAAGCAAGAACATCACAACAACTTGAAGAAGCAATCAAAATCGCTCTTGAAAAAATTACACCCCTTGACGCTAAAAATTGGTTTAAATCTTGTGGATATTATTCTTAATCTTTTTCGGAAATGCTCTAGGCAGTATCGTCATTTATTTATAACTTATTGATTTTATTATATAAATTTATTTTATGTTTTCTTAATTTTACTAATAATTTCAATATGTTGTGCTCATAATGACGACACACCTTAAGAAAAGTTTAAAAAGTTTTGTGGGGAGAGTATGAGAGGGAGAACTTTTCCAAAAGTTCCCCTCTCATAAAATAGCTCAACCTATTTAATGCCGATTTCTTCATCGGTGAGGTAGCATGCCGGGTCTTCTGCCCAAACATCGCCGTAGACTGCTTCGGCTCTGGCGCGGAAGTTGCCTCCGCAAATATTGAGGAATTGGCATTTAGCGCAGCGTCCCTTGACGTGGGGGCGTTTATCTTTCAATTGATGCAAAAGTTCAATATTGGGGTCAACCCAAATTTCAGAAAATGGTCTTTCCAGAACGTTTCCAAAAACATGGTGACGCCAGAACTGGTCTGCGCTGACTTTTCCGTCCCAAGAAATGCAGGCAAAACCACGTCCTGAGCTGTTTCCTTCATTGAATTGGAGAAGTTTAAAAACTTCTTCAGCGCGTTTTGGGTCTTCTTTTTTCATCCGCATCCAAAGGTAGGGACCGTCAGCATGGTTATCAACGGTAAGGACTTCTTTTTGATAGCCCTGATCGTACAGTTCACGGGTTTTATCCATGATTAAATCAACCATTTCACGGGTTTCCTGATGAGTCAAATCTTCTTTGATAAGCTCGCTGCCGCGACCGGAATAGACTAAATGATAAAAGCAAACACGGGGAATTTCGCGTTCTTTCATGAGCTCAAAAATTTTAGGGACTTCAACGGCATTCCGTTTGTTAATGGTAAAACGGAGACCGACTTTGATACCTTCTTCACGGCAGTAATCAAGCCCTTGCAATGCTTTTTTATAAGAACCTTTTACACCGCGGAACGCGTCGTGCACTTCTTCACCGCCGTCTAAGGATACTCCCACATAGGAAAGTCCCACTTCTTTCAGGATTTTTGCCATATTTCTGTCTATGAGAGTACCATTGGTGGAGATAACAGCCCGCATGCCTTTGCTTGTGGCATATTTGGCAAGTTCGGGCAAATCCTGACGCACAAGCGGTTCACCGCCGGAAAAGAGCATAACAGGAGCACCGAATTGTGCTAAATCGTCAATCATGACTTTTGCCTGTTGGGTTGAAATAGGATCTGTTCCGTCTTCCGTTACGGCTTTTGCATAACAGTGCACACATTTTAAATTACAGCGCTGGGTCATATTCCAAACCACAACGGGCTTTTTATCCTCAGAAAATTGGAGTAAATGGGAAGGGAGCTTTCCGGAGTGTCTGCCGTAACGTAAAGCGTCAGAAGGTTCGACCTGATCGCAATATAATTTTGAGATACCTATCATATATAATCCTTTCTATTAATTTGAAAAATAAAATCTGAAAGAAAAGAATAGCAGAAATTGATAATTTTGCAAGTAGTATTCTTTCCTAATAAGAATTTAGTGTAAATAGCGTTTTTTGCCAAAATAATTGATACATAAAGGAATAACGGCACCTATGCAGATAAGGACTGTCAGCAAAACATTGTGAGAAAATGTTTGGTTATTTTGAAACGGAAAGAGCATGGCAAGGGATCCGGCTAAAATTCCGGAAAGAAAAGAGAGCGTTACATGATAAAAGTTATTGAGGCAGGCACTTATCACATGGGCAAAAATTAAAATGCCGCTGACACAGCCAAGAAGGAAAAAAGCAATAACGGGAATATCGAAATTTGCCACAGCATTTAAAATAGTTTGGTATTGCCCGATAAGCACAAGGAGAAAAGCGCCTGAAATACCCGGTAAAATCATGGCACAAATGGCAAAAAAACCGGAAAAAAAGATAACGGGATAACTGGAAGTAAGAGGAAGGGGCTTGGTAAAACTTATCCAAAGGGAAAAAATAACCCCGACAATAAAAAAAAGTACAGAGGCAATTTTTTGCGGATTTTTATCTTTTATTTCAAGCAAAAGAATATGCAAAGAGGCAAGAATAAGCCCAAAAAAGAAAGCCCAGATAGTGTCTGCATAATTTTCAAGCAGCATGACCATAACTTTGGCTAGGGAAGCAATGGCTGTTCCAATGCCCAGCAAAAGGGGAACGGCAAAGCCAAAAGGTATTTTGGCAAAGGCTTTTTTGATTTGCAAAGAAAAAAGGAAACGGAAAAACTCTTTGTCAACAGATTTTACGGTTTCGAGAAGTTTTCCGTATATACCAGTAATGAATGCAATTGTTCCTCCTGAAACTCCGGGAATGGTATCGGCAATTCCCATGAGAAAACCACATAGAAAATAACGGATTTTTTCGTTCATATTAACCTTTTTCTCTATAAAAGTAGGAGAGTTGCAAAACTCAGGAAAATAAAGAAACCTGCCCCGTCAGTAAGAGCGGTTAAAAAAATGCTGGAAGCTTGGGCGGGGTCACGTCCTAAGGCACGTAGAATAAGCGGAATGGAACCGCCTGCAATAGCTCCAAGAAGCATATCAAGAAGCAGGGAGCCTCCCATGACAGCGCCTAAAAAAACATTGCCCGTCAAATAGGAAATAACGCAAATGGCAAGCAAAGCAATGATAAAGCCTGTGGCAAAGCCGATTTTTCCTTCGCGAAATACGGCATTCCATGATTTTTTACTGTCAAATTTTTCTGTGGCAAGCTGTCTGATCATCACAGCAAGGGCTTGCTGCCCTGTGTTTCCTGCCTGATTGGCAACCATGGGCATAAGTACAGCCAAAAAAGCCATTTGGGCAATGGTTCCTTCAAATAAATAGACAATATAGGCAGAAATGGAGGAATTAAGCATATTGATAAAAAGCCACGGCAAGCGGATTTTAACGGATTCATACCATGGGGTATTAATATCTTCGTCCTGTCCTGCACCCATCATACCCAGCAAATCGGAGCTTGCGTCTTCTTGGATAATATCAATAACGTCGTCGTGGGTAACAGCGCCCATTAAATGTCCCTCTTTATCCACAACAGGCAAGGCAAGGAAATTATAGTGGGAAAGAATTTTGGCAACTTCTGATTTATCCGTATCAAATTGTACAGTGATGACATCGCGTTTGTCCGTAAGCAGGCTTTCCATAGGCGTATGGGGCTTTGACAGCATAAGCTCACGCAGGGAAATAATGCCCGTCAGTTTATCCAGCCGGTCGACAACGTAAACATAATAGGGCATGTCTTTATCTTCTAACTCAATGCGGATATGCTGGATAGCTTCGTCAACATTAATATCACAGGGAACAGTAATAATTTCCGTATTCATAACCCCTGCGGCCGTGTCCGGATCAAAGGACAATAAAGCCCTCAGTTCCATAGCGTCTTCAGGTGTTAAATTATTCAAAAGAACATCACGGTGATCTTCGTCAACTTCGTCCAAAACGTCAACTGCGTCATCGGGATCCATGGCGGAAAGAATACGGGCAGCATCTTCGGCATCCAGATTTTCAATAACGTCTTTTGCCCGTGTTTCGTCAAGTTCGGCAAGCGCTTCCGCAGCATCTTCCGTTTCCATGTGCGTAATCATGCAGAGCTGTTTTTCCAGCGGAAGCGATTCCATAAATTCTGCACGGTCAGCCGGGTGAAGTTCTTTGTCTATGTAATTGGGATCACAGGGATCATACTCAACAATTTCATTATCGTCTGTCAGATAAGAAACGTTTTCATCCTGTTCGTTTTCTTCCCTTTTTTCTTGTAAATCCTGTAAATTTGGCGCGTCCGATGTTTCTGCTTTTGTGCAATCAGCATCTTGGACTTGGGATTCTGAGGTTGTTTTTGCGGTATCCTTGAAAAACTGGTCGATATTGTTTTTTTCTTCTGGGAGTGTATGTTCGGAATTTTGTACAGTTATGTGCGCATCATCATTTTTTTGTGACATACATACCTCCTTATTAAAAGAAAAAAAGGATTTACTTGACGCTGCAGCTAAAACACAGTACCTTACTGAATTGGTATATTATTGCACAAGCGTGTTTTTTTCTATCACTAAAATACGATTGGGGCAAGCGTGAATTTTTATTGCCTTGTTTTATGGAGAGTAGTGTGTCAGAGCAATTATGTAAAATTTTTGGACAAAAAGGCGCAGATTTTGTTAGAAAAATTATTAAGTTGGCTCTTGATGAAGATGAACAGGATTTAACTGCCAATGGTATTTTTGATGAAAATGACAAATCCTATGGAAAGCTTATTGCCCGTCAAGATACGTATGTTGTCGGTTTAGTGCTTATTCCTGCTATTTTGGAAGAACTTGGCGTCGAAGAACCGGAGAGACTGTATACGCTCAAGGTTTCTGAGGGAAGTTATTTAAAAGATATGGAAATTGCCGCTGAGTTTGAAATGAATACAGCGCTTCTTTTAAAAGCTGAACGGATTATTTTGAATTTTATTACACGGTTAAGCGGTATTGCCAATTATACAAAACGCTATTTGAAAGAACTGGAAGGTACCGGCGTAACCTTGCTCGATACACGGAAAACCTTGCCCGGGCACAGGTATTTGGATAAATATGCCGTGCGTGCCGCAGGGGCGAAAAATCACCGCATGACCCTTGCAGATATGCTTATGGTAAAAAATAACCATGTGGATGCAGCCGGTTCCATTGCAAAAGCTGTGGAGAAACTTCGTCTCAAATACGGGGAAGCATGTCCGCCTATTATTGTGGAATGCCGCGATAAGAATGAGGTTTTAGAGGCTGTCAGCGTTGTTCCGCAGCGGATTTTGCTTGATAATATGAGTCCTGAAGAACTTTCCGGAAATTTGCCGCTTATTCCAAAAAATATTGAAGCGGAAATCAGCGGGGGCGTTAATTTGAAAACTATCCGGACTTTGGCTCTCTCAAGTAAAATCCGTCCTGCTGATTTTATTTCTGTGGGAAGCATAACCCATTCTGCACCTATTGCAGACTTTAGCCTGCGTGTTAATCGTTTAAAATAGTGTAAAACAGTGAGCGCATGGAGAATACTATGAAATCTTTATACAGTGATAACGTAAAGGCGTTAAAACAAAAATTAGGCTCTTCTCTTGTGATTATGGGGCACCATTATCAGCAGGATGAAATTATGCAGCATGTTGATTTGGCAGGTGATTCCTTACAGCTTGCACAGATGATTGACGGTATTGAGGCTGAGCATATTGTTTTTTGCGGTGTGCATTTTATGGCAGAATCCGCTTGTCTTTTGGCAAAAGCTCACCAAAAAGTGTATTTGCCTGATTGGAATGCTTCCTGTCTTATGGCTGAAATGGTACCGGCCAAAGCCCTTGATATTGTTATTGAAAAGATTATGCAGCACGGGAAAAAAATTGTTCCGTTAGCGTATGTGAATACTTCCCTTGCAGTGAAAGCCACAGTTGGCAAACACGGCGGGGCAGTCTGCACTTCGTCCAATGCGAAAAAAATGCTGGAATGGGCGTATAGCCAAAGTGACAGCGTCCTTTTTCTGCCCGACAGAAACTTGGGCAATAATGTGGGGAATATGCTTGGAATTCCTCAGGATAAGCGTCATACTCTCAACGTTAAAAATAACGGGGAAAAGCTGGATTATGACGCTATTGACAGGGCAAAGCTTATTTTTTGGGATGGCTGCTGCCCTATCCATGAATTTTTTAAGGAAGAACATATTGCTGCCATGCGCCAAAAATATCCACAGGCGAAAATTTATGTTCACCCCGAATGTCCGCAGGAAATTGTTGCAAAATGTGACGGAGCCGGTTCCACTTCCTATTTGATTGATGTAGCTGAAAAAGCGGAAAAAGGCTCTGTGCTTGTGATTGGCACGGAAACAAACCTTGTCAGCCGTTTGGCGCAACAGCATAAAGAGCGCGGCGTCACGGTTATTCCTCTTTTGAAAGAAGCTCTTTGCCCCGATATGGCAAAAATTACAGAAGCATTGCTTTGCAAAACTTTGGAAGATATTGCTGCAGGAACAGCGAAGCCGGTGCAAATCGATAATTCCTTAGTTGACAATGCAAAAAAATCCCTTGTGCGTATGCTCAGCCACTGTGCCAAGTAACAATGCTTCATAACGAGCAAAATAAAGAATAAAATAAGAATATGGATTGGAGTACCAAGTATGTATTATCGCTCTGAAGTTTTGATTGTAGGAAGTGGTTTAGGTGCTTGTGCTGCTGCTTTAACCCTGGCAGACAGAGGCGTGCAGGTAAGTATGCTATGCCCGACTGAAACTTTGGACGGCGGCAACTCTGAACTTGCACAGGGTGGTATTGTGTATGTACATGATAATCCTGAAGAATTTTATTCTTTAGAAAAAGATATGCTCAATGCGGGGCATAATTATAATTTTGTGAAGGCTGTGCGCCACCTTGCCGACCACGGCGGGGAAGCCGTACAGCAAATTTTGATTGACCGTTTGCATGTTCCTTTTAATGTGCGCAACAGCACTGCTGCGGATTGGGATTTGACACTGGAAGCCGGACACTCCGCTCCTCGTATTCTGCACTGTGCCGACTATACTGGGCGTTCCATTATTGAGGCTATTCACAAGGCGATTTTAGAACATAGAAATATTAATGTTCGGTATAAATGTTCTGCTGTTGATCTTATTACCACAGATCACCATTCCCATTTGGAAATGTACCGCTATCAGCTGCAAAATCAATGTGTGGGCGTCTATGCCTATAACGTGGAAACAGAACAGGTGGATCAGCACCTTGCCACCTTTACTATTCTTGCTACCGGCGGGGTAGGAAATGTTTTTCTTCACTCAACCAACAGCGATTGGGCTGTGGGCTCAGGCATTTCCATGGCTCAGCGGGCAGGTGTTCGCCTTGCCAATATGGAATTTGTACAATTTCATCCTACTTCTTTGTACCATAAGAGTAAGCGCCATGCTCTTATAACCGAAGCAGTCCGCGGTGAAGGGGGAGTTCTTGTGGACTTGGACGGCAAGGAATTTATGCAAAAATATGATAAACGCAAAAGCCTTGCTCCCCGCGATATTGTTTCCCAAGCCATAGCAACGGAAATGCTGATGACAGGCTCCCAGCATGTGTTTCTTGACGCAACACGCTTAGACTGTGATGTGACAAAACGTTTCCCCACCGTGTTCCAAAGCTGTATGAATATCGGTGTTGATATGCGCAAAGATTTTATCCCTGTTGTTCCTTCTGCCCACTATTTCTGCGGTGGTATTTTAGTGGATTTAAACGGACAGACAACACTCGGAAATTTATATGCTGTGGGCGAATGCAGCTGTACCGGTATTCATGGGGCGAACCGTCTTGCAAGTACGTCCCTGCTGGAGGCGCTTTTGTGGGGCTTTTGTGCAGGAAAAAATATTGCAGAAAATCTTGCAGCACGAAACTGCATTGATGAGCGCGTTTTTGATTCTATTGCAGACTGGGAAAATACGGGCAGCGAACACAATGATGACCCTGCTCTCATTGCACAGGACTGGGCAAGCATACGCCATATTATGTGGAACTATGTGGGAATTATGCGTACAGAAAGCCGTTTGCGCCGTGCTTTCGGGGAACTTCGTGACCTATCCAGCAATTTGCACGATTTTTATCGCAATACTCCTCTTTCTCCCGAACTTGTCCGCCTTTTCCATGGCTGCAACACGGCGTACCTGATTACGCAGGCAGCTTTGAGAAATAAGAACAGCTTAGGCTGTCACCACAGAGCCGAATAGTTTTTCATGGTACATATAAACGGTAGAAAAGGGTAGTTTTATGCTGCCCTTTTTTCTTACTGCTTGTTTTTATTAATATTTATTTTTGTTATAAAAATCACAAATTATATTTGGCGGATAGAGGGCTTTGCCGGACAAAAAAATATTTATAAAAAATGTACGTTCCCATTGACGTTGATTTGAAAATCATGTATTGAAGGAATTAAATATAGGTATAGCTTTTTACCTTGTGAAAAATTTTTTTTGGAGGTTCTCATGAGTATTAGTAGACGTGACTGTTTAATGGGGTTTGGCGCATTAGTTGCAGGCGGAGCAGTAACTTCCCTCGTTGATGGCGGTGCACATTTGGTTCAGGCTGCACCGGCTACACGTTTCCAACAAGTAAATGGTGAATTTGGCTGGACACCCCATAAATTGGATCCGGTTGAATGTGCAGAAGCAGCATATGAAGGATACTGGTATAAGGGTTATGCCTGCGGTTACGGTGTATTCTATAGTATTATTGGTGTATTGGGTGAAAAATTTGGTGCTCCTTACAACCAATTCCCCTTTGCAATGCTTGAAGCAAATAAAGGCGGTATCTCTGACTGGGGTTCAATCTGCGGCGCACTCTACGGTGCAGCAGCAGCTTACGCTCTTTTCTGGGGAAGAGATGAACGTACACCTATGGTAAATGAATTGTTCCGCTGGTATGAAAAAACCGCATTGCCAATATATGATCCAAAAGATAAAGCTCAAGGCGTTGCAGGAGCCATTCCTTCTAACGTTTCCGGTTCTGTTCTTTGTCACATTTCTGTTTCAAAATGGTGCTATGAAAATAAAATTGAAGCAACTGCAAAAGCAAGAAACGAACGCTGCGGACGTATCACTGCTGACGTTTCTCTGAAAGCTGTTGAAATTTTCAATAAGAAAATTGAACTTGGCAAAGATTTCAAATCCGCATTCCCGGTACAAGATTCTGTACAATACTGCAAGACCTGTCACCAAACCAAGGGCGAAGAAACCAACTGGGCAAAGGGTGTTATGGATTGTACTCCTTGCCATAGCGGTACAGAAGCAACCGGCAATATGTTTAAAGATCACCCATAAGATTTAAATTAATTTAAAATTGAGCCCGCTTGTTCGCAGACAGGCGGGCTTTTTGTGTTAATGTTGCAATAAAATAGTCAAGCAGATAAACTTACCTGCTTCTTATGGTAAATAATGAAATATTACATGATGATCCGGGGCATTTCCGTATCACTTTCAGATTGTTTTATTGTTACTTTTTTGGAGAAAATAGTATTCTCTGTATGTAACACCGTTGCAGATTTTGTCTTTTATATTGTTTCTATGTAATTTTAGAGTATTTCTAAAACTATTTAGAGAGGTTCCGGAAATAATTGCAATAAAATTTTATAAGAAAGCTTAAAAAGTTTTGTAAAGGGGGCAGTGAAAGAAACCTTTTCAGCCACCGAAGGCTGCGGAAACCTTTTGAGTTAGCAAGTAAGCGAGCCTTACACAAATGAACAGCAGAGATAAAATTTTTCCCCTACATAGAAAAGTCGCAAGATTGATCGGAAATGTTCTAGAATAGCTCTTCTATAAAATATTGCTCAGCTCTTATCAGGATTAAGCGTATCTCTTTTGATTTTACATATATTTTACATAACTACTCCTTTTATTTTTACAATAGTATTTTATATCATTCTCAACCTCAAAAAAAAGGAGTTATTATGAAAATTAAATCAATGTTAACCTGTGGTTTGACAGCAAGCGTATTAACAGGCTTATTGTCATTTTCGTTTATTGGTTCTGCCTTTGCGGAATGGAAATCTTCTTCCCCTGTTACAGTGCTTTCACGGGAAGAGGGTTCAGGAACACGCGGTGCGTTTGTGGAACTTTTTGATGTTCTGGGGCTATTCCAGGGAAAGAAAGCAGACCTGACAACAGCAGACGCCCAAATTACCAACAGTACATCTGTCATGCTAACAACAGTTGCTGGTGATGAATATGCTATAGGCTATATTTCACTTGGCGCTTTGAATGATAAAGTCAAAGCTGTTAAAATAGATAATATTTTGCCAAGTATTGAGAATATTCAAAATGGTACCTATACCATATCCCGTCCTTTCAATATTGCAGTAAACCCAAAAACACAAAATGCAGCGACAGAAGATTTTATTGCGTTCATTTTGAGCGCCGAGGGGCAGAAACTTGTGGAAAAAGCAGGGTATATTCCTGCTGCCGGGCAAAAAGAATTTGTCTCAGCAAAGCCTAAAGGAAAAGCTGTTGTCGGCGGTTCTTCCTCTGTTTCACCTGTAATGGAAAAATTGCTTGAAGCGTATAAACTTGTTAATCCTGACGCAGACCTTGAACTGCAGGTTACAGATTCTACAACGGGTATGATTTCTGTAATCAACGGCAATTATGATATTGGTCTTGCCAGCCGTGAGCTTAAGGCTAAAGAACTGGAGCAGGGGTTGAAACCCATAGTTATCGCGATAGACGGGATAGCTGTTATAGTCAATAAAAATAACAGGGTAGAATCTCTCTCAAAGGAAGCGGTAAAGTCCATATATTCAGGTGATACTAAAACATGGGCAGAGGTTTTAAAATAAATGAGACCTCAGGCATGGAATGAAAAAATCATGCGAGGTGTGTTTTTTGCAGCGGCTTCAACTTCGGTTTTGGTCGTTGCATTTATCTGTATATATCTTTTTCATAACGGCGCACTCGCATTAACAAAAATTGGACTTTGGAATTTCCTTGCAGGCACAGTGTGGCGTCCGAACATTGAAATTTTTGGCATATTTCCCATGATACTGGGAAGTATTTATGTGACGCTCGGGGCAATTATTGTTGGGGTTCCAACAGGT
Source organism: uncultured Mailhella sp. (assembly GCA_910577155.1). Classification (GTDB taxonomy): domain Bacteria; phylum Desulfobacterota; class Desulfovibrionia; order Desulfovibrionales; family Desulfovibrionaceae; genus Taurinivorans. The sequence goes on from CAJTMS010000017.1 coordinate 16,591, forward strand.
ATTTTAACTGCTGTTTTTATGGCATTTTACTGTCCGCAAAAATTGTATAGACCTTTGAAAATCGCCACAGATATTTTAGCTGGTATTCCGTCTGTAGTTTATGGTTTTTTCGGTTTAGTTGTTATTGTGCCTTTGGTGCGTGATTTTGGGCAAGCTTTGGGATTTGGAGGTAATGGCAATAGTATTGTTACCGCTTCACTTTTACTTGGAATTATGATTTTGCCTACAATTATCAGTGTAACAGAATCCGCACTGCGTGCTGTTCCAGCTCTTTATTATGAAGGAGCTGTGGCTCTTGGGGCAAGCCATGAGCAGAGCGTTTTTCATGTTGTTCTGCCTGCTGCGAAATCAGGTGTTCTTGCGGGCATTGTGCTTGGTATTGGCCGTGCGGTCGGAGAAACCATGGCAGTCATTATGGTTGCAGGAAACCAGGCACGTATTCCAACAGATATTTTTCAAGGTGTACGAACGCTGACGGCAAATGTGGTGATTGAAATGGGCTATGCGGCAGATTTGCACAGGGAAGCTCTTATTGCCACAGGCGTTGTGTTATTTTGTTTCATATTAATGATTAATCTTGGTCTTGCCTGTATCAACAGGAAAAACATGACTAAAAAAGGAAAATGAGAGTTATTATGCGTTCTGTCTGGAAAATTTTTCAACGTTATAAAAATTCACCGGCATCTGTTTTCCTGTGCGTAATGGTATTTGGCTCTGCTTTATTTACTTTTGGCGTGTTATTGTATCTCATTGCTCATATTGTTGTGCAGGGGCTCCCAGCTCTTACATTTTCAACATTTGCCTGGGAATATAGTTCAGAAAATGCTTCAGTAATGCCAGCTGTTTTTAATACCATTATTATCACAGTTCTTGCTCTTGTCTTTGCCGCGCCTGTTGGGATTTTTTCTGCCGTTTATCTGGTGGAATATGCTGAAAAAAACAGTAAATTTGTTGAAGCAGTCCGCATTACCACAGTGACACTGGCAGGTATACCTTCTATCATTTATGGTCTTTTTGGTATGCTTTTTTTTGTTATTCATTGCGGTTTGGGCTTTTCTCTTCTTTCCGGGGCATTGACATTGAGTATGATGATTTTGCCCCTGCTCATTCGCACGACGGAAGAGGCTCTGCTTGCAGTGCCTGATAGTTATCGGGAAGGAAGTTTTGGGCTTGGGGCAGGAAAACTGCGGACAATTTTTAAAATTATTTTGCCTGCGTCTGTTCCTGGAATTTTAGCTGGAATTATTCTTGCCATAGGCAGAATAGTGGGAGAAACCGCTGCGTTAATGTATACGGCGGGAACCGTGGCGCAGTTTCCGCATTCTATCATGAATTCAGGGCGTTCTTTGGCAATTCACATGTTTACCCTCGCCAATGAGGGACTGTATATGAATCAAGCCTATGCCGCAGCTGTTGTTTTGCTCTTGCTTGTGGTTATTATTAATAGTTTTTCGTATTACCTGGCAAAAAAACTTATTCGTATCTAAGGAACTTTTATGGATAAAATTACCATTAATTCTATTAATCTTTTTTATGATGATTTTCAGGCATTAAAAAATATTAATCTTTGTTTGCCGGCACAAAATATTACAGCTTTTATTGGTCCGTCAGGCTGTGGAAAGTCTACGCTTCTTAAATCTATAAACAGGATGAACGAGTTAATCCCAGACTGCAAAATTGAGGGAGAAATCCTGCTCGATAATAAAAATGTGTATACTGAATATGATGTCAATATTCTGCGGAAAAAAGTAGGTATGGTTTTTCAGAAGCCTAATCTTTTTCCCATGAGTATTTATGATAATATTGCCTATGGACCAAGAACGCATGGCGTGACAAAAAAAGCAGATTTAGAGGAAATTGTGGTTACTTCGCTGCAAAGAGCCGCTGTTTGGGAGGAAAGCAGGGACAGGCTGAATAAAAATGCTTTGGGGCTCTCCGGCGGTCAGCAGCAGCGGCTTTGTATTGCAAGGACTTTGGCAGTTAATCCTGAAGTTTTGCTGATGGACGAACCAACATCTGCCCTTGACCCTGTTTCTACAGCTAAGATTGAAGATTTACTGATAGAATTAAAAAAACAGTATACTATTGTTATTGTTACTCACAATATGCAGCAGGCAATGCGTATTTCTGATAATACAGCATTTTTCCTGCTTGGTGAGGTAATTGAGTATAATACAACAAATAAACTCTTTTCTATTCCGCAGGATAAAAGAACAGAAGATTATATTACAGGGAGATTTGGATAATGCGCAGTAAATTTGAACAAGAACTGAGTGAATTGCATGAATATCTCATTTATATGGGAGAACTTTGTGAAATTGCCATTTGCAAGGCAACGGCGATTTTGCTGAAAAATGAAAGCTGCAAGGCAAAAACTGTTTATGATGTGGAATCGGAAATTGATGCCATTGAAAAAGAAATAGAAAATCTCTGTCTGCGGCTTTTACTTCAGCAGCAGCCTGTTGCCAAAGATTTACGGGAAATTTCAGCAGCATTGAAAATCATTACAGATATGGAAAGGATTGGTGACCAGGCTGCTGATATTGCAGAAATTATCACGAATGATACGGCGTATAATCATTTTGAATTATCAAAAATTGGGGCAATGAGCAAATGCGTTATGGCAATGGTTTCTGATTGTGTCACAGCATATGTTAAACATGATTTAGCTTTGACACAGGCAATTATCAAAAAAGATGAGCATGTGGATGCATTATTTGAAGAGGTTAAACAAGAACTTATTTTATTTATTAACAAAAATATTGCTGAACAGGGCAAATTAGCTATTGATTTAATTATGGTTGCAAAATATCTTGAACGTATCGGCGACCATGCAACCAACATTGCAGAGTGGGTGGAATTTGCCCTCACGGGGAATCATAAATCATACAGCATTAAGGAATAGTCCATGATTTTTTGTGTGGAAGATGAAGACAATATTCGGGAATTAATCATATATTCTTTGCAGGCAACGGGTTTTGAGGCTTGCGGACTTGCAGGCGGAAAGGAACTTTTCCAAGCGCTTGAAAATGGTTTTCCAGAATTAATTTTGCTTGATATCATGCTTCCGGATATTGATGGTTTGGAAATTTTAACAAAATTAAAGAATAATCCCAAAACAAAGCATATTCCTGTTATTTTGCTGACAGCCAAAGGCGCAGAATATGATAAAGTCAAAGGTTTGGATTTGGGAGCTGATGATTACATTACCAAGCCTTTTGGAATTATGGAGCTTGTGGCAAGAATTAAGGCAGTCCTTCGGCGTATCGGGCAGAAAGATCAGGAACATGGTTTAAGCCTGGGAAATATTGTTCTTGATTTGGAAAAATATGAAGTGCGAAGCAATGGTGAACCGGTTATTCTTACGCTTAAAGAATTTGAATTATTAAAGAAGCTTATGTCTAATCCTGAATGTGTTATTTCCCGCAATACTTTGCTTGAGGAAGTTTGGGGCGCAAATTTTTATGGGGAAACACGAACCGTCGATGCGCATATTAAAACCCTTCGTCAAAAACTTGGGCAGAGTGGAAATCAAATAGAAACCATACGCGGAATAGGCTATAAAATGAGTAAATAGTATGAAACTGCAAACAAAAATCCATAAAGGCATGCTGCTTTTAATTACTGTAACGCTGCTTATCAGTTACAGTATGTTTACCTATATTATTTATCGTCAGACTGTGAATATGAGTATTCATGAAGTACGTCAGGAGGCACAGTATATAAAACGTCTTCTTGCCAGTATGGGCAGTGGCTTTTTGCATGCTATTGATATAGGGCTTTTTAATACACGTATCAGTCTTATTAACAAAGCAGGCAATGTTCTTTATGATTCTAATATGAATATTGATTTTGAAAATCACCTGCTGCGTCCGGAAGTGCAAAAGGCTCTTGAAGGAGAAATAGGCGAAGATATCAGAATTTCTGAAACTTTTGGAACAAAAATGTTTTATTATGCTGAAATGGTTGATAATAATATTTTACGTGTTGCCAAAAAATTTGATACAGTGGGTCTGATTGCCTTGCGGATTTTGCCCGTTATTTTGAGTACTGCATGTATTATGTTTATTATTGCCTATATTTTGGTAAAAATCTTAGTAAATAAAATCATTGTGCCTATCAATCAAATTAATTTAATTCATCCTCTGGAAAGAAAAAATTATGACGAAATTATGCCTCTTTTAGTCCGTATTGAAAAACAAAATATGGAAAAAGAAAAAATTGATACCATACGCAAAGAATTTTCTGCCAATGTTTCGCATGAACTGAAAACACCTCTTACATCGATTTCAGGATATGCAGAGCTTATCAAAGACGGCATTGTGCAAAAAGAAGATATAGAAAATTTTGCCGGGCGTATTTATTTTGAGGCACAGCGGCTTATTGTGCTTATTGATAAAATTATGCTTTTGTCAAAATTGGACGAAGAAAAACTTGTTTTAGATAAAGAAGAAGTGGATCTCTATCCTTTGCTTTTGGAAATTTGCAACAGATTAAATCCTTTTGCTCTTGAAAAAAATGTGCAGATTGAACTGACCGGAGAAAATATTAAAATTTCAGGTTTTCGGTATATGTTAGATGAAATGCTGTATAATCTTTGTGAAAATGCAATAAAATACAATAAAGAGCATGGAACAGTGAAAATTTGGCTGGGAACAGTTTTAACGGCAAAGAGAATTATTATTGAAGATACGGGAATTGGCATTGATAAACAAGAACAAGAACGAATTTTTGAGCGCTTTTACCGTGTGGATAAAAGCCATAACAGCAAGATAAGCGGTTCCGGTTTAGGATTAAGTATTGTAAAATACGTTGCCCTGCTGCATAATATGCAGATTAAACTTGAAAGTGAACTTGAAAAAGGCACGAAATTTATTTTAGAATTCTAATCGGTATGGCAAGGTGTTCTGTAGCCGTGTATGGGCTTGTTGTTTCTATTCAAACCAGATAATGCTTGCCTGACGGCCTGTTTGATTATTTTCACGATGGGAAAAATATTGTTTGCTCATTGTTTTGGTACAAAAATCAATGCCATAAATATTTTCCTGCAAAAGTCCTGCCTGTTTGAGCTGATGCCGTGTCAATGTCCATAAATCAAGGGTTTGCGTTTGAACAGTATACCATTCTTTATAGGCATCGCCCCATTCTGCGGAAAAATTCGTAAATTCTGCTTCTTGTGGTCCCAGACTTGGTCCGCGCACGGCGAATAAATCCCTTGCAAGGAGTTTATATTCTTTACAAAATTCTGCAACAGCCTGCAAAATAAAGTCATTCCTGTTGCCGCGCCAGCCCACATGCAGAGCCATAATATGCTGTCCTTTTTTATGTGCAAGGAGAATAGGCTGGCAATCTGCTGTTTTAATCAATAAGGCGTGTTTTGCAGAATTGGTTGCAATTCCGTCACCTTCAAGAGACGCCTTTTCCGCATAAAGGGTTTGTTTCGGAGTAAAATGCAAAATTGAAGAATGAATTTGATGCACTTCCAGAACAGGCATACTCAGTTTTTTAAATAAATATTCCCTGTTTTCAAGTATAATTTTATTTTCTTCACCTCGGTCAAAAGCAATACTGCCAAGGGAATTTTCTGTGTTGAAATTCTTGCCGTGAAAAAGGCAGCGGACATTTTTGATACCGCTGAACTGAAAAAAAAGTAAATTATCAAGCATAACGAACCGGAGAATAGGTAAAAATTTTATTTGCTAAACAAAAGCATTTTTTATATACTTTATCCTTAACAAATTTTGTAAAAGAATTCAAGAGATAAAGGTTCTGTTATGCGTGATATGCAAGTTTTAAAAGAAGCGTTGGAAGCCATTGTTAAAGAAAAAGGTTGGGAATGGCCTGAAAAGGCTGTGATTGAGCTTCCAAAAGATACAAAACACGGCGATTTGGCAACCAATATTGCCATGACGCTTGCGAAAACGTGTAAAAAAGCCCCGCGCGATCTTGCAGGGGAAATTAGTACAGAACTGCAGAAACAGGAATATATTAAAAACGTTGAGATTGCGGGACCCGGTTTTATCAATGTGACCTATAAGCCTGCGTTTTGGCATGAACAAGTTTTGCTTATGGAAGAAGCCAAAGATACATTTGGCTCTTTACAATATGGTAATCACAGACGGATCAATGTGGAATATGTTTCAGCTAACCCAACGGGGCCTTTGCATATAGGGCATGGGCGCGGTGCGGCTGTTGGAGATAGTATTGCCCGGATTTTGCGTTTTGCAGGGTATGATGTCAATACGGAATACTATATTAATGATGCAGGACTGCAAATGCGTATTCTTGGGCTTTCCACGTGGCTGAGAATGCAGGACCTTTGCCGCATGCCGGTGACATACCCTGAAGATTATTATAAAGGTGAATATATTATCGATATTGCAAAGGAAATGCTGGAGAAAGACCCCAAGCTTCCCACCTATGCGGATGCGGAAAACCGTTGTTATGAATATGCCATGAATACCATTTTGAATGGCATTAAAAAAGATTTGAATGATTTTAGGGTGGAACATCAGGTTTGGTTTTCAGAGGCAAGTCTTGTCAATGCCGGAAAAGTTGAAAAAACGCTGCAGGATCTGAAAGAACGCGGCTATGCCTATGAGCAGGATAATGCATTGTGGTTTAAATCAACCTTGTTCGGTGATGATAAAGATCGGGTTCTGCGGAAAAGTGATGGATTTTTAACCTATTTTGCATCTGATATTGCCTATCATGCAGATAAATTTAACCGTGGTTTTGATGAGCTTGTTGATGTGTGGGGAGCGGATCACCATGGCTATGTCCCCCGTGTTGCAGCGGCTATCGAAACCCTTGGCAGAAACCCAAAAGAAGATTTTTCTGTTATTCTTATTCAATTAGTAAACTTGCTCCGCGCCGGCGAACCGGTTGCGATGTCAACCCGTTCCGGAGAATTTATTACTCTGAGAGAAGTGCTTGATGAGGTTGGCGTTGATGCTGCCCGTTTTATGTTTCTTTCCAGAAAAAGCGATCAGCCCCTTGATTTTGATTTGGATTTGGTAAAACAGCGGAATTTGGAAAATCCTGTTTACTATGTGCAGTATGCCCATGCCCGGATTAAAACCTTGCTGCGCAGGGGAGAAGAAAATGGGCATAAACTTGAGGAGAAAACAAGTTTGGACCTGCTTGCCTTTTTGACTGACAGCGCTGATATCGGACTTATTCGTTCCGCACTGCATTTTGAAGAAGCGGTGCTTGATGCTGCCAGAGCAAAAGCCGTGCATATCATCAGTTTTTATCTTATGGATTTGGCAGGTAAATTCCATAGTTATTATGCAAATACGCCGGTTTTGAGCGGCGATGAAAAAATGATAAAGGCACGTTTGGCTTTGCTCCGCGTTGTGGCGACTGTTCTTTCTAATGGCTTGAATTTGCTGGGTGTTTCAGCACCGGAAACAATGTAAGAAGGAACAAAACGTGGCGCGTCCTAATTACCGAATTTCTCCTGAAAGTAAAAAAAATAATCCTTTTTTTGAAAGTGTCCGAAAATTATTGGCTTCTAAAGAACAAAAGGAGCAGGAAGATACTCAGGAAGAGGAAATGGAAGACGGTTTTGTAAAAACAAAACCTCGTGAAGTATTATATGCTGAACAGGAAGAGGCTGAGGAAAATCAGCAAGAAGAAAAAGATTCTGTAAAGGAAGGAATTGTTTTAACGACATCTGCCTGCATCACCGCTTTTGTAACCATTGCTGCCATGATTGGTTTTGCCTTTATATTCGGGCTTATTATCGGCAAAGGCATGACCCCTGCCGTGCAAAAAGACGAGCCGATACCCTTGACTGCAGCGAAGCAGGAAGAAAAAGTACAAAACGTTCTTCCAAAAGAAGAATTGCAGTTTATGACGTCTTTAAAAACTGAGCCTGAAAAGAAAACCGCAGAAGAAATCCTTGCAGAGGAAAAGGCTGAGAAAAAGGCAAATGAAGAGCGCATAAAAGCGCAGGAAGAAGCACAGAAACAGGCTGAAAAAAATGCAGAAGCATTAGCCTCCGTCAATAAAAAATTTGATTATGATATCCGTGTTGCAGCGTTTCGAAATGAAAAACAGGCTGATGATTTACGGTTAAAATTGGAGACAGACGGTTTTAGAACAAAGAAAGACGTCAAAAAAGATGCGAAAGGGAGTTGGTTTTTCATCCATGTTCTTTTAATTGGTACGGAAGACCGCTTGGAAGAAAGCCGTGAGCGCTTTAAAAAATTTGGTATACGTGATACAATTATTGAGAATAAAGTTGAAGTAAAATAAATGGATACACAAAAGAATACAAAAGCATTATGTTTTTTTGAGCAAGGTTTTGTACAAAAGCATAATGCTTTTTTTTCATTAAAAGAGGCGCAGGAGCAGGGGACAGAACAGGAGATTTTTTGGGCTGTTCCCACAAACCTTGCGTCTGATGTTTATGTTTTTGACAGTATAACAAGTACTCTTGATAAAGCCCATGAACTTTCCGGGCAAAGACAAATGCATGTATTGACAACGCTTATTTGTCAAAATCAGCTCTCCGGACGCGGGCAATTGCGAAGAAAATGGGAATCATTGCAAAATAATCTCTACACGGCAATTTTTTTACCAAATGCCTATCCTTTTAATACGGAAGCAGCAGCCCCCGCTTTTGGGGCTGTTGTTGCTCAAGCCTTGGAAAAATTGGGATTTTGTGTGGAGCTCAAATGGCCTAATGACCTCGTGCAAAAAAGCGGGCATGGGTATGAAAAAGTAGGGGGAATACTGCTTGAAGAGAGAAACGGTTTTCTTGTGGCAGGCATGGGAATAAATGTATTTTCCGCGCCGAATAAGGATT
>CAJTMS010000017.1:25429-34609 GCA_910577155.1 uncultured Mailhella sp.
GGCAGGAGTATTAAAAAATTTTTCTGCTGCAGCTATGCAAAAAGAATTTTTAAACTATTTTTATAATTCTCTTTTAGGCGGTCTGGGGAAAAATACGGGAAATATTTGTCAACCTATTGATAATACAGAAGAAGCTGATAAATTTTTTATAAATTTAGGTTTTTGTTTTGCTCTTGTGAAAGAAATAAATTTATGGTATAAAAAATACCTCTTATCATACAATAAAACAATGTGGAACACAGTCTGCAAAACATATCTTGCTTTTTTGGGGGATACTGTTTGTGTTAAAGATGCTCTGGTAAAGGGTACATTTTATTCCGGTGATATTGTAGGACAGATTATCGGCTTAGGCGAAGAAGGGGAATTAATCCTTTCTTCTGAAAATGGATTAGTATATATTGTTGGTGGTTCAATTACCAAATAAGAAGGGTAGATTATGACTCCAAAATCTATGGACGAGTTATTGCAGGAACTGAAAGGAAAACCAATTTTGGTTGCAAACCGCGGTATTCCTGCTCGCCGTATTTGTCGTTCTATTCGTGAACGTTTCCACGCTACGGCAATTATGACGGCAACAGACGTGGATAAAACTTCTCCTGCTGTTGCATCAGCTCAAGAACTTATGCTTTTAGGTTCTGATCCTACTTCTTATTTGGATTTAGATTTAATTATCAGTAAAGCAAAAAAACGCGGTGTTGTTGCTATTCACCCGGGCTGGGGTTTCGCATCGGAAGATGATACCTTTCCCCGCAAATGTCAGGAAGCAGGTATTTTATTTATTGGGGCTGATGCTGATGCTATGCGTATGCTCGGCAATAAGGTTGAAGCACGTAATATTGCGAAAAAATTAGATATTCCCGTTGTTCCCGGTTCTGAAGGTTCTGTCTCTGTAGAAGAGGCAAAAGAACTTATCCGTGAAATAGGTATGCCTGCCATGCTTAAAGCGGAAGGAGGCGGCGGAGGGCGCGGTATTTTTGTTATCCGTGATGAAAATACCCTTGAAGATGCCTTTGCAAAAGCGTCTGCCATGGCTGAGGCTTCTTTTGGCAATCCCCGTTTATTTGTTGAAAAATATTTAGAGAATGTTCGTCATATAGAAATTCAAGTTATTGCAGATAAATACGGCAATGTTTTTGCCTGTGATGAACGAGACTGCTCAGTACAGCGCAATCACCAGAAATTAATTGAAATTACACCTTCCCCATGGATAGGTATTACGCCTAAGCTTCGGGCAAAATTAAAAGAATACTCCATCCGTCTTGCCAAAGCTGTTAATTATCATTCCCTTTGTACTGTTGAATTTCTTGTTACCAGTGACGGAACACCGTATCTTATTGAAGTCAATACCCGTTTACAGGTTGAACATGGCATTACAGAAAGCCGCTACGGCATTGACCTTGTGGAAACACAAATTGCTCTTGCCTTTGGCGTACCGCTTGCTTTTAATGATGAAGAAACCTACGGATATCACACAGCAATGCAGGTTCGTATAAACTGTGAAGATCCTAAAAATGGTTTTTCACCAAATTCCGGACGCATTACCCGTTATATTTCTCCCGGCGGTCCCGGGGTTCGTATTGATTCAAACCTTTCCGCCGGATACGATTTCCCCTCCAATTATGATTCTGCCGGTTCTCTTCTTATTGCCTACGGGCGTGACTGGAATAAAGTATGCAGCGTTATGATGCGTGCTTTAGAGGAATATACAATCCGCGGCGTCAAAACAACCATTCCCTTTTTCCGTCATGTCCTGAAAAATAAACGTTTTTTAAACGCTAATTTTGATACCACTTTTATCGAAAGCACACCGGAATTACTCAATTATCAGGATTTATATCCGGAGGCTGAACGCCTGAGCCGTTTGGTTGCTGAAATTTCTGCTAAAGGCTATAACCCTTATATCCAGCGGGGAAAATACCGTACCGGTGATACCCCCCGCATGCCTCATTTTGAGCCTGTTCTTCCTCATATCCAAAAGGAAATCCGCCGAGCTCACAATGTTTATCCCAGCGGTGACCGTCAGGCAATTTTAGATTTTGTTCGTGATTCCAATAGAATACACTTTACTGATACCACCTGCCGTGACCAAACCCAGTCCAACAGCAGCAACAGATTCCGTTTAGCCGAAGACAGGCTTGTTGGTCCTTATTTGGATAACTGCCAGTTCTTTTCCTTGGAAAATGGAGGCGGTGCGCATTTCCATGTCAATATGATGGCAAATATGACCTATCCGTTCAGTGAAGCAAAAGCATGGAACAGTTTTGCCCCCAAAACCATGAAACAGATTTTAGTGCGTTCTACCAATGTACTTGGCTATTCTCCACAGCCAAGAAATCTTATGCAGCGTACCTGTGAAATGATTTGTGACAATTACCATGTTATCCGCTGTTTTGATTTCTTGAATGATATCCGCAACATGAAACCCCTTGCAGAAGTTATTTTAAGCCGTAAGGAAATTATTTTTGAGCCTGCTCTTTCTGTTACTCCTCATCGCGGTTTTGATGTGGATTATTACCTTGATACCACAAAAGAAATTTTAACCATGGTTGCGGGTGTGCTTGGAGTAAGCGCGGAACAAGCTTCCAACATGATTATTTTGGGCTTGAAAGATATGGCAGGCAACTGTGCTCCGCAGTTTGTCCGTGAACTTGTTACTGCTGTCCGAAAACGCTGGCCAAGCCTTGTTTTGCATTATCACCGCCATTTTACGGACGGCTTGTTCCCCCCTGCTTTGACTGAAGCGGCAAAAGCCGGTGCCCATATTTTGGATGTTGCTTTAGGTGCCGGTGTGCGCAGTTACGGACAAGGAGACGTTCTTTCTACTGCAACCCATTTGGAAGAAGAATTTGGCATTAAAAACTTCCTGAACAAGGATATGATTCGTGATGCAAACTTTGTGCTGAAACAAATTATGCCGTATTATGACAGATATTGTGCTCCTTATTTTCAAGGTATCGACCATGATGTGGTTTATCATGGCATGCCGGGCGGGGCAACCTCTTCTTCACAAGAAGGGGCAATGAAACAAGGCTATATCCACTTGCTTCCTTATATGCTCCGTTTTCTTGCCGGTATCCGTCAAATTGTCAAATACCATGATGTTACTCCCGGTTCTCAAATTACATGGAATACGGCGTTTTTGGCAGTAACGGGAGCATGGAAGCGCGGCGGCATGGAAGAAGTAGCCAAACTTCTTGAAATTCTTGAAACTGTCGTGAATACAAAAGAAGAAGATTTATCCAAAGCAATGAAGAAAGAACGCCTGATGATTTATCAGGACTGCAATGACGCTTTCAGAAATTTATTGCTTGGCAAGTTTGGTAAACTGCCCCTTGGTTTCCCTGCTGACTGGGTCTATCAAAGTGCTTTCGGAGATAAATGGAAAAACGCTTTGAAGGAAAGAACAGAAGACAGTCCGTTAGACCATTTGGATCCCATAGATTTTGCTGCGGAAGAAAAAGCCTGCGAAAAAATATTAAAACGCAAACCCAATGATGAAGAATTTGTCATGTATATGAATCATCCCGGTGATTCCATTAAAAATATCCAATTTAAACAAGATTTTGGTGATCCCAATGCCTTGCCTTTGGACGTTTGGTTCGAAGGGCTGGAAATTGGCAGAGAATTGCAGTTTATGGATGAAGACGGTAAACCGCACAGCATAACGATTTATCATCTTAGCCCCATCTCGGAAAAAGGAACTGTGGAAGTCCGCTATGCCTATGATTCCCAGTTTATGACCCATGAAGTCCAAGTGGCAAATCCGTCAGGCACAGTAAGCTCTGATGTGCTTATGGCTGATCCCAATGATAAAAACCAAATTGGCGCTCCTTCCAACGGTGATTTATGGGTGACATATGTAAAAGTTGGTGATATTGTTAAGAAAGGACAGGAACTTTTCAATATCTCCATTATGAAACAGGAAAAAGCTGTTTTGTCTCCGCGTAACGGTATTGTTACTAAGGTTTATAAAATGGCAGATTATAAAGCGACACGCAAAATGACGCCGGTTCATGAAGGTGAGCTTATTATGGAAATTGACAGCATGCCTCTTATTTGCCCCAATAAAGACTGCGGCAAACCACTGGCATATGTAGATGCAAGTTTCTGCCCGTATTGCGGGGCAAAAATTTCCGCATCACATAAGGCAAAGTTTATTTCTAATAATGAAACAAATTCATAAATAAAACACGAGTTAATGGACGCATTTCTCGGAGGAACAAATGAGTAAAAAGAACACTGAAACTCCAAATATCGAGGCATTAAGAGAAAAGCTTGTTCTCACTGGTGCTGACATTATGGCTATTGGTGAAAGTGCTGAAATTATTGTTGGTGGTAAAAACTTTAACACTGCGAAAATCCACGAAATAAAAGGTGTTCGCAGTCCTCAATTCCGTGCTATTTCATCTATCAACTTCCATAAAGTTTTAGATGAAACAACTATCAATGCAGCGCTTGTTCGTTCCCTTGTTGAAAGAGAGTACTCTCGCATTGACTGGAATGATCCTGAAATTAACCGTGACCCTGATTATTTGCAAAAACTGGTACGCAATCTCGGCAAAGAAATTAAAAAAGCTGATGAAAAAGAAGCTAATGCAACAAAAATTCGCCTGCGTACCTTTGTCAATAACGTTGTGGAAGGTTTTGCAACTTCACAGGAAGTGATTGACCAGCTTCGCAAACGTTCCGTTCTTGTGCAGTCAGCTATTTTGTCTGTTGATTTGCCAAAAGAAGTCGATACGGCAGTTCGTGAAGCCTACAAAGCGATTTGTAAGGAAGCAGGGGCAGAAGATGTGCCTGTTGCTGTTCGTTCTTCCGCTGCCGGTGAAGATTCCCGTAAAAAAGCCTTTGCAGGTTTGCAGGATACCTATTTAAATATTGTGGGTGAAGATAAAGTTGCCGAGGCATATCACTGGGACTGCGCGTCTGCCTATAACCTTCGCTCCATGACCTATCGCCGTGAAGCTATCCGTGACGGTATTACCCAAGCAGAAGCAACCGGTAATGATGAACTTGCCATTCAGGCAAAAAAAGAATGGGCTATTGAACAAACTTCTTTATCTGTTTGTATCATGCGCATGATTAACCCCATGGTTTCCGGTACTGCCTTTGCTGCTGATACTGCTTCAGGATGCCGTGGTACTGTCCGCAATGATCTTGTCAGCATTGACGCAAGCTATGGTCTTGGGGAAGCTGTTGTCGGCGGTATGGTAACCCCTGATAAATATTATGTTTTTCAGCGTGATGACGGAGCTGAAGTTGTTGTCCGTAACCTTGGCAGCAAAACAAAGAAAATTATTTATGACGCCAAGGGCGGTACAAAAGAAATTGATGTTGATAAAAACGATGTCAATAAATGGGCATTGTCCATTACTCAGGCTGAAAATATTGCCAAAGCTGTCCGTATTATCAGTAAAGCCTATGGCAGTATGATTATGGATACAGAGTTCTGTTTTGACGCCAATGACGATTTGTGGTTCGTGCAGGCTCGTCCTGAAACCCGTTGGAATGAAGAATTGGAACTACACCCCCATACCATTTTCATGCGTCGTCTGGAAGTGGATGAAAAAGCAGCTGAAAAGGCTGAAGTTATTTTAGAAGGAAATGGCGCTTCCCGCGGTGCCGGACAAGGTACTGTCCGTTTTCTCCGCTCTGCTTTGGAACTCAATAAAGTGGGCAAGGGCGATATTCTGGCTGCAGAAAGAACCGACCCCGATATGGTTCCGGGCATGCGTGTTGCTTCCGCTATTTTGGCAGATGTTGGCGGAGATACAAGCCATGCGGCCATTACCTCCCGTGAACTTGGCATTGCTGCAGTTATTGGTATCCAAAGAAATGAAACACTGCGTGCTCTTGACGGTCAGGAAGTAACTGTTGACGGTACCCGCGGACGTGTATACCGCGGACTTCTTCCTCTCCATGAAATTGGCGGGGAGATGGATTTAAACAAGCTTCCCAAAACAAAAACCCATGTAGGGCTCGTTTTGGCTGACGTAACACAGGCCCTTTTCCTTTCCCGTCTGCGTAATGTTGAAGATTTTGAAGTTGGGCTGCTTCGGGCTGAATTTATGCTCGGCAACGTGGCTGTGCATCCAAAAGCATTGGAAGCCTATGATAATGGCACATTGGAAGATTTGGTTTCCAAAAAACTTGCTACCTTGGATAATTCCCTGACAAAAATCATGCAGGAACAGCTTGCAAGCGGTCTTGTTACCCTTGATTTAAAACTGCGTGATCATGTAGGACGTGTCACCGGTCTTGCTCAGGAAATTGAAGCAACGATTAATTATGAACCTCAGGGAACTGAGGAAGTTCTTGCTCAGCAGAGAAAAATCCGTGAATTGGAACATAAGCTTGATGAATATTTTGAAAATGCTTTGCGTTATCAAGACACGCTGCGTACTTCTTCCAATCTTTCCGAACATATCAGAATTATTTTGGGTTATGAAGAAGCTTTGACTGCATTCTCCGGAACTTCTGAAGAAAAACTTTCTGAAATCCTGCGTACTGATGCCCTTATCCAATCTCACTATGAAAAAGTAAAAGATGATGCACAAATTCTTGCTGCATTGAAACGTATCACAGAACTTCGCAGAGAAGTGGGCTTAAAATGCGGCATGATTAAAGAAATGGAAGAATTGCATGCCATTCCGGCAAAAATCCGCACCATTATTACAAGCCGTGGCTATAAAACAGGTAAGGAACATTATATCCAAACGTTAGCTCAAAGCCTTGCCCTTTTTGCTATGGCTTTCTATGGCAAGGATATTATTTACCGTACCACAGACTTTAAGTCTAATGAATACTATAACTTGCTTGGCGGCTGCCTTTTTGAAAAACATGAAGACAACCCCATGCTCGGCTATCGTGGTGTTTCCCGTAATATCCACGACTGGGAGTTGGAAGCATTCAAGCTTGCCCGCGGTGTGTACGGCGGTAAAAATCTGCAAATAATGCTGCCCTTTGTGCGTACGCTTGAAGAAGCCCGCGCAATGCGTTCCTATCTTGAAAATGTGCATAAACTTGTAAGCGGTCAAGATGGTTTGAAAGTTATTCAAATGGCTGAAATCCCCTCAAACGCCATTTTGTCAAAACAATATATTCAGGAATTTGACGGATTTTCCATTGGTTCAAACGATATGACCCAAATGGTTCTTGGTACTGACCGCGACAATGCAAGTCTTTCTCATATTTATGATGAAGAAGATCCTGCTGTCGTTTGGGCTCTTTTGACGACTATCTTTACCGGGCAAAAGTACGCCAAGAAAATTGGGTTCTGCGGACAAGGAGTTTCCAACAGTGTTGTTTTACGCGGACTTGTTGCCATTGCAGGTATTACGGCAGCTTCTGTTGTGCCTGATACCTACTATCAAACCAAACTCGATATTGCAAAAATTGAAGCTGAAAATATCCCAACTTCCAAGCTTGGCGAATGGCTTTCAAAGCAGCACTATGAAAAACTTGTTAAAATTATGAAAGAACAAGGCTATGAACATATTTTGAAAAAATATGTCAATGGTGTTGAACTGCATGAATGGTATAACGGTGAAATGACCAGACTGCAGGAAAACTTGCGTAAGGTTATTGGCACTGCAGGTGAAGCCGAAGCAAGAAATGATATGGAAACATTCCGTTCCATCTTCCATAAACCTGCCATTTATGCGGCATGGGATTGGTCTGCAACGGTTGAAGATGCACTTCATCAAGCAGGTTTTGCAAGTTTTGAAGAACAAGCAAAGGCTTTGGAAGATTACCGTCCCAGCCACTAAAATGAGTTACTGTTTGTAAAATAAAAGGAGGGTATACTTGCCCTCCTTTTTTTGTTGAATGTTATTGTAATGGAATAGAAGAGAAGTTTTCAGAAATTCCATGGAGAAATTTTAAAAGAGACAGAATTAATTGAAGACTATTGTTATATGCATTATCTGCCAGCCGAAATTTTCCATACAAAAATCTCTTGAGAGGTAAAATAATTTGTGATACCAAGCGGGAACATTATTGTGTTTTTTTTCAATTTAATATATTTTGAGTTCGAACGGGAACATTTTAGGGATTATGCATAAAAAAATTAATTTTGAGCTCGTTCGGGAACAATTTAGAAATTATGCATTAAAAATTTACATTTTGTTCCCATTCGGTAACAATTATTGACATATAATTTGATTTAAGCTAGTTATCAGTATTGGAAAAACAGTTTTTTTCTTGTGCAGTATGTATATGCTTAATGATGTGAGGCTGGAAAATTATGATTAATGATGATTTAACAACCATGAAAGAAATTGGTATTTTCATAAAAAAAACGCGAAAAGAACAAGGTCTCAATCAGGAAGAATTGGCAGGTTTATCAGGTACTGGGCGCAGGTTTATCAGTGATCTTGAAAATGGAAAAAATAATATCCAAGTTGGAAAATTACTGCTGGTCATATCGGCTCTTGGATTGAGCTTATATATCTTTAATAAATGGTTTAAATCATGACCGAAATTCTCCATGTATATTATCATACAGCATTGGCAGGGTATTTAACGAAAGAAAATGGTTTATTATTTTTTGAATATGCTGATGCATATTTGTCAGCTGACAATGCTGTACGGATAGGTATCAATTTTCCGCTGCAGACCGGTAAATTTGGAGATGATGTTGTAAAACCTTTTTTTGACGGTTTGCTGGCAGAAGATAGTATACGATTTCAAATTGCAAGACTATTAAAGACAGATCACAGAAATACGTTCGCAATTTTAAAAAGGATTGGCGGTGACTGTGCAGGGGCACTTGCTATTTTGCCTGCAGGTGTTCCGATAAATGATTTGCGAACAATAGAATATCGATATCTTGATGATGACAATGCCTATGGTATTCTCAGTTCATTAAAAGCGCAGCCCTTCGAGGATGATGAAGACTTTAGAATTTCCTGTTCAGGAGCTCAGGATAAATTTGTAGCTTGCATAATTGATAATAAGATAGCTTTGCCGCTCCATGGTACGCCGACAACTCATATCATAAAACCAAATATTGAAGGTTTGCCTGATAGTGTATTTAATGAATTATTTTGCATGAAATTAGCAAAGGCTTGTGGTTTAAATGCTCCGGAATGTTTTATAAAAAAAATTAAAGATAAATTTTTTTATGTTGTGAAAAGGTACGATAGGGATAATGCCGGCGGACAATGGACACGGATACAT
>CAJTMS010000018.1 GCA_910577155.1 uncultured Mailhella sp.
ACAGTCCATGCAAAACATTGAAAGCATGGCGGCAAAAACAGTGCACAGAATATTCACTCATGCAAAAATTAAACTTTTTGCAGCTCTTTTTCTTGTGCCTGTGCTTTTAATTCCCATTATGGGCTTTATCCAAAAAAATCCTGAACAATCCTTTTCCGGTGTATTAAATTTAAACGCCTTGGAATTATTACCGCTCAAAAATGAAACAGGAAAAGATAATTTTCCCAGCAGCGGCGTTATTGCCGTCAACAATAAAATTGACGATGTATATCTCAAAACTGTTCCCCTGCAGCAGGCAGAATTTCAACAGCAAAATGATACGGAACAGGCTCACAAGCTCAGTGCCATGTATCATACGCCTAAAAACAATATTAAGGAAAATCCCAATTTTATCCAAATCAGCAGCCAGCATGCACAACCATTTCTTTCACCCTATTTAATCAGTGATACGCACAAAAAAGACAAAAAGAACTATTCCAGCCGAAAAAAAGCTATTGCTCCCTATGTCAACCGCTATGCCGACAGGTTTGGTCTGGACAGGAATTTGGTTATGAGCATTATTCAGGTTGAAAGTAATTTTATCACCCATGCCCTCAGCAAGCAAAATGCCCACGGGCTGATGCAGGTTGTTCCAGACACGGCAGGAGCAGAGGTAAACCGATTTTTCAAGCATAACCGTGAACTTTCAAGCCTTGATCTTATGCACCCGGAAAATAATATTTACTACGGCACTGCATATTTATACCTTATCAAGCGTTATCATTTGAATGGCGTAACCAATCACGACTCTTTGAATTATTTACTCATTGCTTCATATAATGCCGGTTCGGCAGCTGTCCTTCGCCATTTTGGAGAAACCAAGGAAGAGGCTATCCGTGCCGTCAATGCCATGAGCTCTCAGGAAGTCTTCCGAAGTCTTACCCAAAATTACCGTTCCGGTGAAACAAGAACATATTTAAGACGTGTAACAGAAAATTTAAGTTAATATTTCTATTGCCAAGTTTTCATATTGACATTATATATGGGGAAACAATTTTAAAGGATGTATTATGAAAAAACTTTTTGTTATGACCTGTGCGGTTATTCTCAGTTTTACATTTTTTCACGCCGTGGCATCTGCTCAGTCCCTTGCCATTGTTGATACGAATATAATTTTTGAAAAAAGCGACCATGGAAAAAGCATCATTGAATATTTTGAAAAATTACAAAATGACGGCATAAAACAACTGGAAGGACTGGAAACAAAAAGAAAAGAAGCAGAAGAGAAAAAAGACGATAAGCTTTTGCAAAATATCGAATCAGAAATGCAGGCAACAGCGTATGAATTACAAACAAAAATCCAAAACCAGCAGGAAATCCTCTTCAACAGCGTTTCTGAAAAACTCATGCAAACCATTGACACATACAGAAAAAGCCATGATATTGATTTAATTCTCCATACAGCGGAAGTTGCGAGTTATGATCCCAAAATTGATATAACCAATGATATTATGAAAGAATTTAATAACGTGGCGTTTGACATTCAAAAAGAATTGAAAAAAGAAGAAAAAAAATAATTTCAAGCCCTCTTTTTGAGGGCTTTATCGTTTTTATGGAGTACCGATGAAAAAATACATATTGCTTTATTCCCTTGTTCTTACTTTATTTTTTTATTTCCAGTCAGCAAAGGCAAATGAATACCCTTCTGTCAGCCAACTGGAAAACGGCTTAACGGTTCTTCTGAAAGAAGATCACAGATTTCCTCTTGTTTCAAGCCGTCTTTATGTCCGTACGGGCTCTGCCAATGAAAAGGCAAAAACATTGGGACTTGCCCATGTCTTGGAACATATGGTTTTTAAAGGCACAAAAACGCACCCCCACGGCATTGATTTTATTGTTGAAAATGCAGGCGGAAGTTTAAACGCTTATACCACCTATGACAGAACCGTGTATTATAACGACATGCCTTCACAGGAATGGAAATTAAGCTTGGAAGCAATACAAGGGCTTGCTTTTGATCCTCTCCTTCGTCCGCAGCAGCTCAATGAAGAACGGCAGGTTGTCATTGCCGAACTTCGTCAGCGTGCCGATATGCCCCAAACCAAACTCTTACACCTTTCCACCTCTTCCACGCTCCACGGCACTGCCTACGCAAATCCGGTTATTGGCACCGTTGACACTTTAAACGCCATTACCGTAAAAGATATTCAAGAGTATATCAGAGCGAATTACAATCCAAATACCATGCTCCTTGTTGTAGCTGGAGATATTGATAAAGAGGCAGTCCTTGCCGAAGTAAAAAAACGCTTTGGGCACTATAAAAATACTTCCGTTACGCAAAATAAAATGCCCCTTTCCGTGGAAGAAGTCCAAAATCTGGCTCGCGGCATACAAATCAATATGGAAAAAGGAAACTGGAATAAAAGCTATATTAATGTGAGTTTTCCTGTTTCCCATGAAGCAAGCCCTGACAGATCTGCTTTGCTCATGCTTTGCATGCTCCTCAGTTTTGATGATAATGCCCTTCTGCAACAGGAATTTATGTATAAAGAACAGCTTGCGGATACTATTTCCGCCTATCCCATGTTTTTCAATACAGTCGGACAAATCAATATCTATGCAGAACTTGACGCAGAAAATATCCCGCAGTTTATGGATAAAATCAGTAAAATTTTTGCAGAGCTCAATGCCGATACGTTTAGTGATTCCGAATATGAACAAGTCCGCGTGATGCTGGAAAACCTTTATTGGAAAAAAGCTGAAACAATCCAAAGCCTTGCAACAAGTTATGGGGATAATTATTTTAGCAATCCCACAGATCCTCTGGCAGAAAATGCTTTGCAGCAAATTTATTTAACCCAAAAAGAGAATATTGATACCGTTATCGACCGTTATATACAGCCAAATGCGTTAAATATTTCCTGTATTCTTCCTGAAACGGCAGAAATCAATGACAAAGACATTATTGCTGCTGTTCAAAAGAATTGGAAAGCAAAGGACACACAATCTTCTAAAAAAGAACAAGCACGCAACGATATTGAACTCATTGAAAATAGTAATAAAACCATTGTACTGATGCAAGATGCCCATATACCTTTTATCAGTGTGGATATGCGCTATCTTGGCGGGGAAAGCCTTTTGCCTTTTGTCGATACGAAAAACAAAGAAGCCCTGCCCAATCTGACAGCCCAGCTTTTGACAACGGGAACAAGTAAAAAAGATTATCAAGAACTCACAAGCTATTTATCTGCAAAAGATTTATACTTGTCCGCTTCTGCCGGCACACTCTCTTTCCAGTTGTCCGCAGGAGGGCATAAACGTTTTACCAAAGATATTATCGAACTTTTAATCGAAACTGTCAAAAAGCCCGCCTTTAACAAAAAACAGATGGAGCATATCAAGCTTGAACAGCTTGCTAAAATTAAAAAAAATAATGATTCCGTGACAGCAGGCATGATGACAAAACTGTCCGGTTTCCTCTTCCCCAATCATATTTACGGAAATAATAAACTGGGAACAGAAGAAAGTGTCAAGGCGCTGACTGCAAAAGATGTTAAAAAATATTGGGACGTCCAAAAAGAACAACGCGTTGTCATCAGTATAGCCGGTGATTTTGACCGTGAAGAAGTGCTTGCCGCTTTGCAGAATTTACCGGAACCGCGGCCGCAAGCCCTCAATGTAAGCGCCCCGGCATGGACATCTGAAAAATCCTTTAGCAACATTGTTGAAGGACGAAATCAAGATTTAACCATGCTTATTTTCCCGACTGTTTCCCTGTACCATGAAGACGCCCCTGCCCTTGAAATTTTAAGTTCTGCCCTTGACGGTTTCAATGGTATTTTATATCAGGAATTACGGGAAAAAAGAAATCTCGGCTATTCGGCATTTCCGCTTTTATCCCAAAGTGAGCACACAGGTTTTCTTGCCTATGGGATTATTGCTTCTCCGGAACACAGAAAAACCATTCAGGAACAATTTGCGGAAATAACAAAAACACTGCAAAAAAATGGCATTGATAAAACGGCTTTTGAGCGAGCCAAGGCAAGCGTGCAAATGGAATTTATCAATAACAGACAAAGTGCAAAATCCCGAGCTTCTTCCGCTGCAAATGCGGTTCTTTTTGGCAGAAATCCTGACTATAGTCAGGAATATTTGGAAAAAATGCTGGCTGTCAGCTTGGACGATGTTAATGCTTGCATAAAAAAATACCTTGTTTTAGAACAAGCCTATACTGCCCATTCCGGTTCCAAATAAAGGTTGATATGCAAAAAATTCTTATTTCAGGTCTGAGCGGAGGAAGTGGAAAAACCATTGTCAGTCTTGGCTTATCGCGTTTTTTTACTGCCAGGAACTATTCGGTTTATCCTTTTAAAAAAGGACCTGATTATATTGATGCAGCATGGCTTAGCGAAGCTTCGCATAAGCCATGTTACTGCCTTGACCCCTTTTTTATGACTGAAAAGGAATTAGCAGAGCATTTTTTCAAGACACTGCAAACTGCTCCGGCAGACAGCCTTGCAATCATTGAAGGCAACCGCGGTTTATACGATGGCAAAGATTATCTTGGCTCCTGCTCAACGGCACAGCTTGCCCATGCTCTTGACTGTCCTGTTCTTCTCACCGTAAATTGTGCAAAAATTACCAGAACAACGGCAGCCTTGATACTGGGCATGCAGCATTTTGACCCAAATCTTCAGTTTGCAGGCGTTATTCTCAATAATACGGCTTCTTCCCGCCATGAAACGGTTATCCGAAAATCCATTGAAGAATATACGGATATCCCTGTTCTTGGCTCTATTCCCCGTCAACGTATCAATCCTATTCCCGAACGGCATCTTGGACTTTGCCGCAACAAAAAAGACGATACGGAAACCATATTAAATTCATTGGCACAGCTTGTTGCTGAGTATACGGATACGGATAAAATCCTTGCCGCCATGCAGCGGTTCGAACTTCCCCAACATCCTGTTCTCACCGTAAAAAAACAATGCGATAAACCTCTGCATATTGCCTATCTTTATGACGACGCCTTTTGGTTTTACTATCAGGAAAACTTTGATGCGCTGGAAAAAGCAGGAGCAGCATGTATTGCGCTTTCTTTGCTTTCTGAAAAATCGTTTGCAGAACAGCTGCAGGCAAAACATTTAACAGAACAGGATATTGACGGACTTTATATCGGCGGCGGCTATCCTGAACTTTTTGCCAAACAAATCAGTACATCGCCCAAACTTACCCGTATCAAAAACTGGATTGAAAACAATATGCCTGTGTATGCCGAATGCGGAGGTTTTATGCTCCTTGCTGAAAAACTCCATTTTCCGGAAAACGGTACGTATAAAACCTATCCCATGACAGGCATTTTTCCCGTTGAAACCAAATTTTTTCAGACCCCTCAGGGACTGGGCTATACAGAAGTACGGACACTGCTCCCTAACCCCTATCACCCCCGGGGAAACATATGGAAAGGGCATGAATTTCATTTTTCCACAGCTGTAAATTGCAGTGACAAGCTGGAATTTTTCTTGGAATTGACAAAGGGGCACGGCATGGTTCAAAAAGAAAATCTTTCCAAAGAAATTTCCCCAAAAACTTCTCCCGAAGCCTCTTCCAAAATTTCTTATGACGGGCTGCTCTATAAAAACTGCTTTGCTTCCTATACACACCTTTATGCCCCGGCTGTTCCCCATTTTGCCCGAAATTTCATCCATGCAGCCCAAGAATATCAGAAAGGAAAACAATGAATAACAAGAATAAACATCGTGAAAACGGCAATCCGCTTTTCGGTATGCTCGGCACAGCTTCAACCATGGGCATGCACATGGTTTCCGGTCCTTTGGTCGGCGGAGGATTAGGCTATCTTTGCGATATCTATTTTTTTGATTCCTATCCCATTGGACTTTGCATTGGCGTTGTCCTCGGTGTTTTTGCGGGCTTCAGGAATATTTACATTGACGCACAATATATACAGCGGGAACAAAAACGTCTCGATGAAGAAAAAATTGAATATGACGAAGAAAATAAGAAAAATGGACAATAAATGAAAGCACTCCATACACTTGATGAATACATCAAAAAAAATATTGCCAATCCTGCTATCCAAAAAATAATTTTTTTTGATATCCTGCTTCTTGCTCTTCTTTTGCTTGTGAGCCTTTGCACATTAGGGCAAAGCACCTTTTTTCTCTGGATTTTTTTAGGTGGAATTTTATCTTTCTGGAACTTTTTTTTTGTGGCAATTTTTATACAAAAATACTTTAATTCCAAATTGTTAGGTACAAAATCAGACAAAATTTTACCGTTTGGACAGATTTTAATCTCAAATTTAAGACTTTTCATTACTGGATTTTTATTATATATATTCTTAACGCGGTGGAATGCTCATCCCATAGCATTATTCATTGGGGTTTCCATTCCAGTGGCAACTATACCTATCTTATTGATATATAATAAAAAAATATGAGAGGACGCGTATGGCATCTGAAGGTTTAGCACATCCACTTTTACTTTCCTCAATCATGGATATGGATACCATGACTATTGGCGGATCAGAAGTTCTCACAACCTATGTATTTTTTACATGGTGCGGCATGATAGCACTTCTTCTAATCGGGTTATATGTAAAAGCGAAAATCTCCCTTATCCCGGGAAAAACACAGTCTGTCTTTGAAGCCCTGATAGGAGGTTTGGAGGACTTCATTGTCGACTCCCTAGGCGAAAAAGGTCGTTGCTATGTTCCTCTTTTAATAGGTATTTTTATTTATATTTTTGCCATGAACTTACTGGGACTTATCCCCGGCTTTGACGCTCCGACCGCAAACCTCAATACCACTGCTTCTGTCGCTATTTTTGTGTTTATCTATTATAATTACCTTGGTCTTAAAACATGGGGAGCCCATTACATCGGACACTTTACAGGGCCTAGCAAAGCCCTTATGCCTCTCATGTTTCCCATTGAAATCATTTCCCATTTAGCACGTCCTCTTTCCATGTCTTTGCGTCTTTTTGGGAACATCTTTGGGGAAGAAATGACTCTGCTTATTTTCTTCAGCTTTGGAGCAAGTATTTATATTGGTGCATTGGTCGGAACCGTACCTTTATATTTTCTTTTCCTTTTGGGTAAAACCTTGCAGGCATTTATTTTATTTATTCTTTCTTTGATTTATATCAAAGGTGCCATTGAGCACGCTCATTAATCGTGGGGAATGGTCAACTGACCAAAACAATATAACAACAAAAAGGATTTAGAAATGCGTAAAACACTTCTTATCGCACTTAACATGCTTATGATGTTCTCCTTTGCTACAGTTGCTTTTGCTGCTGACGGTGATGCTTCTGCTGGTTTAGGACTTCTTGCTATTGGTACTGCTATTGGTATCAGTATTGCAGCTGCCGGCTGTGGTATTGGTCAAGGTCTTGCTGTTAAAGCAGCTTGCGAAGGTACTGCCCGTAACCCTGAAGCAAGTGGTAAAATCTCTCAATCACTTATTTTGGGTCTTGCATTTATCGAATCTCTTTGTATTTATGCTCTTTTAATCGACCTCATTTTGCTTTTCGTAAAGTAAAAATGTCATTCGCTATAGTACAAAAGGACTTTCGTCCTTTTGTACTTCACTTTTATCCCCGGTTTTCCCTATGCAAAAATACGATCACATTCCCAGAGCGACTATTCAAAGACTTGCAACCTATATGCAAGTTTTAGAGATTATGAAAAAAGACAATATCAAAATCACGTCTTCCGAACCGCTTGCGACAGCCTGCGATGTCAATGCTTCTCAAGTGCGGAAAGATTTAGCATATTTCGGGGAATTTGGCGTACGGGGAGTAGGCTATTACGTTGAATACCTTTTGGACGCAATAAAAGACTGCCTGCATGCAAATAGGGAATGGCGCACAGCCCTCATCGGGGTTGGAAACTTGGGACGAGCTTTATTAAACCATCAGGAATTCAACCGCCGCGGCATTAGAATTGTGGGAGCCTTTGACTGTGACCCTTTTAAAATCGGTGAAGTTGCCTATGGTTTAGAAATCTTTTGTTCTAAACGATTACAAGAAAAAGTACCGGAACTTGGAATTGAGCTTGGGATTATCACTACCCCGCCTGAACGGGCACAAAGGGCAGCTGATCAACTCATTGAAGCAGGAGTCAAAGGGATTTTGAATTTCAGCTCTTCCCGCATTACTGCCCCAAGTCATATTAATATTGAATATGTGGACTTTTTCCATCAAATCTATTCTTTGACCTTCAATATTTCTACCAAAAATTAAAGAAATAAAAGAAAGGTGCTTCTTTTGAAGTACTTTCTGTTTTAATATACCCCATAAATATGAAACAACATCTTCATGTTGCCTTTTCTTTTTTAACCGTTCTCATACAAGGAAGAGAATATTCTGATGCTGCCATGCAAAAGAGTATTTATTATTATCCTTTTGTGGGTGCTGTTATTTTTTTTCTTTCCGGCATTATTTCGCTTTTTTTTCTCACATGCTTCAATAATTACCTTCTTGCCGCCCTTGCCTTTCTTGCTTGTGAATGTATCCTTATCCGCGGGCTTCATCATGACGGACTGGCTGATATTGCCGATGCCGTGGGAAGCGGAAAAACCGGGAAAGAATTCAGAACTGTTTTAAAAGACAGCAGAATTGGCTCTTTTGGTGTCATTGCCCTTCTTCTCTATTTTCTTTTTGGGAGTGTCATATTGAGCCAACTTATTGAATTTAATGATAAAGCAAATGATATTTATCTTTTTATTCCCCAAATGATCTTTGCCGGATGCTGGAGCAGGTTAGGTTTATTAACACTGCCGCTTATCAGTACCTGCTATGACCCCCAAGAGCAAAAAATTTCCTTGGCAAAAATTCTTTTTGCAAATTTTCAACCTAAATACTTCGTTATCTGGTATCTTGCCATTTTTTTGGTTTCAGCCTTATATTTCAATGCCGAACTGCCCATTCTTTGCACAACGTTTTCCGTTCTTTCCACAATTCCCTTATACAAATCGGCAAAGAAGGAAAATGGCTATAATGGAGATTTTTTAGGTGCAAACTGCCTTTTGTGGGAACTTTGCTCCTTTCTTTCCCTGCTCCTTTATTATCAACATTAAATTATTTCTTGAAAAATTACCAAATATCCTTTCACAAGACTTGCTTTTTGTTCCGCCTTGTGTTATTTAAACGGCATGGAACTTTTAGAACTTTTAGAAAACCGTATCGATGCATTATTTGCAGAAATTGAACGATTAAGAACAGAAAATGCTGTTTTACAAGATCAATTATCTTCTTGTGAACAAAAATTATTTGAAAGTTCTCAATATATTGATGCTCTCAAGCACGAACAGCAAAACGCAGAATTTGTCAAAGAACGTCTTGAAGCATTAATGCAAAGAATTGAAACTGTTTTATCAAAATAAATCAATTTTATGCAAGAATATATCCTCAATGCTTTTGACCTCGTGAATGTATCATTCAGAACTGAGGCAGGTAACGATAGGGTTCATAAAGCCCATGAATATGCTCAAAGCCTTTATGAAGAACTAAAAGTACATGGCGGTAATCTTACCCGTGACAGATTATTGGCAATTTTGCTCTTAGGTATTACTGATGATTTATTGCAGCAAAAAGGGAAACTGGAGGATTTAAACAACTCTTTGCTCTCTTTGCTGAAAAAAATAGATGACTGTATTCCTGATAACCCAAAATAGGTTATTTGAAATATATCCCCTGAGATGTACGTGGTACAATTCAATGGTGCCGGCCGTACAAGCGATTTTAGGGAGTTGATAGACAAAATGGTGTGCATGCCTTTTTATAAGGAAGCCTGAAGTTTTGCTGATATTCCCACCCTGGCAAGCCAGGTCACGTGCCCTTATTGGTCACGGCATCTTGGGGTCTTCACTTTATAATCCATCTTTTCTCTCGTCTGAACATACCTTGGACAATATGCTCATAATCAAGTGTTATCGCTTGATTTTATTTTTTAAAGGCTTTTTTATAAAGAGGGAAAAATGTACATTTTATCATTATCCGTGAGTATTGTCCTCACTGCCATTGTCGGAATTTTAGTCGGCTGCTTTATCCAAAACAGAATGACAGCCAAACGTTTAGGCGATGCAAAGGATTTGGCAACACGCATTATCAACGAGGCAAGAAAAGAGGCTTCAGCCCAGAAAAAAGAATTATTAGTCCAATGCCAAGATGAAATCTTACAGCAAAAAAAGGCAATGGAAATGGAATATCGGGAACAGGAACGGGAAATTAAAAACCGTGAGCGCAAAGTTCAGGACCTCACCGAAAGACTGGATGAAAAAATTGAACGGGTTACCAAAAAAGAAGATGAAATTATTGCCTTAGAGAAAGAACAGGCAGTAAAAGAACGCCAATTAGGAGAAAAAGAGGCTGAATTACAAGCACTTATGGACGAACAGGAACGCAAGCTCCAAGAAGTTTGCGGACTGACCGTAGAAGAAGCTAAAGCCCGTTTATTCCAAGAAATTGAAGCAAGAACACGGCACGAAGCAGCCCATATTATTCGCGTTATTGAAACAGAAGCAAAAGAAAACGCTGACAGAAAAGCAAAAGAAATCATTGCCGGAGCCATTCAGCGTTATGCAGGTGATTATGTGGGCGAACAAACGGTTACCGCCGTGCCGCTTCCCAGTGAGGATATGAAAGGACGCATTATTGGTCGTGAAGGAAGAAATATCCGTGCCATTGAAGCTGCCACCGGCGTTGACCTCATTATTGATGACACCCCTGAAACCGTTATTTTATCAGCCTATAGCCCCATGCGCCGTCAAGTAGCCCGCATGGCACTTGAACGCCTTATCCAAGACGGCAGAATACACCCTGCCCGCATTGAAGATATTGTGTTAAAATGCGAAGAAGAACTTGACGTCCAAGTCAGAGAAGTAGGCGAACAGGCAACCTTTGATGCCGGCGTCCATGGTATCCACCCTGAAATTGTACGCTTGCTGGGACAATTAAAATACAGAACAAGTTTTACGCAAAACGTTTTGCAGCACTCTTTGGAAGTTTCTGCACTTTGCGGCATGATGGCGTCAGAGCTTGGTATGGATGTTAAAAAAGCAAAACGTGCAGGCTTGCTGCATGATATTGGCAAGGCTGTTGACCATGAAGTGGAAGGTTCCCATGCTCTCATTGGTGCTGATATTGCAAAAAAATACGGTGAAAGCAAAGAAATTATCCATGCTATTGCTGCTCACCATGAAGACCAGCACCCTGAAACGGCTCTTGCTGTTCTTGTACAGGCTGCGGACTCTTTATCCGCTGCCCGTCCCGGTGCTCGCAAGGAGCTTATGGAAAGCTATGTAAAGCGCCTTGAAGAGCTGGAAAGTATTGCAACAGATTTTGACGGCGTGTCAAAAGCCTATGCAATTCAGGCAGGACGTGAACTTCGGGTTATGGTTAATTCCGATAACATTGATGATGACAGAGCTTATTTACTCTGTAAAGATATTGTGGCAAAAATTGAAGAAACACTCACGTACCCGGGACAAATCCGCGTTACCGTTATCAGGGAACGCCGTGCTGTTTCTTTTGCCCGCTAATCTTTTGCATGCAGCAGGATATATATGGAAATTCCTTTTAAACCGGATTTTGAAAAAGGCAACGGTCTGATTACCGTTGCCGTGCAAGATATTCATTCCAATGAAGTCATTATGCTTGCCTATATGAATCAAGAGGCTTTTGAAAAAACCCTTGAAACAGGCGAAGCACACTATTACAGCCGAAGCAGAAAAAAACTTTGGCATAAAGGGGAAAGTTCCGGGCATGTACAAAAAGTTCATGCCATTCGCCTTGATTGCGACAGTGATGCACTGTTATTAAAAGTGGAGCAAATTGGTAATATTGCCTGCCACGAAGGCTATCATTCCTGCTTTTTCAGAGAATGGAAAAACGGTACTGTATCCTATTGCTTTAAACAATTGAAAGATCCTGCATTAATATACAACAAATAAAGAGGAAACTATGCCTACTCAGCTCAAACTCGGAATTCCTAAAGGTTCCCTTGAAGATTCTACTATTTCACTTTTTGACCGTGCAGGTTGGAAAATCCGTAAGCATGTCCGCAATTATTTTCCCGATATTGACGATCCTGAAATTACTGCCCGCCTCTGCCGTGTACAGGAAATTCCGCAGTATATCCAAGACGGTGTCCTTGACCTTGCTCTGACCGGCAAAGATTGGATTGAAGAAATGGGCGTTGATATTGAAAACGAAACATCTCCTGTTATCCGCATTGCAGATCTTGTCTATTCCAAAGTTTCCAACAGACCGGCCCGCTGGGTGCTTGCCGTTGCAGGTGATTCCCCGTATCAAAAGCCTGAGGATTTAAAAGGTAAACGCATTTCCACAGAGCTCAAAGGTGTTACCCAAAAATATTTTGATAAATTGGGTATTCCCGTGCAAATCAATTATTCATGGGGCGCAACGGAAGCAAAAGTAGTGGAAGGGCTGGCAGATGCCATTGTGGAAGTAACAGAAACCGAAACAACCATAAAAGCCCATAACTTACGGGTCATTGATGAAGTTTTTGTAACGAATACCGTACTTATTGCCAACAAAAACGCGTATAGCGACCCCGTAAAACGCAAAAAAATTGAACAAATCAGCCTTCTTTTGCAGGGTGCATTAAAAGCGGAATCCCTTGTCGCTTTAAAAATGAACGCTCCTGCTGCAAAATTGGACGATATTCTTGCCCTGCTTCCTGCCCTCAACTCCCCAACTGTGGCAAATTTGAAAAACAGCGATTGGCTTGCTTTGGAAACAGTTGTGAATAAAGATTTAGTCAGAGATTTAATCCCTCAGCTGAGGGAAAAAGGTGCGGAAGGCATTTTAGAATACGCCCTGAATAAAGTAATCTAAAAAAATGCTTTTTAAATATTTCCAATAATAATTGCAGCGTTACAGGAAGAGAACTTTCTCAAAAGTTTTCTCCCTGCACCCTCTCTTAAAACTTTTTAATATAAAACCGTATAAATATAAAAGTGTACTGCACCCCATTTTTTGGACAAAACAAAATCCATGAATGGGGCTTTTTTCAGGCAAAAAATTTTCCTCAAACATGAAGATAACATATTGTAATAGCAATCTTTTAATTTGCTTTACTCAAGCCTTGATTTAGCGTAAAGTAAATTCCTAAAACAATTTTAACATTCTTTTATGAATACAAAAACCGCTTTTTCAACTACGCTCACCTTTGACGATCCGCTGATAGCCCAAGAACTTTTTGGACCATTAGAGCTTCATTTAAAAGAATTGAGCAGCTATTCAGGTGCCAGTTTCAGCACAAGGGGAACAGAACTCTTTATTGACGCCAATTCCGTTCAGGAACAGGAGCAATTGGCCTTTCTTTTTGCCAAATGTTATGAAAGCCTGCAAAAAGGGCAAAATCTGGATTCCCATGCTCTGATTGATGCCTATATCCAATTAAAAGCAAACTCATCGGAAAAAGACCTTTTTCCTGAAACGAATTCCCTTATTACGCCGCGAAAAACCATTACAGCCCGCAATAATTCCCAACGAAAATTTCTTGATTTAATCCGTGAAAAGGAAATGATTTTTGCAACAGGTCCGGCAGGAACAGGGAAAAGTTATTTAGCTGTTGCAGCAGCAGTTTCCATGCTTCAGGCTAAGCGGGTTAAAAAAATTATTTTAACCCGTCCGGCTGTGGAAGCAGGAGAAAAGCTTGGTTTTCTCCCTGGAGATATGGAAGAAAAAATCAATCCTTATTTACGTCCGCTCTATGATGCCTTAGGGGATATGCTGGGTACCGCTCAGCTCATTGCCAAACAGGAAAGCGGGCAAATTGAAGTTGCCCCGCTGGCATTTATGCGCGGCAGGACGCTCAATGAGGCCTTCCTTATTCTTGACGAAGCACAAAATACTACCCGTGAACAAATGAAAATGTTTCTTACCCGCATGGGCTATGGCTCTCGGGCAATTATTACGGGGGACTTGACGCAGATAGATTTACCCCCAATCCATATCAGTCAATTGGAAGAGGGCGAAAAAAAAGGCGAAACACGCTCAGGTCTTGTGCACGCCCTCAAACTTTTAAAACATATTCCGGAAATTGGATTTATCCATTTCAAAAAAAGCGATGTTGTCCGTCACCCGCTTGTGGGGCAGATTGTTGACGCTTACGACATCTATGACAATATTAAAAATGACGAAAGATAATCAATTAAGTTTAAGCAAACTCTTTGCCCATATCAAAGGCATGCTTTTATACCATGACCATGGGTATGGCATGGCTGCATTAGCTGCCACTGCCCTTTTGCTGGCATTTTTAATAGGTATGCCCTCTACGGAAAATCCCGCTCTTTTTGTTGCAGGGGAAATTGCCGATAAAACCGTTATTGCAAAACGGGATTTTTTAGTTGAAGATGAAGAGGGAACAAAACTTCGCCGCGACAAAATCAGAGCTATCCAGCCCCTTGTTTTTAACTATAACCGCGAAGTGGC
This sequence comes from uncultured Mailhella sp., assembly GCA_910577155.1. Lineage (GTDB taxonomy): Bacteria > Desulfobacterota > Desulfovibrionia > Desulfovibrionales > Desulfovibrionaceae > Taurinivorans. Next base: position 14,464 of record CAJTMS010000018.1, read on the forward strand.
TACCCATGTCCGCGAAAATATCCTCAATCTGCTTCACACTATCAACACCTTTTCCATTTATCATGATATAGACGGCTTAGAAAAAATCCAAAAACAATTTAATTCCACCTATAATACTGCCATTACCCTCGAGGAATTTAAAGCCCTTGCCGCTGCAAAAACACAGGATTTTGCTTTTGACAATCTTCTGCCTTGGATTGATTCAAGGCTTTCTGACGGTATTTTGGCAGACAGCAGAATTTTATATAATACACCTAATTCAATTTTAATCCTTGATTCCCAAACATTTATGGAACACTTGCGTCCTACGGGTACCGGGCTTATTGATTTGCCTTCCCTGACCGTTGCCATGGGCAATCAAATCAGAGCCAATATGGATATTTCCGAGGATTCCAAGCAGGCACTTTTAAAAATTTTCCCGCATTTTCTTGCTCCTACCCTGTCCCTCAATCAGGAAGCGACCAATGAAAAAACAAAAGCAGTGCTGGACACCATAAAACCTATTTATCTTCAGGTTCATAAAGGGGAAATTATTGTCCGTGAAGGAGAAATTGTCACCCGTGATGCACAAATCAAAATGCAGGCTATTTTCAACAGTGCAAGTACGAATTTCAATTACCATAAAGCAGGCGGAACCTTTCTTCTCAGCTTGATTATGTTTCTGGGGCTTTTTATGACCCCGTCAGGACAGAAAGGACGCATTTTACACAGCAAAGATCAAGTTTTCATTGCCATTATTTTAGCTTTTGTGGGACTTGGTGCAGGCATTCTTGCTCTTGTGACCAAAAACCTTTCTTCAGAAATTTCTCTCAGCCTGCTTGCCTATGCGTTTCCGGTATCAGGTTTTGCGGGGCTTGCCGTACTTATTTTTGCCGCCAGACGATACTGTGTCATCGGCTTTTTGGTTTCTTTTTACTGCAGTTTGCTTTTTCAGGGTGATGTTGCGCTTTTCCTTTTTTATTTTACCAGCTCCATGATAAATACATGGCTTATTTTACGCTCTCAATCCCGTCAGGATGTTGTGTGGAGTGTTCTTCCTCTCTTCATTGCCCTGCTCATTTCCGGTTTTTCTTCTGCCCTTATTATGGGTTTAAATCCTGCACAATACCTTACTCTTTGTTATTTTTTGGCTGCCAATGCCATTTTATCCATTGTTATCCTTTTTACCCTCAGTCCTATTTTGGAAATGATGTTTGGCTATACCACCCGTTTCCGTCTTATGGAACTCATGAACCTTGATCATCCGCTTTTGCAGCGGCTTATGATGGAAACACCCGGCACCTATCACCATAGTCTTGTTGTTTCCAACCTTGTTGAAACAGGGGCAAAAGCCATTGGGGCAAACAGTCTGCTTGCCAAGGTCGGGGCACTCTACCATGACATCGGCAAACTCGGTCACCCCCATTATTTTATTGAAAACCAATTTGACGGCATTAATCCGCATAATAAGCTTTCTCCGCGCATGAGCTGTTTGATTATTTTCTCCCATGTCAAATACGGGCTTGAGCTTGCAGAACTGCATAAGCTTGGCAAAGAAATCACCGATATGATTTGCCAGCATCACGGCACACGGATGCCCATGTATTTTTATAATAAATCCGTCAAATTAGGGGAAAATCCAAAAGAAGCGGATTTTCGCTATGCCGGACCGCGCCCCCAGACAAAAGAAGCAGCCATTCTCATGATGGCAGATACCTTGGAAGCGGCTGTTCGTTCCCTGCCTGACCCGAGTTCCGCCCGTATCAGCAGTACTGTTGAAACGCTCATCAAAAATATCTATGCCGAAGGACAATTTGATGAGGCAGATTTAACATTTAAAGATTTAAGCAAACTTATTGACGGCTTTACACGAATGTTAATCGCTCTCAACCACCAGCGGATTAACTACCAAAATATCAAAGTCAATGAGACCAATTCCGCAAAAGAAGACGAACAAAAAGATAAAAATCCTGAACAAAAAGACAAGAAAACCGAACAAACAGATGATACTCAAAAAAATCAGGAACATACTCATTCCCATGAAGAAAAATAAGTATATCCTCACCATTGAAAGTATTGTTCCTTACCCGAAAAGAATGTGGGAAGAAATCCTTATCCGTTTTCTTGACCTTTTAGAAAAGCAAAAAAATTTTTCCTTTGAAAACTGTGCATTAACCTTGCTTGTTGTCAAAGATAACGATATGATTTTTTATAATCAGGAACAAATGGGAGTTAATGGTCCTACCAATATCCTGAGTTTTCCGGAAGATGACAGCAATGCCGTTTTTTTAAGCTCAAATTCTTCCGGTGCAAATGTTTTCGGCATAAAGCACGCTGCTGTCAAAAAACAGCGTACTGCATTAGGAACATTGATTTTAAGTATGGATACGCTTTTACGGGAAGCGCATATCTATGGACAAAATCCCCACAAATACGCAATACGCCTTCTCGCCCACGGGCTTGTCCACTTACTGGGATATGAACATGGCGACGACATGTGGGAATTGACGGATTTTTTGGAACATTCTCTTTTAACACAGGAATCAATATACACTCTTACCCCTTTCCGGAGTTTTACACATGGCTAAATTGCACCGTTGCGGCTGGGTAGTTCTTATGGGACCTCCAAACGCAGGAAAATCAACACTTACCAATGCACTGATCGGACAGAAGGTCAGTATTGTTACCAGTAAACCGCAAACCACAAGAAATCGTATCATAGGCATTTGCTCAGAAGAAAACGCGCAGATTATTTTTATGGATACTCCTGGTTTGCACCATGACAAAAACCAAATGCGGGGACCTCTTGGCAAACAAATGATACAGGCAGCATGGCAAAGCCTGTCCACTGCAAATGCCATTATGATGGTGCTTGACTGTGATTTATATATCCGTAAACCGGAATTTTTAGAACGGGATATCGCCTCTTTCAAGCTTGCCTTTGCAAATGAAGAGCGCCCTGTTTTTATTGTGGTGAATAAAGTTGACTTGTTCAGCGATAAATCAAAAATGCTGCCTCTTTTGGAAAAACTCCATGAGGATTTGCCCAAAGCTGTTATTTTTCCGCTGTCTGCTTCGCAAAAAGACGGTATCAAAGAACTCAAGCAGCTGCTTATCGAGGCAATGCCGGAGGGAGAAGCTCAATTTCCCGAAGATCAGCTTTCCACCGCTCCGACACGCTTTTTATGTGCGGAAATTATCCGTGAAAAAGTTTTTGAACATTTACGGCAGGAAGTTCCGTATACAACAGCCGTTGATATTGAGCACTGGGAAGAAATCCCCGAAAAAAATCAAACTGTTATCAATGCCGTTATCTATGTTGCACGTTCTTCCCATAAGGCTATGGTTATCGGAAGGGCAGGGGCAACCATAAAAGAAATTGGCACACTTGCCCGCAAGGATATTCAAGAACTTATCGGCGGCAAAGTCCATTTGGAACTTTGGGTAAAAATCAAAGAAAACTGGATTGAGGAAATTAACTTATATTCCGATGAAATGTTATAAAAGAAAGGGGAAATAGCATGAGTGAATTATCTGAACGCTATTTAAAAGTGAAAGACCGTGTCCATGAAGCCTGTAAAAAAGCCGGACGGGATGAACAGTCAGTTAAACTTGTTGCTGTTTCAAAGTTTCACCCCATTGAAGCGATTATTGAAGTTGCAGAACTTGGACAAAAAGAATTCGGGGAAAATTATATACAGGAAGCATTGGAAAAAATTGCTGTTCGCCCTGATTTGAAGTGGCACGCCATTGGACCGATCCAACACAAAAAAACAAAAGATATTATTGGAAAATTCAGCCTTATTGAAAGCCTTGCAACGGATTCTTTTTTACACGAACTGGAAAAAAGAACCCAAAATGCCAACTGCACGCAGGATGTCCTCGTACAAGTCAATATTGGCAGGGAAGAACAAAAATCCGGTTTGCTTCCGGAAGACCTTATTTCCTTTGCGCAAAAAGTTCTTGCTGTTCCCACCCTCAACCTTTGCGGACTCATGTGCCTGCCTCCTTTGGACGAAAACCCTGAACATACCCGCCCTTATTTTATTGAGCTGCGTGAACTGAAAGAAAAACTTGAAAAAGAATTGGAAATAACGCTTCCCCATCTATCCATGGGAATGAGCGCGGATTTTCCCGTTGCCATTGAAGAAGGTGCAACCATTATCCGGGTCGGCACAGATATTTTTGGATCTCGCCATCCTCATTAAATAAACCCGAAATACCATACCCTATTAACCTGTTGCATTTATGGAAAATTTCTGTATAGTTACATGAATGGAGAATTGATATGGCTAACGAACAAATACAAGAGCAACCCAAAAAAAGAAGTAAATTAAAACTTATCATCATTATTGTTATTTTACTCATGCTCATTCTTAGTGGTCTTGCTACCTATTGGTGGTTAAACCTTCATGTACCGGATACCCCAAAGAAAGCTGACACTCCTCAAGCTCCTGCTGAACAAACTGTTCCGGCGGAGGAAAAAAAATTTACGGAAAATGTCACCGATTTGCGTGAACAAGTCATGACCCCTCAAAAAACTTTATTAAATATTGTTACTATCCCTACTGTAACTATTAATTTAGCCGATACAGACAGTATACGTTATTTAAAAGTCGGTTTTGACATAGAGGTAAGCACAGAAGACGCGGCAAAAGCTCTTGAGGACCAAAAAGCGCGTATTCGTGATTCCATCATTATTTTACTTTCAAGCAAGACCTATGCGGAACTTTCCAGTACAGAAGGAAAACTTAAAGTAAAAAATGAAATTTCAACACGCCTTAACCAAATTTTGGGTGTTCCTCGCGTTGTGCAAATATACTTCAATGAGTTTGTCATTAACTAAAGGATTTGAGCTATGAGTCAGGAAGAAATGTCTGATGATGAAAGATTAGCTGCTGAATGGGCTGCCAGTCTGGAAGCAGAAGCAGAAAACAATAAAGAGCTGGATGAACAAAATTTTGGGGAAAATGCCCCTTCTGACGATGATGCAAAATTGGCAGAAGAATGGGCGGCTGCCTTGGCTTCCGATGAGCAGGAACAAGTGAAGAAAAAACACAAGCAATTGGCAGCGGAAGTTTCTGAACCGGCCTATAAAAACTTGACTGATGTTGCAAAAATTACTCCTCAGGACAACCAAAAACGGGAACTGGACTTTATTCTTGATATTCCCCTTGACGTTTCTGCGGAACTTGGCAAAACACGTCTTTTGATTAAAGATTTGCTCCAATTGGGGCAAGGCTCCGTTATTGAGCTGAATAAACTGGCAGGTGAACCCTTGGAAATTTTTGTCAACGGCAAACTTGTTGCCCGCGGCGAAGCTGTTGTTGTTAACGAAAAATTTGGTGTCCGTCTGACTGATATTATCAGTCCTATTGAACGAATAACCCAATTAAGTTAATTTTTTGTGAAAAGAGATACTTGTTATCTCTTTTTTTTTAGGTTAAAAAAAGGTATGAAAACAATACATGCTTTTTTCCTTTTCATCAGTCTGCTTTGTACAATGTGCCTTGGCGCACAGCACTGTTTTGCGGCAGAACAGGAAGTTACGCAAAAACAAAGCTCCCAACACGAAAGCACTCCTGCCCAAAGCACACCCCAAAAAAGCAATTTTTCTGAAAAACTTGAACAAACAAAACCCGATGCGGCTGTATCCGGAAAATTAGACAATAAGCAAACCCAAGAAAAGCCTTTTTTAACATCAACAGATGAACCTATCCCAAGCTTTGGCTGGGGAAACTATTTCCAAGGTCTTGGCATAATGCTTTTGCTTTTGTTTGTTTTTTGGTATATCCTCAAATTAATGCGAAAATATGGAAACGGAAGATTTTTGCCCAACCAAAAACTTCTGCCTCGTGACAGCATGTATCTTGAAGGACAGCTGCCCTTAGGACAAGGAAAAAGTATTCTTATTGTCAAAGTATTGGATGAACGGCTTGTGCTCGGTGTCACGGAAAAAAATATCAATCTGCTTTCAAAAACAGGAACAAATCATGCGGAAACATTTGAAGAGCTTATGCAGCAAGTTCCCTTTAAAAACACTCCTGACGCTTAGTTTTATCCTTATCCCCTCTCATGTTCTGGCAGCAATTCCAACCTTTACCATGAGCCTTGCGGGGGGAGAAGTTGAGCCTTCAGCTGTTGCGTTAACCCTTGAAATTTTATTCCTTTTTACTATTTTATCCCTTGCTCCCGCCATTGCCATGACAGTGACAAGCTTTACGCGGATTATTATTGTTTTCCACTTTTTGCGGCAGGCAATGGGCATACAGCAAATTCCGCCCACGCAAATTTTAGCAAGTTTAGCTATTTTTATGACGGTTATCATTATGTATCCTGTGGGAAAAGATATTAATGACAATGCCCTGCAGCCCTATTTGCAGGAAATAATCGGCTTTGACGAAGCCCTGCAGCGGGCAGAAATTCCTTTGCGGAATTTTATGTTTAAGCATACCAGAGAAAAAGACTTATCCCTTTTCTATTCCATAGCCCAAATGGACGCACCGCAAAATAAAGACGAAGTACCGACTGTTATGCTGGCTGCAGCATACGTTATCAGCGAATTTAAAACCGCCTTCAGCATCGGTTTTTTAATTTATATTCCTTTCCTGATTGTGGACATGGTTGTTTCCAGTACCTTGCTTGCCATGGGTATGATGATGCTGCCGCCAATGATGGTTTCCATGCCGTTTAAACTTTTGCTTTTTGTTATTGTAGACGGCTGGAATTTAATTATTGGCTCCCTTGTAAACAGTTTTCTTTTCTAAGGTTATCATATGAGTCCAGAATTTGTTATCGGTTTTATGCGCAGTGCGATTGAACTTACCCTCAGCCTTGCCCTGCCTATGCTTCTGGCAGGTCTTGCCGTGGGCGTCATTGTCAGTATTATCCAGGCTGCAACACAAATCCAAGAACAAACCCTTACGTTTATCCCCAAACTCTGTGTTATTTTTGGCATGCTTATTTATGCCTTTCCATGGATTTTAGAAAGAATATCCTCTTTTACGACTAATCTTCTCATCAATCTTCCGCAATACGTTCGGTAAGCAGGTACATATGGCAATTGTGATGGGTACAGCCGGGCATATTGACCATGGAAAAACAACGCTCATTCACGCCCTGACCGGTATCCGGTGTGACAGGCTCAAAGAAGAAAAAAAACGGGGCATTACCATTGAGCTGGGTTTTGCATGGTTTGATTTGCCTGAAAAAGACGGACAGCATATCCGCATGGGAATTATCGATGTTCCCGGTCATGAAAAATTTGTCAAAAACATGGTTGCAGGTGCTCAAGGTATTGATTTTGTTCTTCTTGTCATTGCTGCTGATGAAGGCGTTATGCCCCAGACGAGAGAACACCTTGAAATTTGCTCACTTTTAAATATTCGGGAAGGCATAATCGCCTTAACCAAAATTGATACCGTTGACAAGGAAATGCTGGAACTTGCCTGCAATGATATCAAGGAATTTACCAAAGGCACCTTTTTAGAAAATGCCCCGATTTTCCCTGTTTCTGCTTATACCGGTGAAGGACTGGAAACGCTCAAAAAGGCTATTATCGATAAAAATTATCAGCTTCAGCCCCAGCGCAGAAATGACCTTTTCCGGCTGCCTATCGACAGAGTTTTCAGTTTAAAAGGGCACGGAACATTGATCACAGGCACCCTTCTTTCCGGCTCCGCTTCCCTTGGTGATGAAGTGTGCATTATGCCCAAAAATATCCCCACAAAAATCCGCTCTATGCAAAATCACGGGCAAACAGTGGAAAAAGCCTTTGCCGGACACAGGACATCTGTCAATCTGGCTGGTATTGAAGTCAGTGATATTGAACGGGGCGATATTCTTGCCTTTCCGCATACACTTTTCCCCTCCACCCGCTGGCTTGCCAAACTGCATTGCCTTGCTTCCGCTTCCAAAGCAATCAAGCACAGAACAGAAATACATCTTCACCATGGAACAAAAGAAGTCATGGCAAAACTGTATTTAAAAGAGAAGGAAAAACTGGAACCAAACCAAACATGCCTGTGTGAAATCCGTTTTTCTGAGCCCATGTGCGGTGTTTTTGGCGATAAATGTGTCCTGCGCAGTTTTTCCCCTTTGCAAACCATAGCAGGAGCTGCTCTTCTCAATCCCTTGCCCCATTTTCCGAAACTGGGCAAAATTCAGGATGATTTTCTCGATATCGAGCAAAATTTCCTTGATTCCAAGGCACAGTATTCTGCCCTCTATGAACAATTAAAACTAGGCAATGAAAAAGGCATCAGCTTTAAAGAATTGGCGATTCTTTGTCCCTTTGATGAAAAAAAACTTGAAAAAGCATTGCAGGACTTACTCGCCCAAAAACGCTGCATTCTGTATGACAAAGAAAACAAAATCTATCTTGCTGACTGCTATGTTAAAGCATATGAGCAGACTATGCTCCAAAAAGTGCGGGAATATCATCAAAATGAGCCTCTTAAACAATATATGCCAAAGGCTTCTCTCCTTTCCCAGTTTGAACCTGCCAAACTGGCACAAAGTATTTTGAACAATTTGCTCAAACAAAAGAAGCTGCTCAGCATTGAAGACGGGCTTTGCGTAACCAATCATACCGTTTCGCTCACGACAAAAGAAAGTACAATAAAAAAAGAGTGTTATGATTTTTTCCTGCAAAATCCCCACAACCCGCCTCTTTTAAAAGAACTATGTGAAAAATTTTCTGTTTCCCAAAAAGAAATGCTCAATGTGCTCGCTCTCCTTGTTCAGGAAGAAAAACTGGTCAAAGTCATGGAAGGCATGTATTTTTTACGTGCTGAAATTGAACAGATAAAGCAAGCAATATTCCTTTTCTTTCAAAATAATTCAGATATGAGCCCCAATGATTTTAAAACAATATCTCAAGGTCTTACAAGAAAATATGCTATTCCTGTACTTGAATATTTTGACAAAGAGCGTATGACTATCCGGGTTGGAAACGGAAGAAAACTTCGGCAGATAAATAAATAAAAAGGCAGATACTAAACGAGCAACGCATGATATATACCGCGATTGACTTTGAAACAGCCGACAATGGCAGAGACAGTGCCTGTGCAGTAGGTCTGGTAAAAATACAGGATACTTGTATTCTTGACAGTTTTTATTCTTTAATCCGCCCTCCGCGCTCTTGGATTAAATACGCCTATTTTCACGGTATTACATGGGATATGCTCAAGGACAAACCTGGATTTGACGAACAGTGGCAGGATATTGCCGCATTTTTAGAAGGCACAGAAGCTTTTATTGCCCATAACGCCCCTTTTGATAAAGGGGTTTTATATGGAACGGCTGAAGCATATGGAATAAAAATTCCTGAAATTCCTTTTTATTGCACGCTCAAAGGAGCAAGAAAATTTTTGCACCTTCCTAAAAATTCTTTAGACTGCGTGTGCAATGCCCTCAATATCAATTTGCAGCATCACCATGCTCTTTCTGACGCCATGGCTTGCGCATCTATTTTTCTTTATTTTGCCGGGCAGCAATTTCCTTTAACATCTTGTCTTATAAAGTGAGTTTTTTATGCTTATTGATTTACACACCCACACTTGTTACGGTCATGGAAGCAATACCGTTTTTGAAATGTTCCAAGCCGGGAAAAAACAGGGACTTTCTGTCCATGGCTTTAGCGAACATTCCCCCCGTCCGCATGGTTATGACTATACCAATGAATACCGTGACCATTTAAATAAACACTTTCAAAATTATATTGATGAAGTTACGGAAATAAAGCAAAAAAACCTAGAAACAAAAGTATTGCTTGCCCTTGAGCTTGACTGGTTTGAAGACGAACCCGATTTTATGCAGGAATGTGCGGAAAAATATCCGTATGATTATCTAATTGCAGGCATACATTTTATCAAAAAGTGGGGCTTTGATGATCAGGCAAGCCATTGGAAAAATCTCCTCACAAAAGAAAAACATGCCTATTATTCCGCCTATTACAAAACCATGATTAAAATGGCAGAAAGCAAACTTTTCCACATTGTTGCCCATCCTGATTTAATCAAAATTTTCAGTAAAGAAAGTTTTGAGCCATGGATAAAAGAAAATAAACACCTTGCAGAAGACGCTCTTCTTGCCTGCAAGGAAAACGGACTGTGCATGGAAGTTTCTTCTGCCGGTCTGCGCAAGCCCTGTCAGGAAATTTATCCTTGCAGGACACTGATGGAAATTGCCGAAGACATTGCCATACCCCTGACCTTTGGCTCTGACGGACACTGTGTCCATACCATAGCCAAAGACCTGCCAAAACTGCACGGCTATGCAAAAGAATACGGCTTTACGGAACAACATTATTTTGAAAAGAAAAAACTTCTGACTGCAGCACTCTCATATGCCTAAACTTATTGAAACAAAGCAATTAACCTTTTCCTATTATACGGAAAACAAAGAAGAAATCCTTGCTCTCAACCATATTGATTTTACGCTAAATCAAGGAGAGCATATTGCTATTATTGGTGAAAACGGAGCAGGGAAGTCAACATTTTTGCAGGTCATGCGGGGAGAAATTTATCCCAGCCCTAAAAGCGGCGGAAAAATTTATTGGTACGAAAACGGCAAAGCAAGCGATTCCCCCCTTTCCGCACGGGAAATGTGTGCAATTATTTCGCCGAAGGAACAGGATTATTATGCCCGTCAGGATTGGCATGTCAATTGTCTGGAAATTATTTTGGCAGCCTGCAGCAATGACTATATTCTATACCGTGAGCCAAGCACAGAAGAAGTTTTGCAAGCTGTTGATATTGCAAAGCAATTAGGAGCAGAATATTTACTCTATACGCCTATCAACAAACTTTCTCAGGGGCAGCTTCGGATTATGCTTATTGCTCGGGCACTTATGAAAAAAAGCCCTGTTATTTTGCTTGATGAACCATTAAACGGCTTAGACGAAAAAACACAGCAGCGCTTTTGGGACACGCTGGAAAAACTTGCCACCTGCAAAGTAGCCCATCAGCCAACGCTTGTTCTTACTACCCATATTTTTCCTCTGCCTCCTTATATCAAACGCTGTTATGAAATGAAACAGGGGAAATTGACAGAAATTGACAACAGCAACCAAAGCGAATGCATAAAAATGGCTGAACAATACCAAGCAGTTCCAAAGGAAAAAGCTGTCAAAAGTCAGGAACAGGCAATGGAAATTGTCCTTGAAAATGCAAGCATTTACTTAGACCATGCAGAAATTGTAAAGCACGTCAACTGGCATATTCACCCCAAAGAACAGTGGACGCTTATCGGACATAACGGATCCGGAAAATCGACCCTGCTCAATGGTATTTTAGGCTTTTTACCCATTGCCCACGGCGGAAAAATTATCCGCAATTGGTATCAGAATATGCAAAAGCCCCCGGTTTTGCTGACTGTTCTTGATGAAATAAAAGAAAAAATCCATTTTATTTCCGATGCCCTGCAAACCCATTATACGTTTAATGATACGGTTATCGATATTCTTTTTGCAGGATTTGACGGAAATATTGGTGTATATCGGGATAAAACGGCTGAAGAAGAACAAATCATCCAAGATTTGCTTGCACAATTGAATCTTTCCCATTTAGCCCACCGCCCTTTCCGTTCCCTTTCCACAGGACAAGCCCGAAAAGTTCTTCTTGCCCGTGCTCTTATCGGAAAGCCTGCTCTTTTACTCCTTGATGAGCCCTTTTCAGGGCTTGATCCCCGCAACAAGCAGGAACTCAAAGAATTTTTAGAATATAAAATTACGGAAACTTCCCTGCAAACAATTTTAGTAAGCCATTTGGAAAGCGATTATCTTTCCTGCACTACCCACTTCGGCACACTCTTCAAAGGGGAATTTTCCATTATAGACTAATTAGTCAAAAGTTTAACTACTTTTTATTTTTCTGGAAATATATTGCATTCCTTTTAAAATTTTATTATACTAATTAAAAATATTAATCTTTTGATTAACAATTAACAAAAGGAACTGTCATGTCTTTTCCAAGTCTCACTATCGGTGACCTTATTGCCAAATTACCCATTGTCCAAGGGGGCATGGGAGTTGGCATTTCTCTTTCCGGCCTTGCATCTGCTGTGGCAAATCAAGGCGGCATTGGTGTTATTGCAGGTGCAATGATTGGTATGCGTGAACCTGATATTGTCAAAAATCCTGTTGAAGCCAATGTCCGTGCATTAAAAAATGAAATCATCAAAGCACGGGAACTCAGTCCCACCGGAATTTTAGGAGTCAATATCATGGTCGCTTTAACCACCTTTAAAGAAATGGTCAAAGCTTCCATAGAAAGCCATGCAAATATTATTTTTTCAGGAGCAGGTCTGCCCATGGATTTACCTAAAATCTTTTTAGATACCTGCGAAGAAAAAAAAGAACAATTCAAAACAAAACTTGTTCCCATTATTTCTTCTGCCCGGGCAGCCTCCGTTATTGCCAAAAAATGGCAGGCAAAAACAGGACTTCTGCCCGATGCTTTTGTCGTTGAAGGACCAAAAGCAGGCGGGCATCTTGGCTATAAATACGAAGAAATCACGGATCCGGGACACAGCCTTGAACATATTGTTCCGGAAGTCGTGGAAACCGTAAAGGCTCTTGAAGATAAAAAAGGACAAGCCATTCCCGTTATTGCAGGCGGTGGTATTTATTCCGGCGAAGATATTGCCAATATCATGGATCTTGGTGCTTCCGGTGTGCAAATGGGCACACGTTTTGTGGCAACCAATGAATGTGACGCCAATATCAAATTCAAAGAAGCCTTTGTTCAGGCAAAGGAAGAAGATATAACCATTATCAAAAGCCCTGTGGGCATGCCCGGACGTGCTTTATTCAATAATTTTATTGAAGCGGTACGGGAAGGTAAAAAACGCCCGGTCAACTGTGCCTTCCACTGTGTCAGCACCTGCCAGCAGGAAAAAACACCCTATTGCATTGCGTCTGCCCTTATTGCCGCCATGCAGGGAAATCTGGAAAAAGGTTTTGCATTTTGCGGCACCAATGTCTGCAAAATTAAATCTATTATTTCTGTCAAAGAATTAATAGAAAGTTTGCAAACAGAATACGATAATTTTAAAGCGAAATTAACTAAGTAAAACAGTTTCGTATCACTACCCCATTGTATTCTTATTCATTTTTTCCATGGTATCGTATAGACTGACTGTTGAAGAACAGAATTTGATAACAAAAACTCAAAATATCTTTTTTGGGGAATAATTCCCCCAAGCCCCTTGCTGCAAAACAGTTATGGACTTTATCCATGACTGTTTTGCCCTTTCTGTGCTTTTTGTGCATGTTGAGCAAAATTTTTCAGACCTATATATCATTTCTTTTATAGGAACGAGGCTGTGCATACAAAAAGAACAACAAGTATCAAAACAAATAAATAGTCTAAAAAGTATGAAAGACACGCTACCTCTTAAAAATACAAGCTTTTTTATTTTTCAATTTTCTATCGACAGACAGGAAAATACTTGCTATAGTCTATTTAAGAGCAGAAAGAGTACTTTCTGAAAATTAATTCTAAGGAGGAGGCAGTATGAACATTGAGTTTACTTTTAAAAATTTTGAGCCTTCTGAACACTTAAAAAAATATGCACGGCGCCGTTTTGAAAAAATTGCACGTTTTCTGGGAAAATCTCCTGCCCTGCAAATGCAGGTTTTGCTGAGCGTTGACAAATATCACCAAAAAGTTGAAATTTCGCTTACCGGTGAAGGTTTAAATATTAATGCAACGGAATCTTCAAAAGATATGTATGCAACCATTGATATGATTAGTGATAAGATTAGTTCACAAGTTCGCCGTTCATGCGAAAAATTACACAGCCGCCACAAAAGCCGTGATGTCAATGTTGATGTTTACAGCTATGATGTTATTGAAGAAGACGGCATACAGGTTGTGAACGGTGAAGAAAACTTTGCCCCCAAACCTTTGCACATGGACGAAGCAATTATTCAATTGCAGCAAAGCAACAGCGAAGTCCTTGTCTTTATCAATGCCGACCTTGAACGCATCAATGTTGTTTACCGCAAAAATAACGGTGATTTTGGCGTTATTGATCCAATTGTTTAAAACGGTATAACGAAAAAAAGGGAGTAGCCGTACTCCCTTTTTTTATGGGGTACAGCCATGGATGAAGAGAATATCGATAATAAAGTTGAAGTCTTTATTATTACCGGACTTTCAGGCTCCGGAATAAGTACTGCCATTCAAGTTTTTGAAGACATGAACTTTTTTACCACCGACGGTATCCCTGCCTCCATTGCTCCTGAACTCATCAGCCTTGCCTCAAAGCCTGAAATGCGGCATTTTCGAGGAATTGTATTAGGTATTGATTTAAAACGCAAATATCTTACTGATCCTGTTGCAGATCTCCTGCCTATTCTTACAAACAATCGCCAAAAAAATATTAAAACAACCCTGCTCTATCTTGAAGCGGACGATGACAGTATTTTAAAGCGTTATGCTTCCACAAGACGCCCGCACCCCCTTGAACAAGAAGGCTATTCACTGGAAGCTGCCCTTTCCGAAGAAAAAAACCGCCTTGCTAAAATCCGCAATATTGCCGATCATATCATTAATACAACAGGTTTTTCTATCCACGATTTACCCCGCTCTCTCCAAAAACGTTTTTCCCAAAGTGTTGAAAACAACCCATCCATGTGGATTACTATCATGAGTTTTGGGTATAAATATGGTATACCCAAAGATGCAGACCTTGTTTTTGACATGCGCTGCCTGCCCAATCCTTTTTTTGATGCCTCACTGCGTGAGTGTACAGGACTCCAGCAAAAAGTTGTTGATTATATTTTTAAAGAAGAACCGGCACAAGTATTCCGTAAGACACTGCTTGAATTTTTGCTCAGCATACTCCCCGCCTACAATAATGAAGGAAGATACAGACTTTGCATTGCCATTGGCTGCACAGGAGGTTATCACCGCTCTGTTGCCATGGTGGAATATTTAGCGAAAAACCTCATGCAAAATGGTTATAAAATAATCAAAGAACACAAACAATTACAAAAAAAATCCCTATGAAATCCTCTTATTTGAAACGCCGTGAAAAAGTCCGGCAAAAACTTACTGAAGAAAAACTCGATGCCCTGCTTGTCAGCTATCCGACCAACAGATTTTACCTTTCCGGTTTTGAACTGCATGACGGACAATGCAATGAAAGCTCCGGGCATATTCTTATCCAAAAAAACGGCAAAGATATTCTTTTTACAGATTCTCGTTTTTATGAGGCGGCAAAATCCCTGTGGGACAAAGAAAATATTATCATTTATTCCAACCAGCTGGAAGATATCCGTGCCTTTTTAAAAGATACTGTTCATGGCAAAATCGGTTTTGAAAGCAAAATTATCAGCCATCATTTTTATGAACATCTCTCTCAAGGCATGAATTTTGAGCCTTGTAACGGGCTGATTGAAGAGCTGCGTGTCATAAAAGATGAAACAGAAATCCAAGCGCTCAAAGATTCTGTTGCGCTTAATCATCAGCTTTTTGCGTGGCTGCCAAGCATTTTTGAAACAGGCAAAAGCGAAACCGATCTTGCTCTGGAAATAGAGTTCTTTTTTAGAAAACACGGAGCAACAGAAAACAGCTTTCCCCCCATTGTTGCTATAAATAAACACGCAGCCCGCCCCCACCATATTCCGGATCCGAATACAAAGCTTATTGAAAATTGCCATATTCTTATTGATGTAGGAGCAAGGTATCATGGGTATTGTTCAGATCAGACCAGAACCTTTTGGTTTGGAAAGACAATTGATCCGCGTTTTCAAAGCATGCTTGAACAAGTGCAGGAAGCCCAGCAAGAAGCGATAAAAATCCTTGCCCCCGGTGTTCTCTGCAGCGAAGCACATTTGACCGCCTGCAAAATATTTGAAAAATACGGCGTAGAAAAAGCCTTTACCCATTCCCTTGGACATGGTGTCGGGCTCGACACCCACGAAGAACCACGTCTAAGTTTGCGCAGCAAACGCCTGCTGCAGCCCAATATGATTGTCACGGTTGAACCGGGTTTATATTATGGGGACTACGGCGGAATACGCTGGGAATACATGGTCAGAATAACTGAAGACGGCTGTGAAGTTTTATAGCATATTAAAATAATAATTTTGCTTTGTTTTCGTATCCGATTGATTTTATAACTACAAAAGATAATTATAAAATTTTCTTTTTATGGAGGAAATGATTATCTCTGCTGTCGCTATCCGTAAGTCAACAAAGTTGACAACGGCTACCGCAAGTCTCGCAAGCTCGACATAAGAGAAACGGCTTCGCCGCCTTTGGTAGCTGGAAAAGTCTTCTCCTTGAAAAATAATAATTCTTAGTATTAAGTGAAAATATTTTAAAAAGCAAATCCCTTCTGGACTATTGTTCAGAAGGGATTTGCTTTTTAAGGGATACGGAAATAATTCTCCATAAAAAAATTTATTTTTTCTTTTTGCCGCAATTTTTTTCAATTTTTTGGATCATATCATTGAGCTGTCTGCCAACAGGACTTTCTTTTGAAACTTCTTCTTCAAGGGATGAAATCCCTTTTATGACTGTAGAATGGCGGCGGTTAAAGCCTTGTCCTATTTCATCCAGCGTTAAATCAGTGTGCTTGCGGAGCAAATAAAAAGCCAAATTCCGTGCTAACACATTATTTCTGCAGCGGGAATTGGATTGCAATTGCTGCCTTGTTACCCCAAAACCTTTGCATACCATATCCACGATACTGGGTAAATCAAAACACGGCTCAGCATGGGAAACCTGATTAATAACATCATAAACAAGATCTTCGGTAATTTCAGTTCCTAAAACCTTTGCGCGGAAGACGACGTTCTGCAGACAGGATTCAAGCATACGCACATCGGCATCAATACGCTTTGCCATAAGCTCTGCAACGGTTTCCGGCAAAATAAGTCCCAGTTTCTTTGATTTTTCAACCAAAATATTAAAACGGGTTTCCATATCCGGTTTTTCAATACTGGCTACAAAGCCGGACTGAAACTGTGAGGCAAGATAACTGTCCAAGCCCTCAAGATCCTTTGGTGCAAAAGAACTTGTCAAAACAACTTTTCCCCCGCGGGCATGGATAGCCTTGATGATGGAAAGGAGCATTTCCTGCGTTTTGTCTTTTCCATGGAAGAAATGCACATCTTCCAGCAAAAGCATATCACAAAGGCTATAGCGCTGCCGAAATTTGTCAAAATCTTTGGAAAGACTTGCCTGCACAAACTGAGAAGTAAAGGTTTCAGCAGAAACATAGGCAACATTTAAGGGCAGATTTTTTGCTTTTTCCTGCATTGCCATGCCCACAGCCTGCGTTAAATGGGTTTTGCCAAGCCCGGAACAGGAAGAAAGGAAAAGCATATTACTCAAAGCATTATCCTGAATAATATTTTCTGCTGCTGCCATGGCAAGTCTGTTACAAGGACCGACAACGAAATCATCAAAGGAATGTTTAAATTCTATCGGCTGTTCATAGCTGTAACGAAGAGGTAAAAGAAGCTGAGTATTTTTCCCTGTTGCGAGCATGGAAGGTGCTGTTGCAATACTTTTGGCGACATCTTCCACAGAAAAAGGCTTGATAATTGTTGTGTCGGTATTTAACGTTTCATACGCAACATCAACCAGAGCGCTGTTTTCCATTTCTAAAACTTTTGCTGTTGCCTCTTGGAATAACACGCCATATTTACGCAAATATTTTGCAATATGCGCATTCCGTGCATAAAGCGTAAGGCAGGGGATTTCGTTTTTATGCTCAACTTCCCCTTTCAAGGTTGCAATCCATACAGAATATTCAGCTTCCGGCAATATTTCGCGCAACCGAGATTGAATTTGTGTCCATAGCGTTTCCATAAAATCCTTAATATACACTTTTTCTGAATAAAACTATCACAAGAAAATTATAATTACTCCCCCCGGCAAAGAAACTTATCCACAAATACATTTAAAAAATAGACTAATAAATACAATATGTTATTTATTTTATTTGAGAAAGAATTACCAGCAAAAATGCAAATAAACATGCGGTTTAACAATGTCAAGGTATTTTTTCAACAAAAAATCAAATAATTTTTCAACAAAAATAAAAAAATTTTACTCAATATTTCTCAAAATATCTTTATTTTTCTAAAAAACATAAAATTACCATATCAAAATAAGAGCTTAGGACAAAAATTTTTTCAAAATATTTTTTATTCT